>SKXR01000195.1 GCA_007128275.1 Kiritimatiellia bacterium
AAGAGGGTTTGCACCGGGGCCACAAGCAGGGTCGCCTTGGTCAGGGCGCCCCACCCCGCCGCCGCGCCGCCCCACATCGCGCTGAACCGGTCTTCCGGATGATCCAGCACCTTCAACCACGCCCACACGACCAGCAGGATGCTGACGGTGTACATGTAGAAGTAATACGGAGTCACTAGAATGTATCCCAGCAAGCCGGGATAGAGCGCGATCAGGAGGGCGGCAACCCGTGCCGGCGCCACGGGCATCGCGCGCTTGGCGATACCGTAGCTCAGCACGGGAATCAGTCCGACTAGCGGGAGCTGACAGAGTTGCGCCACCAAAAATGAAGCGCCGAATAGTCGGAAGAAGATGGCATAGTACCAGATCTGGCCGGGCGCATAATACGTAAGCGGACTCATCCCTCCCGATTCCGCCAGCGTCTTTGCCTCCCGGTACACGAAGAATCCGTCGAACGTCGGCACGGATCGGAACAGAAAAATCAATGCCAATTGCACAACGACAGGCACCAGGACAATCAGCCACAGGAAACGTGCTCCGGACAAGGCCATCAATCCGGCACTCATGCTCCGATGAAAACGTACGAGTCCCCCCAGCAGCAGACCCCCGACCAGCAGCGGAATGTACCCGATCCACATTCCCTTGAAGGCGGGGAAGAAGAGCATCATGAGGACAACGGCCATGGCGCCGAGGCGAAAGACCCCCGCAAAAAGTGCGGCCAAACTCTGTACTGGACCATTCATGCGTGAGGAATCATTATGTTTGTCCGTTTGATAATTGCCAGCTAATCTATTCCCGTACCACTTTATGACGACCCAGCCGCACAGCACAAAGGCTCAGGAATATGCCGCGGGGAACGAGAAACGCGTCCCGCTCTTTCCGCAATATCGCCCCTCCGAACGCCATTCCGTGGAGATCATACGCTACACCCGCCAAGCCGGCTGGTTGACCGTGGTGCTGGCGGCACTGCTGCTCTGGGCTCAACCGGAACGTACGCCGCCGGGATACTGGGTGATCATGGGCACGGCGCTCGGCGGACTCATGATCCTCCGCGGCGCGTTGGGCATGCGCGACGGCGGGAAACACCGCACCCATCTGGCCACGCGCATGGCAGGATCCTTGGACCATTGGTTCCCTTACCTCTTGTTTGCCGCCCAGACCCTATACCTGTTCCTACTCATCTCCCTGATGTGGTTCACCCTTCCCTCGCTCGGTGTCTACCTGCATCCCCTGCTGCATGTCGGACTGTTCGGCTTATTGATCCTGATTACCCTACGCCGGTTGATCGCCGAATGGGCGCGGCATAAGAACGCCTCTGTGCGCCTGCCCGTCCAGGACGCGCTACAGTATTCCACCACCATCATTTTCACCCTGCTGATCGCCATCGCCCTCACGCACGCGGTCAGCCCGTTCGGTCACCCGATCACGGGCGACAACACCATGCCCATCGTGATTATCTGGGTGATAGCGAGTTTCGTCATCCTCTGCTGCATCATTCTGTTCATCGACCGCTTTAGTAAACGGCAACGATAGTGGGAAGGGTGTCGGGTGTCGGGTGTCGGGTGGTGCACGCTCGTCAATGCTCGCAATCCCCGGGGGCGTCGATAATGCGCGACTCGCGTATCGGCGATGAGGCGTCAAGGGCCGGATAATCCAGCGTAAAATGCAGGCCGCGGCTTTCCCTTCGCATTTCAGCCGATCGAATAACCAATTCGGCAATAGCGGCAATATTGCGAAGCTCGAGCACATCCACGGTGACGAAGTACTCGAGGTAATACTGCCGGATCTCGCGGCGCAGATTGCGAATACGCCGCTTCGCCCGTTCCAAGCGCTTATTGGTACGCACAATGCCCACATAATCCCACATGCAGGTGCGGACCTCGTTCCAGTTATGCTCCACGACGACCGCCTCGTCGCTGGGCGCGGCGTCGCCGAAGCGCCAGTCGGGAATGGTCACATCCGGCATGTCGCCTTGCTGGTGACGGTCCGTAAGCGTCCGGGCCGTTTCCTTTGCGCACACCAAGGCTTCCAACAAAGAATTGCTCGCCAGACGGTTGGCGCCGTGCATGCCCGTACAGGCCGTTTCGCCACAGACAAACAAGCCCTCCAACGCCGTCTCGCCATTCACTCGTGCTTCCACGCCCCCGCACAAGTAATGCGCCGCAGGAACCACGGGAATCGGATCAACGGCCATGTCTATGCCCAACTTCAGGCAGGTGGCGTAGATGTTGGGGAATCGTTTGACGAGGAAGTCCTTGTCCCGATGCGTGATATCCAAAAAGACACAGCGATCGCCGCGCCGTTTCATTTCCTGATCAATCGCCCGTGCAACAATGTCCCGTGGCGCCAAGGCCATTCGTTCGTCGTACCGATCCATGAACGATTGTCCACCGGCATTGACCAGTACAGCACCTTCGCCGCGAACCGCTTCGCTGATCAAGAAGGATTTCGCCTTCGAATGAAACAGACACGTCGGATGGAACTGCACGAATTCCATATTCTTGATGGGCAATCCGGCACGCCACGCCATGGCGATGCCGTCCCCCGTCGCCAAATCGGGGTTGCTTGTATACAGGTACACCTTTCCTGCGCCGCCCGTGGCCAAGACGGTGTAGGGCGCGCGAACAGCGAAGATCTCGCTCTTTCGCTCATCGATGAAATAGCAACCGACACATCGATTCGAACCGGACAACCCCAACCAACCGGTCGTCACCAAGTCAATCGCCATGCAGTGCGTGAGAACAGTAATTCGCGGGTGTGCTTCAACTCGGGCGCTCAGGACGCGGATCATTTCGCGGCCTGTGATATCACCCGCGTGCAAGACGCGCCGCGCCGAATGTCCGGCTTCCTGCCCCAGATCATAGGCCTCCGACCCCGTCTTGCGCTCGAAACGGACGCCGTACTGTTCCAGATCCCGGATGCTATCCGGGGCCTGCGCAATGATGGCGCGCACGGCCTCCTCGTTACAGAGCCCACCGCCCGTCGCAAGGGTGTCGCGAATATGCGCTTCCGGCGTATCTTCAGGATCCATCACGCAGGAAATGCCTCCTTGGGCCCAATCGCTGTTACTGTCTTGAAGACCCCGCTTGGTCACAAGCATCACCCGGCCCGTCTCGGCCAATTGCAGGGCGGTCATCATGCCCGCCAACCCGCTTCCAATCACCAGAAAATCGCTCTCCCTTGTCTCCATACCCGCCCAATCATTACGCTTGATACGTATTTGACTATTTATTACGCTACTCTGCAGTTGCTTGACGCTAGCATGCCAAGCCTAGCGCAATCGAGGGAAGATCTTCAAGTGAATGTATTTTTAGTACAACCGCCCGACACACCGGTGGATGTGGAACCGTTGGATTCCGCCGGGGGATCGCTGGACCTCTTCTCGCCGCCGTGGTCCTTGATGTGCCTGCAGGCTTTTCTGCAGAAACATACGCGGCACATCTGCCATTTCATCGATTGTCGCCTCTTTGCGGATTTGGAAACCGAGTTGGTCGCGCGCCTCGAACAACTTTCGCCGCCCCGGATTCTCGTTATCCATTGTCCCATCCTTGCCTTGGGCCAAGTGGCTGCCGTCCTGGAAATCACCAAACGGCATTTCCCGACCATGCGCACCGTGCTGTGTGGCGAATACCCGTCCGCCTTTCCAGATCATGTCTCGGAAATCCCCCGCGCAGACTTCGCCTTGGCGGGCGATCCGGAACCCATTCTGCGCAATCTTCTGGATTATATCGATGTCGAGCAGCGCCTGCGCCGAACACCGGGCTTGATCATGCAGGGAAGTCTGAAGACCGAACCCTACTGGGTGCCCCGTCTTGCCGGCTTGGCGTTGCCCGACTGGAAAGACATCTTTTGGAATGAATACACGAACGACCTGTATGCACGATCATGCCGCGCAGAGGTACGCCTCACGCGCGGTCATTCCCGCACAGACGGAGATCGCGCATTCGGCGGGGCCGGGTCGCCGCTGCGGCACTGGCCCATGGACCGATTCGCCGCGCTCGTCAGCCGCTGCTCGCATACGGAGATCAAAGAAGTCGTCCTGACCGATTCACCCGGTTTCTGGACGCGGGAACGATTAGACCAGTGGATCAAGGAATTGTTGTATATCCGCAATCAACAGCCATGGAGTCTGACGATTGCGCCCATGGCGCTCGATGACGACCTCGTGGCTGACTTACGCGAATCCCGCTGTTTCCGGGTGGAAGTCGTATTTCCTTCGTGTGACCGCTCCGCGCTAGGCGCATACGGCATCAAACTGGACTGGCGGGAACTGAGCCGCACATTTCAAGCGCTCACCGCGAAGGGTATTCGCGTGTACCCGCGATATTGGATCGGCAGTCCGGAAGAAAGTAGCGGCGAAGAGGAACGGATCATTCAAGCCATACGTCGCTTCAGCTTGTCTGACTACCGGGTGGAACCGTTCCCGTTCACGATCGATTCCCCCCTGTACGAAGAGCAAATGGACCGCGGAAGGGCGCCCTTGCTTGACGAGTGGATCAAATGGTCGCGCGACCCGTGGATCATGGAGCGCCCGGTACCCTTGTGGGGCGGCCGCGAAAGCATGGAACGACTCGAAAAGCACATGAAAGCGATTCACAAGGCGATACAACGGAGTCCTGCGCTCCTTTGGGCGCGCGTGCGCCATGCGTGCCGGTCTACAAACTGGATTGAAACGCTCGAAGACAAGGCCATTGCGTTTCTGCAACGCAACCGCAAACCGTTCCAGCCGTAACAAGTCACGTTCCCGGCTCACCGGACCGCCACTTGGGCGCACACTCCAAGGCTCCGCGAAGCGTCGCCCTCCAACTTGTGTGGTTTCCCTGGGCCTGGAGGGCGAGGCTCCCGCCGAGCCGCCGCGCGTGTATGGAAATTGAGAAGACCGTCGTCCCGCGCAATCCCTGTTCAGTTCCCGGCTCACCGGACCCGCACACTCCAAGGCTCCGCGAAGCGTCGCCCTCCAGCTTGTGGGGTTGCCCTGGGCCTGGAGGGCGAGGCTCCCGCCTACGCGAAGACGCTACGGCGCGGCGTGCCCGCCGAAGAGAAAAGCGAATAAGAGGAGCACGGAGCAGACAACGGGCGCGCTTGACCTAGTCCACACTCAACCGCTCAAACAACGCCGAGGTCAGCAGCGGAAATGCGATGGTTGCGTCACACACCACGCTGGCTTCCACCGCTTCGTTCTCGTATTTGCCCCAGCTTTTGGACTCCGAAATCGTGCAGCCGCTGAGGCCGCCGAATTCGGGCCGATCGGTCGTGATGCGTACGCCGTAATGATAACCGTCCGCCACGTCCTCTTGGGTCGCGGCCTTCATATTCAGGTACGGATAGACTTGTTGCGCCCAATTGCGCGGCACCCCGCCGCCGACCGTCACCAACCCGGCATGACGCGGTCCTTTCGCGATCATCTGCGAAAAGGCATCCACGTCGCCGAGCGTATCAAAGACGACGCGACGCCCGTCCCCGAGCACGCCTTTCGTGTTTGCGGCCAGGACGTTCAACCCCAACTCGCTATCCGAGATGGCGGGCACAAAGATGCGCACGCCACGGCGCGCGGCGACCGTCAGAATCCCCGTCCCCTTCAACCCTGCGCCGAGCTGTTCCATGAAACGAGCGGTGGTTAGGGTCAGGATGCCGTCGGCTTCGGAATCGTACGAGAACGTCGGCAGCAACGCGGCCACGGCCTGCTCTGCGTTGCGAAAGGCGGTTTCGGGTAAATAGGTATCGTAAATGCGGTTGATCTCCTCGGCGCGCAAGACCTCGTCGTCCTCGTGTTCATGCCCGATAAAATGCGCCTGCTCCTCCTGATCCACCAGGTTGCAGAGATCATGGGATACGGTGGCGCCCGTGCAGACAATCGCATCAAGCAACCCGGCTTCCATCAACCGGATAACCACCAATCCCATGCCCGCCGGGACCATCGCTCCCGCCAAACTGATCACCCGCACGCATTCTTTATCGCGGCACATCGTCTCCCACACGTCGAGCGCGAACGACAACGAACGTCCTTGGAATGAACAACCGGACAACGCGGTGACCAGCTCATTGGGCGAGCGCGTAGCGACGGGATCGATCGGCCGGATTTTGCGTTTTAGATGGTTGAGCGCCATAGGTCAGCTTTCAAAGTAGGTATACCCTCGCAACCCTGTTTCGTAGGCCGCAACGATTTCGCGTCGTTCCTGCGGCGTGATGGCGCCCGCGCGCACCGCCACTTCCGCCTGTTTGCGCATCCGGTCCAGCAGGTCGGACGGATTGTATTCCACATAACTGAGCACATCCGCAACCGTATCGCCCGGGATCTCGCGCGCGTACTCGATCTGGCCGGATTCATCGACATGCACACTGATCACATGTGTATCCCCCAGCAGATTATGCAAATCGCCCAGCGTTTCCTGATAAGCCCCCACGAGAAAGACGCCCATGCAGTAGTCCTCGTTATCCAGGAGCTTGTGCACCGGCAGGGTGTTCTTCACGTCATGGAGATCGATGAAGCGATTGATCTTCCCGTCGCAATCGCATGTAATGTCGGCGATGGTGGCCTGGCGCGTCGGCGCCTCGTTGAGACGATGGATCGGGATCACCGGGAACAACTGTTCAATGGCCCAGGAATCGGGCAGCGACTGGAAAACACTGAAGTTGCCGTGGTAGACATCGGCGATGGCGCCGGACAACCCTATCAATTCGTCAGGAATATACTTTCGTCCATGCAGTTCATGCGCCACCCGGTTGATGATATGCCAGAAGATACGTTCCGCCAACGCCCGTTCCCGCAGCGTCACCACCCCGTGATCGAACGCCGAGCGGATTTCATCGCGGTAATACACCGCGTCGTGATAACATTCCTGCACGTTCTTCGCAGTCAACGACTGGTTGGTGTGCATCAGGTTCTTCAGCGGTTCCGTAGCGTCGTCCGGTAACGTGTCGGGTAACCCGTGCGATTCAAACCGGCTGACGTCGAGGATATTGAATAAGAGCACGGAATGATACGCCACCGTTGCACGGCCCGACTCGCTGACAATGGTCGGATGCGGTACGCCCGCCTGGTCCGCGAGCGACATGACCGTTTCCACCACGTCGGCCGCGTATTCGTCCACCGTATAGTTGCTGCTGCTGGAAAAATTGGTATGCGATCCGTCGTAATCCACGGCCAACCCGCCGCCGACATTGATGATGCCCATCTTCGCGCCTTCCTGCACCAGATTGACGTAGAAACGGCTTCCCTCGGAGATCGCCGCGCGAATGTTGCGGATGTTGGCGATTTGCGAGCCCAAATGGAAATGGAGCATATGCATACAATCCAGCATCTCGCGATCACGAAGTAGATCGACGATGTCGATCACATGCGACGCATTCAGCCCGAACATGCTGCGATCCCCGCCCGACTCCGTCCAGTGCCCTTCCGCGCGCGTCGCCAATTTGGCGCGGACACCCAGACGCGGACGGATATTCATACGCGCGGCGCGCTCCAGAATCAATTTCACTTCGCCCGGCATTTCCACCACCAGAATGGTCTGAATACCCATCTTCAGCGCGTACAAAGCCAGATCGACAAATTCCTCGTCCTTGTAGCCGTTGCAGACGATATAGGTTTCCGGGTCGTTCATATATGCGAGCGCCGCGATCAGCTCCGCCTTGCTGCCGCATTCCAACCCGTGATGATACGGTTTCCCGTAGCGAACCACCTCTTCGATGACCTGTTGCTGTTGATTCACCTTGATGGGATACACGCCGCGATAGCGCCCTTGATAGCCCGCCTCCCGCATGGCTTTCTGAAAGCTTTCGTTGAGCATACGAATTCGGTCCGCCAACACATTGCCGAATCGGATCAAGACCGGCATGGCCAAACCCCGGTCCTTCAACCCCGCCACGACATCCATCATGCTGATGGAAACCGGGGATCCGGCGCCAAACGGGCGAACCAGCACATCGCCGTTGTCGGCCACATCAAAATAGCCCGCGCCCCAATTGCGGACCCCGTATAGTTCCCTGGCCTTTTCCACCGTCCACCGTGTCAACGTCTCTGTCTTCATCCTTGATCTCCCATCCGCGCTCACTGCACAAGAAAATGTCGGCCATCACCGCCTGCATACTACGGACTTCATGGCAGAATGCAAACGGATGATGAAACAAGCTTCGCGGACAGGGGCGACGTCCTAAACCGGTCTCGCATAGCTCGACCCAATTCATCGGCGCGCATGGGACACCCCAAAGTGATAAGTGTATTTGGTAAGAGATAGGTCTGCACAAGTCTATGTAGAAGTAAGGGAGATATTACGTACTGGTCAAGCCAAAGCGGCGTCGACGCTTCGCTCTGCCGCCGCAGTCCAAAAAGGAACGACAGAGCAGGCCACCTCAAGGGAATTTGGACTGCGGTGGCAGAGTCCTCTGTAGCGAAGCGGAAGAGGACGGCGACACCGCTTTGGATGAAGACAAACCACACCGCGCGCGTCCAATCCAAAGT
>SKXR01000102.1 GCA_007128275.1 Kiritimatiellia bacterium
TCAGCTTGGAGGCCACCTGCCCCGCTTCGGCAAAGCGAATCTGCCGGACAAAAATGTCCTCGCGCATTTCCAACGGGCGATCAATGAATTCCAAGACCTCCAGGATCCGGTTCAGGTTGCTGGCGGTATCGGTAATCATCATGCTGTTGGTGCGTTCCAACGCCTGAATCTTGCCGTAACCATGAATCATTTGCTGAAGGATCGGCTGCACCTCGCCGATCTCCATGTGCTGCAGATTGATGATGAGGCTGAGAATCTGATCCGTTTCCGGCAACGGCTCTTCGGGAATCTCGCGCAGGATCTGCATGCCTTCTTGCCGCACCGCCGTGGGTTGCACCACGCGCAGGAAACGGTCGCCCATGGGAACCAGCGCCACATTGTGCATGGCCAACGCACTTTCGATGGCCTGCAAGGCTTCCCGTTCGGTCATGCGGGTCTGGCCCCGCAGAGTAATGGTGGCGTTGATGCCCGGCGACTTGATCATGGTCCGCCCGGTCAAGCCACTATAGAATTCGAGCACCATATCCAGGGGGGAATCCCGGAAATTGAGGTTGATCAACCGCTCCGCGTCCGTCTCAGCCGACAACGGAGGGACCACCTGCGCAAGCGCCGATCCCCCCAACACCAGCCACGCCGCCGCCACGACGGCAACAACGCCTGCGTAATTCGAATAGTGATGGTGTGTGCGTCCTGTATTCATCCGTCAAGTCCCTGGCGCCGTCCGACTGTATGCGTAGTCCACCGTCAAGGTGCCGCGCAATCGATTGGGGGCGCCTTGAACAGGGGTGATCGTTAATTGTCGTACGTCCACAATAGCACCTTGCGACTGGAGTGCATAGAGAAAATGGACCAACGACGGCAACTCGCCTTCCCAGGTACAGGTGATGGCGAGTTCGTATAAATCGCCGATCTGCCGTTCCGGTTCGGGCTCGCGCCGCAACAGAAGAAACCCGTGCTCATCCGCGAACGTTTGCAGGTTGCGCAAGAGCTGGGACGTCACATCCGTTTCGGGCGGATGCTGAGGAAGTTGTTCACGCAGCGATCTCAACCGCTCATTCAGTTCGGGGGTCTGGTCCAACAAACGCTGCGCGGCCGCCTGCCGACGGATCAATAATTCCACTTCCTCGCTGCTCTGCTTCCACTCTTCATAGCGCGGCTCGCCCACCCAATAGGTCAGCCCAACCAGCACGGCCACCAAGGCGACCACCGCCAAACGACTCTCCCGCTGGTTCAATTTCATTGTGGCTCTCCCGGGAGCTGGGCGGTCAGCCTGAATTCGGGATTGCGCCGGCCGCCCGGGGCCTGGGTGACCCCTTCCGTCCGGACTTCATCAAAAAGCTCCGATTGCTCGAGCGCCTCAATATAATCATAGATGGGCGGCACCGTCGTCGATTCGCCGCGCAAATTGACGGCGCCGCCTTTGCGAAAGGTGAACGAGTTCAGCTCCACACCGCGCGGAAGCAATTCGGACACCTCACGCAGACATTCCAGAGCGGAATGGGTGCGGTCGGCAAACTGTTCGAGCGATTCCACGCGCCGCCGAAGCACGCGCGCCTCCTCGGCCGGATCCTCCAGCGCGGCAATCTCCGCGCGCAACCGCTGAATCCGCGACTCGTCAAGATGCGCCACGAGAAAGAACACGGCCAAAACCGCAAGCCACGCCACCAACAGCGACGCCACCAGTGCAATCATGCGACGCTGCCCCGTGCGCTCCGAAGCCACCGTCTTCCATTCCGGCGGCGATAAGTCCAGTACCGATCCCCCCAAATAAGCGTCGCGGCGGGCAATCCCTTCGGTCAAGGAAGGCAGATCGTCCAACGTCTTTGCATGCGTCTCGATCGCGCACTCCGTCGCCAACCGGTCCATCAACAACGAGGGCGCCGCCCCGCGATGCCAAACCGTCAGGTCCGGCGCGGCCATCGCCCCCCATTCCGCTTCCAGCGAGGTCAAGGTGTACGCCACTTCTTCCGCAATTTCAGCCGCAAAAGACTCATCCGATGCCTCATGCTGCGCGCCCAGCGACCGAACCACGACCGGCAATCCGTCCTGGGTAATCACCAGTTCCGTCCCGGTTTCATCCATCAACAACAGCCCATGGCGACCTTCGGTCGGAAACGCCTTCTCTTCCTTCAACAAATGCCACCACCCCGCAGCGGCGATGTCGATCCGGTCCGGCTGCCGGCCGGCGACCTCAAAGAGCGCGCCCAGATCATCGACCACATCGCGCTTGCACGCGGCGATCAATACGCGCGCGGCGTCCCCCGGCGTACCAAGCACCTCGTGCGCCAAGGCCATGTGTTCGATGGGGAAAGGGGAAAACTTGTCGACCTGCAACTCCACCATGCCCGTCAACTCGTCGGGATCCGTGGAAGGCAGATCCACGGCACGCAACAGGGCGCGCTCGGTGTGCAGCGTCACCGTCAGATGCCCCTTGATGGCGCCAAGCGCCTGCTTGATCTGCCCCGCCCACTGTGCCGGGTCCCGTTCCTCCATCTTCTCGGGGATGTCCAACTCGACGCTTTTCTGTTCGGCAACATCATACCGGCCCTTGCGGCGCCGGAGCGTGGTCCACTCCAGACGTCGTCCACTGGCCAGTACGGCCGTTATAACATCACGATTAGCCATTCACTACATCCCGAACGGGCAGCGCGCTGTACCCTTTACAATTGTTCTTCCCGCCAATACACCGGCACCAATTGATCGGCTTCCACGCGCATGACGCTCCATGCGGCGCTCCGGACACCGCCCACTTCGCCGATGGACGTGATACGCAGATAATGGACATCACTAACGGTAAGCCGGTTAGCCAACTGCGGGTTCATGCCGGTCAGGGCGATAGCCTCTTGTACGCTGTCAAATCCATCATCCCGCGTTCCCGCCTCACCGTCCAGCCCAACACGTTGTTCAATGATCGCGTCCACCGCCCATTCTTCAATACCCGGAAGGGTCAACAAGACTTCGCGAGAAGCGGTATTGATATTCACCCTACCATGACTCCAAGCCGTAAGCCAATAGGCAATCCCCCGCATGGCCTCCTCGGGCGGCGTCCCCGGCGGGCTCCCAAACACCACTTCCTCGTCAAATCCCTTGATCAAAAGCAACTCGTCCACGGTGTCGAGGGGCGCCCCTTTGATCTTGTACCCCCGATTGACATAGAACGGGTCGGTCGAATCCGCGCCGTGCAAACGCCGGGTGTCGGGACTCGCCCCGTCCGTCCAGTCCAGAAAACAGTCGATCAGTTCCGGCCACCGCTCCAACGGGATATTCGCCTGATCCAGAATCTCCTCCCAATCCTCGTCGGTTAACATGTTGACGTTGCGGCGCCCCTCTTCGGGCGCGATCTCCAACGTAAGCGTCCCCTCCCCGATCGTCCGGGTCATGTTACGCACCGCAACGCCCCGGGACAAATTGACGGCGGCCGTAATGAGCTGGTCGTCTTTTTCGTCCAACCCGACCTCCTCTTCGTCCACCGTCTGCAATTTCGACAGGATAACCTTGGACAACTCAAGGCCCGACTGCGCAATGAACTGCGCCTTGTAGCGCTTTCGATAATACGACGTGATGTCCGCCTCCACGTGCATGTCGAACGCAAAACTGGCAATGAGCAGCGAAAGCAGAAGAATAATCCACAGCGCCACCACCAGGGCGGAACCCCGGCGCATTTCCGAATGCCGAATGTCGAATGCCGAATTCATTTTCGTCCCATCAACCATGAACCATTCTTCCCTATTCCCCAGTCTCCACAAAATCGACCCGGCTGGTGACGGCCGGCGCCACGGGGATCTGGATCGCGCGCTGAATACGGATGGGCGGATCATAGGGCTCGTCCGGCTCCATTTCCAACGTGACCTTCACCAGAGAGGGCACGGCGTTGCTCTCCTCCCAGCGCTCCTCCCACACGGCAAATTCGTCATCCCAAATCTCGCAGCGCAACCCTTTTACCCGCGTGGACACAAACCACGGATCCGGATCAAGATCCTCATCCTCGGATAGGTGCGGCATGGCGCGAATGGCCACGCCGTACTGTCCCTGATCCGTCCGGTCAATGGTGACCACAATACGGTGCAAGCCGTTGGCGTAAGGAGAATCCAGCGGCATGAAGGCCGAACTGGAAGTCACCCAACTCATGACATCCGCCGGTCGCCCGCCGGCCGAGCGCTTCTCCAATCGGAACTCGTAGAACTCCGGCACGGAATCAAAGAACGCCGCGGACCGAAGCGACTGCACCAGTTGCTCCATCACAAAGTCTCCGTGATGCAATTTGGTCAACGCCTCCGTGCCCCGGTTCCACGCGCCGAGCGTGGAGGTGAAGATCGTGAAGATAATGGCGAACACCGCCACAAGAATGCCGAGCGCGACAAGTAATTCCAGGAAAGTGAAGCCCGCCTTCTTCATCATCCGTCCTCTTCCGGCGCGTAACGATAGTAGGTCACCTCTTCAAATCCGGTTTGGCCGCGGCGCGCCCACGACACGCGGGTGCGCACCTCGAACAGGCGATCTTCTTCGTCCCCGACCACCTCCGTGACGCGCATCCATTCAAAGTTGCCATACTCCGCGCCACTAAAGCGGCCGCGCTCCGTTCCGACCTGAATGTCTTCATCGAACAACGGATGTTCCAATTCAATCCGGGCCAACAGGGTATGTGCATGATTGTATAGCCGCGCCGCGCGCACGACGGCGAGGCATTGCGAGACCGAAGAAATCAGCACGATCCCGCCAATGGAGAGAATAACCATCGTCAGCATGACCTCAATCAGGGTCAAACCCGCCCGCGAACGGTGGCGCGCGGAGGTATGACGGACCTTATTCATAGGTCGTCGCCGTGGCTCCGGACAGATGATCCACTTCGACCCGCACGGAGCGGCGCCGTTGCTGATCGGATATCCGCAAGGCATACGAATCGCTCACCCCGCTCGGGAAATAGTTGACCCAGTAGACGCCGTCCATCTCCTGATCCCGGCTGGGCGCCGTGAAATCCACAATCTGAACGAATTCGGGCAGTTGGTGCGAGCGTTGCACGTCCGTGGTGAACGACTCCGCCTCCCCCAGCCCGCGACGCGCGTCGAGGAACGCGTCCACACGCGATCCGGTCGCGTGCTCGACAAACACAATGTCAATCTGGCCGGTGTGCGAATTAAAGAAGACGGTCACCTGCTTCTGCTGCAGCACCGCCATGTTCCGCGCGTACTTGCCCGCCGTCACCACGGCGCGCGACGCCGACCGCAGATTCGCGGTCTGATACGAGCGCATGAACGCCGGCACCGCCAACGCGGACACAATGAGGGTAATGGCGACGACGAGGATGATCTCAAGGAGGGTAAACCCCCTGCGCGCCGACGCAGCGTGACCCCGATCCACATACGATTCCAAACCGGTGGGGTCCGCGGAGCCGCCTAGGGACAACAGGCTAATTGGTGATGTCCGCATCGCTTTCCACGCCGTCCGGACCGAGCGAGCGCAGGGTATAGCTGGTTTGCGTCCGGGTGTACTGATAGTTGCGCCCCCATGGATCGGTAGGCAAACCGGATTCCAAATACGGTCCGTTCCAGTTCCGCAACCCGCCCGGGTTACTGACCAGCCCTTCCAAGCTGGCCGGGTACTCGCCGTTGTCGAGTTCGTACATGCGCAACGCCAAACCGACACTCTGAATGTCCGCACGGGCGCGCGAAATCTCCGCCTGCCGAACCCGACCGCCAAGGCGAGGAATGGCCACGCCGACAAGAATGCCGATAATCACGACCACCAACAACACCTCAATCAGGGTAAAACCCGACCGACCACCCATTCGCACTCTGCGCAGTATATTTTCCATTTTCCTACCTCTCTTCCAAACCAATTTCCATGTTCGGTATTCAGTGGTGAGAAGAATCGACTCCCGAACTCACTGAACACCGCACACTGAATACTGAAAACTTCTTCATAACTATACACTCAACCCACTCGTCAAATCAAATACAGCCAGCAACATGCTGATCGCCACAAAACCGACCATGACGGCAATCAGCAGAATCAAAATCGGCTCAATGATCGTGGTCAACAGCTTCACGCTCCGGTCCAGCTCGTATTCATACCGATTGGCAATATGGTTGAGCGAACCCGCCATGTCCCCCGTCTCTTCCCCCACGGACAGCATGTCCGTGAGCATCGCCGGGAACACTTTCCCCGCCGCCAGCGGCGCGGATATGGTCGCCCCGTCCGTGACCCGGCCGCGCGCATTCTTGATTTCATCCGCAATAATCGTGTTGCCGACGGTGTTTTCCACGATGGACAAGGCCTGCAGGACGGGCACCCCGTTGTTCAGCAACGCTCCGAGCGTGCGCGCAAATTGCGAAAAGGCGTTGGCATTCACGATCCCGCTGATGACGGGCAAACGCAATTGTGCCCGATGCCATCGATGGATCCCTTCCTCCGTACGCAAATAGGTCCGTATCCCCACCACCGCGCCGACGATCACCGCCGCAATCCCCCACCAATAGTTCAGCAGAAAACTGCTGAAATTGATCAGGATCTGTGTCGGCAACGGCAAGGTACTTCCCAGTTCGGCGAAGATCTGCGAGAAGCGGGGCACCACGAAGATCATAACAAAAATGATCGTGACGACGCCGACCACAATGACAATCACGGGATAGGAAAGCGCCATCATGACCTTTTCCCGCGCTTCCTGCACGCGTTCGTAATGCCGGCACAACCGTTCCAGCACACCGGCCAGATCGCCGCTGGCTTCGCCCGCGCGCACCATGCTGACATACAGGTTGGTAAACGTGTCCGGCCGCTTCGCCAACCCCTCGGAAAGACTCGCGCCTTGAATGATCTCGTCGCGCAACTCCGGAATGATGATGTCCTGCGCCTTGCCCGTCTCGCGCTGCGCGAGCGTGTTTAACGCATTGCCCAACGTCATGCCCGACGCAAGCAGATCGCTCAGTTCGCGGGTGAAAAATAACACCTCGCGCATGTTCATCCGCGGCGCGCGGTTTCGGTGCAGCGTAAAGGCCTTCTGCTTCGCCTTCGGCGACGGTTTACCCCCCCTTTTCGGTGGCGGCGCCTTCTTTTTGTTGGCTTGGGGAGCCGCCGGAACGGCCTTGGCGCCTTCCCGCAGGGAAATGGGTACGTACCCCATCCGTTCCACCTGCATCAGGGCGGAACGCTTGTCGGGCGCATCCACGGTGCCGCTCGTGCGCTCCCCGGAACGGGATTTGGCCATATAGGAAAAAACAGGCATCAGGTTAAACGGGATAGATTCGAAACTCGGAATTGGATATTCGAACGAAGAAACGCAAGCTCACTATTCCACATCGGCATTCCTCTCATGCGGCATGGCGCTAGGTTTCCGCCAGGTCTTCGTTGTCTTCAGAAACGCGCAGCACCTCTTCCACCGTCGTCACGCCGCGCAACACCTTGGTCCAGCCGTCGTGACGCAGCGGACGCATCCCATGTTTCAGCGCCATGTTGCGCACCTCGGTGGCGCCCGCCCGCGCGACAATGAGAGGACGGATCCGGTCCGTAATGGGAATGATTTCATAAATCCCGGTGCGCCCCGTGAAGCCCGTGTTCCGGCATGTCTCGCACCCCACGGCCTCGTAAATCGCCCCATCGCTCAGTCGCTCCATCGGGAATCCAACGCTCTGCAGAAAGTCGTGATCCAGCTCTTTCGGGCGGCGACAGGTCTTGCAGAGCTGGCGCACCAGACGCTGAGCAATCAATCCCTCCACCGACGAGGCCACCAGAAACGGCTCAATCCCCATGTCCACCAACCGCGTCACCGCGCCGGCCGCATCGTTCGTATGAAGCGTGCTGAACACCAAATGGCCCGTAAGCGCGGCGCGAATGGCGATCTCCGCCGTCTCGCGGTCGCGCACCTCGCCAACCATGATCACGTCCGGGTCCTGCCGCAAAATATGACGCAAACCCATGGCAAACGAGAGCCCGATTTCCGAGCGCACCTGGATCTGATTGATCCCCGCCATCTCGTACTCGATCGGTTCCTCAATCGTGATGATCCGTTTATCAATGGAATTGATCGTGTGCAGCCACGCGTACAACGACGTGGATTTACCGGACCCCGTCGGCCCTGTCACCAGCAAAATGCCGTGCGGTTTCGTAATCAGCTTTTTCAGCACCTTTTCGTCTTCGGGTTCCAACCCCAGCTTGTCCAATCCCGTCAACCCGCTGTGCCGCATCAGCAACCGCAAGCTCACGCTCTCGCCGTACACCGTCGGCATCGTGGACACGCGCACGTCGATGTCCTCCCCGCGAATCTTCAAGCTGATGCGCCCGTCCTGCGGCAAACGCTTCTCCGCAATGTCCATGTTCGCCATGACCTTGATGCGCGAGATGATGGACGCCTGAAACCGTTTCAAGTGCGCAGGCACCGGCGTTTGGTGCAGAACCCCGTCGATACGGTACCGGATGCGCAGCGACATCTCCATCGGCTCCATATGAATGTCGGTGGCCCGGTCCTGATACGCTTCCCAAATGATTTGGTTAACGAACTTCACAACCGACGCTTCCTGGTCGACCTCGCCGAGATCCTTCTTCGAGGCGTCTTCGGGCGCCAGCTCGATCCGATCATCCTGAATCATCCGTTCCAGCGTATCCGCACCCACGCCGTAAAACTTCGTCGCCGCCTTGGCAATATCGGAGGCCGGGCTCAAGGCCAGCCGCACCCGCATGCCGGACGCCATACGCAACGCGTCGATCAAACCGGGCACAAACGGATCATGCGTCGCCACGCGCAACGTGCGCTCCTCCAAGGCAACAGGTATGACGTTGTATTGGAAGATCGCTTTCGTGGAGAGTTTCTCGAGCACGGTCGGCTCAATGGCGGCGTCCGACAGACGCACAAACGGAATGGCCATGGCCTTCGCCAGCGCTTCCAGAAATTGGTCTTCCCGGGCAAGCCCTTGGTCCACCACCACGTCCGTAATGGAACGCCCGCTCTGCTGATGGCCTTCCAGAAGTTCAGCAATCTGGGATTCCGTAAACAGGCCGGAATGTTCCAACAACGCGGCAAGCTTGGTATATTGAGGCGTAACAGTTGATTGCATGGTTATCGTTGGTCATTAGTACCGCACGAAAGGCGCGTATTCAAATCATTAATGCGCTCATCGACACGCGACACGCGACACCCGACACGCGAAACCGCGCCCTCGTGTCAAGCAGCATCCATCTCGATGATCGGCGAATTGGACGGGACCCTGCCCCCGGGGCCAAGCTTTCCTTGATTCGCCCCCCCAACTCCGCTATGAAGAACCGAATGAACGATAAAGAATACGAGTCCGGCTCCATCTTCACCGCATACGCGCCCGGCGTGGACGCCGCGGCCATTGTTCGCGAGGTCGAGGAAACCGTAGCCCGGAAAATGGAAGAAGGCGTCTATGACGACGCCCGTGTCGCCCGCGCGGAACGCTCCAACCTCGCCACCCTGCGTAATCACGACGAGTTCCTCGAATTCTATCTCAAATGCCTCCGCGACGCCGCCTTCGTCGATATCTCCGACTTTGAAATCCGTGAACGGCGCCGGGGACTCGCCCCCTTTCTGGTGCGGCTGAAGAAGACCATTTGGAGCCTGCTCAAATTCTATACCTACCGCCTCTGGTCGCAACAAAACCAGGTCAACGGATTGCTCGTCACGGCCGTGGAAAATATCGACCAGAAATATGCCGCAAAGATTCGGGCGCTCGAAAAACGGATCAGCGAACTCGAAGGCAAAACGGAGAAGGAGCGCGACACCTGATGCCCCGTGCGGAACGCATCGCTTTCGTCACCCCGCGCTTCTCCGAACAGGCCACCATCGGCGGAGCGGAAACCCTGATCAAGAACCTCGCCCTGCGCGCCGCCAAGGCAGGACGGAAAGTCACACTCCTGACGACCTGTGCCCAGGACCATTTTACATGGGAAAATTCCATCCCCCCCGGCCGCACGACCGTGGACGGCATCGACGTGGAATACTTTCCCGTGGACGAGGACCGCGACCTCGAAACCTTCCTGCGCGCGCAAAACGCCATCTGTGCGCAGGGCGCCTACACGGAGGAAGACGAGGAAGCGTGGATGCGCAACAACGTCAACAGCCGCGCGCTCAATGAACATTTGCGGAAACACGGCGATGCGTACGATCGGATTGTCATGGGCCCTTACCTCTTCGGGCTCATCTACTACGCAGCCCACATTCATCCGCAAAAGACCTTGCTGGTGCCCTGCCTGCACGACGAACCGTTCGCGTGGTTGCGCATCATGCAATCCCTGTTTGATCACGTCTCCGGCTTCCTGTTCAACACGGAACCGGAACAGGAACTCGCACGCCGCCTGTTCGACGTGCCGCCCGGGAAATGCGCGGTGGTCGGCATGGGCCTGGAACCGTTCGACGCAGATCCGAAGGCGTTTGCCGCGCGACACGGCTTGAGCGAGCCCTACATCATGTATGCAGGCCGCCGCGAACCGCTGAAAGGCACTCCGCTCCTGCTCGATTACATGCGGACCTTCCGCGAACGCACGGGCGAAGATATCCGGCTGGTCTTCACCGGCAGCGGCCCGATCGAAGCGGCGCCGGAACTGGAGCCCTTCATTCTGGATGTCGGCTTTGTTTCCGAAGAAGAAAAGCGGGAAGCGATGGCCGGCGCTTTGGCGTTCGTCCATCCCTCGGTGAACGAAAGCTTGGGCATCGTCTTGCTGGAAGCGTGGCTGGCGCGGGTCCCGGCGCTGGTCCACGCGCGCGGCGCCGTGTTGCGCTGGCAATGCGAACAGAGCGGCGGCGGACTTTGGTTCCGGCATTACCCGGATTTCGAAGAGGAACTGCGGCTCCTGATCGATCAACCCGAGCTCCGCAAACAACTGGCCGCCTCCGGCCGCGCTTACGTCGAGAACACGTACTCATGGACCGCCGTCGAACAACGCCTCTTCGCCGCGCTCGATCAATAGCCCACGTTCGGGCGATTGCGCAAGACGACGGTCCTTTCGAGCGCCATACAAACCCAGCGGCTCGGCCAGAGGCCTCGCCCTACCTGCCCCTGGAGATCGCGGATCAAATGGTAGGGCGAACCGTCCCGGTGAGACGAGAGCGTGGACAGCGATTGCGCGTGACAACGGTCTTTTCAAGATCCATACACGCCCAGCGGGCTCGGTCAGGCTTCGGTGAGTTGCATCTTGAGTAAATCCTGGAAGAATCCGCCGCGCGCCACCAGCTCGTCGTAACGCCCCTCTTCCAGGACAGCCCCTTCCTTCATGACGATGATTCGGTCGGCTTGCCGGATCGTGCTGAGACGATGGGCAATGGTGATGACGGTGCGCCCGCTGGAGACGCGCCGGATGGCGTCCTGCACCAGCCGCTCGCTTTCGTAGTCCAGGGCCGAGGTGGCTTCGTCGAGAATGAGAATGCGCGGATTGCGCAGTACCGCGCGGGCAATCGACAGGCGCTGACGTTGGCCGCCGGACAACATGACGCCCCTTTCGCCGACTATCGTGTCAAAGCCGTCCGCCAGCCGCACGATGAATTCCTCCGCGTTAGCCATCCGGGCGGCCTCGCGGATATCCTCGTCGGAAGCGTCCGGCCGGGCAAAACGGATGTTCTCCGCAATGGTGCCGGAGAAGAGGATGATGTCCTGCAACACCACGGCCGCCTGACGCCGTAAGCCGCGCATATCGAGTTCGGACTGGGACACGCCGTCGATAAGCACGTCGCCCCGATCCGGTTTATAGAGCCCGAGAATCAACTGCGCGATCGTGCTTTTCCCCGCCCCGGAGGGTCCCACGAGCGCCGTGTGTTTGCCGCCCTCGATGTCCAGGGTGAAATCCGTGAACACATTGCGCAGCGTCTCGGGATACGCGAAGGTTACGTGTTGGAAACGGATATCGCCTTTGAGATCGGGCAAGGGCGTTCGACCGTGCCATTCCTCCACATACTCGGAGTCGAGCAGTTCCTTGACGCTGCGATACCCTTCCTGCGCCACGAAATATTGTTCGATCATCCCCGCAAACGCGTGTACCGGCATGAGGATGATCGGCAACCCCGCCATGAAGGCCAACAGCGTGCCCATCGTCATGCTGCCTTGAATCACGTAATACGCGCCGCCGGCCACGGTAATCAGCGCGAACCCCTGAATCATTACATAAACAAAGGTCGAGTAGATCGCGCTGATGTTGGCGAGATTGAAGCGCGACCGCGCAAGGGTGTAGCTGTACTCGTCGAGATTCTGCGTGACCTGCTCCTCCTCCCCGAAACTTCGGACCAGTCGCAGAGCGCTGATGGCTTCGCCCGCCGCGCCGGTGAGCTTCTCCTGCGCGAGCCGCGTCTCCCGGTTGATCTGTTTCATCCGCTTGAAGAAGATGTTTCGAAGGACCGCGTACAAGGGAATCATCAAAACGAGCACGAGCGAGAGTTGCCAGTGGAGCATGACCAGAATAACGGAGAGGGAAAAGCTGTAGAGGATGGTGGGCAGAAACTGATTCATCATCTGCATCGTAATGGCTTCGATTTTCTGCGTGTCGAACGCGTATTTCGAGAGCAGCCGTCCGGTCTTCTGCCGGTCCAAATACCCGAAGTTCAGGAAATGCAGTTTATTGAATATCCCGCCGCGCAGCCGCATCATCATCAACCCGTTTTGCCGACTGATCAGGATGGCGCCGAGCACGGCAAAGGCATAATGCAAAAGGAGCATCCCAACGATGATAACGGAGATATAGGCGATGCCGGGCAGATGCGATGCTTCGACATACACATCGATGATGACCTGAAACAACCACGGGATCGGAGCGATAACCGCGCTGCGCAGGAGGGCCATCGCCACGCCGCGATAAAAGACGCGCCGGTTACCGACGAGATACCGAATCAAACTCGGCGGATACCCATTATCGACCGTGTTTGATCGTTCGTTCATACATACATCTTTTCAACCGCGTCCCCCTCCGGCCCACACTTTGCAAAGTGTGGGCCGGGAGCGTCGAGGCCGCGAGCGCGCGCGGCGCGCATCGGAATAGAAAGCGGGGAGAACGCCATCGGCAAACAGGCGATTTCCCGCGCTCGAAGCAGCGATTGCTCGGGCCCTGCCTCGGAGCGACGGGCGGTGTCCCGATACAATAAGATCAGGCCCACAACAATAAGAGCCAGGCCGACGATGGCGGCAATAGCAATGGACCAGCGGCTGTATTTCCCGGTCTTCATGCTACGCGCTATTCCAGCAGGACCATGGCGGCGCCGCCGATGACGCCGGCGTCGTTGCCGAGCGCGGCCTTCTTGATCTCCAGCCGGTCCGCAAAATTGATATTCAATCGCTCACGCAAATGCCGATGCAACGGCTCGTACAAAATAGGCCCGCTCTGCCCCACCCCGCCGCCGATAATGATCGCCTGCGGTTGCAATAGATAGGTGACCGAAGCCAGCGCCGCCGCGAGGCAATCCGCCACCTCATCGTAAACGGTGATGGACAGGGGGTCGCCCTGTTCGGCGGCCTTTTCAATCAACAGGGGATCAATGCGCGACCGATCGCCCTCGCACAGGGCGTCGAGCAACGACGTCCTGCCCTCGTCCAGGTAACGGAGGGCACGTTCAACAATGCGGCGGTTCCCCACATATTGTTCCAAGCCGCCGCGCCCGTTGGGCGCCGGCACGCCGTTCATGTCGATGGTCATATGCCCGAGCTCACCCGCCATATGATGCGCCCCGCGATAGATGCGGTTATGAATCAACAGCGCGCCCCCCACGCCCGTCCCCAACGTGACGAACACGGCATGCTGATAGGTGCGACCCGCCCCGAACGTACATTCGCCCGTGGCCATGGCATTGACATCGTTGTCCACCCGCACCGGCAACCCGATCCGCTCTTCCATTAACGACGCCAACGGCACCCCGGACCAACCCGGCACATTGGGCAATTCAAAGATATGGCCGCGCGCAAAATCAACGAAGCCGGGCACCCCTATTCCGACGCCGGACAGCGCTGCCGGCCGAGCGCTGCGCCCCTCCCGCGCCAGGACGTGGATCCCTTCCGCCATCGCATCCATCCAAGCGGCGCGGTTCGGCAGGGTCGCAGTGGGAATTCTGCGCCGGGCCACGATCGTTCCGGCATCATCAACCAACGCCATCTTGATGAAGGTTCCGCCGAAATCTATACCGACCGCATATCGGGGCTCGTCGTGCTCTTGCATGGGGTTCCTTAGCGGAATGACGAAGATCGTTCAGGCGGGCCGTTCATCTTTGCCGGGACCGGTATCGGCTTCCGGGACATCCTGGATCAGGGCTTTGAGATTGGGGACATCCGCAAAATCGGGTTCTTCCTCTTCCTCGTCCAACTCCGCCATCTCGGCGCATTCGGGACAGAGATTCGAATTGGGAAAACACTTGGAACAAAATTCGCAACCGCATACGGCGCACTCAATCCAGTACTCCTCACAGTTCGGCTCGCCGCAAAATCCCATGTCCTGTTCCGGTGCCACGTCGTCTCTCCTTCCCTCGTGCCCTTGCCTGCTCGTGCATCATACCCCGGGCACCATGCTTTGCAAAGCGCTTCCCCCAAAAAACGCGGCGGGGCACGAAACTAGTCCTGCCCCAACTCGACATTCCAGTACGCCAGATCCACAAAATGCCGCCAGCTATGGTCCACCGTCCGGGAAAACTTGATCTCCACAAACGGACGCCAACGCGGCTTGCGAGGAATCCGGATCAGATGCATCTTCGCCTCTTCCGGCGTGCGACTGCCCTTCCGCCGATTGCATGGCACGCAACTGCAAACCACATTGGTCCACGTGGTTCGCCCGCCGCGTTGACGGGGCACCACATGATCAATGTTCAATTCCTTGCGGTCGAACTTCACGCCGCAATACTGACAGGTGTTCTTGTCCCGCTCGAACAGGTTGTTGCGTGTGAATTTCACCTCCTTGTTCGGAAGGCGGTCGAAGAACAACAACACGATGATGCGCGGTATACGAATGCGGATGGAAATGGAACGAACCACATCATCGCCGTCGTGGGCGTGTGAAATGTCGCACCACTCCCGGAATGAAAAGGTATTGAAATTGCCGGCGTCCTCGTACACCACCTGGGCATGACCGGTGTACAGCAGGGCCATGGCGCGCTCGACACTGCAGATGTTGACCGCCTGCCACAGCCGGTTCAGGACCAGCACTCTGTTATCCGCTACGATGCTCATAATCAGCCTCGTGTTGAAGAGCGGCAAGATAGCATAAGGCTTTGTAATCTGTCAAAGGGCGCAGAGACTTCGCGGAAGCGGTCCGACACGCGACACCCCGCCGGCCTTCGCCGCCGGGCCCACGCGGCTCGTGCGCCGGAAACTCAGAATACTTTTTCAAGAGTGACCGGGCGGCCCTTGATCATGAGCGCATCGTCAAAGGTCTCCTTCGACATCAGCACCACGTCGCGCCCGCGCTCGTGCGGTTTCGCGGCGTGCGTGTGCACGGAACGCAACCCGCCCAACCACCAGCGCGCGTCTTCCACATAGATCATATCCCCGTCGCCCGCCTTCATCGTCTCCATGATCGCCGGGGACAGCGATACCTGCTTGAAGGGGATCGCGTCATCCAGTTCGACCGGAATCCGGCGCGCCTTCTTCCCGACGGCGTGATTCGGTTCGCCGCCCTTGAAACGCGCCATGGCCTCGGTGACCGTATCCACCGTAAGCCCGGTGATATCCCTCTTCTTGTCCAGCGCCTCGACCATGAACTGCGCCATCGGGTCGGTGAACGCAAACGGGATGGCCTTCACGCCACGAGCCAATTTCAGTATAGTCGGTCGGTAGTATCGGCTATAGGAGAAATGCGTGGCTATCACGCCGGCCAGACCGGTGATCAGCATGCCGTACAGCGCGTTCATATAGAGGTTGCTCAACGGATTGATCTGCCCGGCCGCATCCTCCCATCCCGCGCCCGCAGGATAGCCGGAAGGTTCCACGCCGATCACCAGCCAGATCAGCGGACGCAAGACCGCCGGATTGACGGCGGTCAAGTAGGTGAAGAAGACCCCGACAGCCATCGAAAAAATTGCGCCCGGCGCATTGAAGCGACGCCAGAAACAACCCATGAACAGGGTCGTCACGAGAGGCGGCACGATCAACATGATGCCCCGATAATGCATGGCCATGATCGTGGCCTGCTGTTTCACAAACCAGATCACCAGCAAGACCCCAATGACGGTCGCGCAGACGGACGCCCAGCGCGCCGCGTGCAGGTAGTGGCGGTCGGGCGTGTCCGGATGCACGCGTTCACGCATGGGCCGATAGACATCGTAGATGCCCACGGCGGCGCAGGCGTTGATCAAGGTGTCGATCGTGGACATCAACGCGGCACTCAATGCGGCAATGACGAAACCGAACACCCACGGATTCTGTCGCAACACCTCCCACGCCACGATGACAAACGTGTGGGCGGTGTTCTGAATGTAAATCGGATCAATGCCTTCCAGCGCGCCGCCGATACCGGCCTGTTTTTCGATAATGGACTTGCCGATCCAACCGATCGCCCCGACCACCACGGCGGAAACCGGCAAGGTCACAAAGAAATTAAAGAAGGCCGCCTTGCGGCCTTCATGGACGCTGCGACAGGCGAGAAACCGCATGATCCAGCCCTGATTAAGAAAGGTGAACATGATGCTTCCGGCCAGCGCCTCGCCCCAGAACAACCCCGCCGCATTGTAGCCGGGTTCTTCCAGCAAACGCACAAACGGGAGACGATGGCTTTCCGGCAGCCACCCCCAGAATTCGCCGAATCCGCCCAACGCGCCGAACCCGGCAACGATACAGATCGCGCCCGCCGTATAGAGCATCACACCCTGCAACAGATCGGTAAATATCACGGCGGTTTGTCCGCCGAACGTCACATACGTCCCCAGCACGAGGGCCAGCACCGGCACCGAATAGAGGTGCGGGATCCCAAACAACCCTTCGATCGCCACGCCCACGGTGTAGAAACTCAACCCGATATAAAAGAACATGTAGGACAACAGAATGAGGACAGCCAAATAGCGGGCCACACGATTAAAGCGACGCTCAAAATACTGAGGGATGGACCGGATCCTCGAAAAATAGATGATCGGCAACCACCCAAACACAAAGTACGCCACGAGAAACCAATTGTTCAGATAGGTCATCGTGCTGCTCATTCCGGTCTCGTACCCTTGCTGGGCGTATTTCAGGTAGCTGTGCGACCCGATCCCCGTGGCGATCATGCTGCCCGCCACCAACCACCAGGCAAACCGTTGACCGCTGAAGAAGAAGTCGTTGATGTTCTTGCTGAACCGGGCAAAGTACGCCCCGAACCCGAGGATGAAACAGAAATAGGTGATCGCCACGATCGAAATGACGATGGCCGCCGCGCGGGGGAGTTCAATGCCAAATGTGATCTCTTCCATAACCTACACCTCTCCGAGAAAGGGGATGGTCAGGGAGGCTACGATCCAGAGTCCGTGCATGGCCAGGTACCAGAAGAAACCCAGAATGAGAAACCGGAACCAGAACCGGTCATGCCCCCGCTTCAAGCTGCATGCGCCGCCTTTGAGGACTATGAAGACGCCGACAAAAAAGAAGATGGCGCCGAAGCCGTACTTATAGAAATAACTGGTCCAAGGGCTGTCTACGCCGAAGGTCGCCACGAGCACGCGCGGCAGGGCATACACCACCACCAGAATCACGGCCGCGGTCAGCATCACGTAGCGATGCATCCCCACCTTCCCGGCTGAATCTACTTTGGCGTCCATGAAGAATTCTCCTTCCTCTTCACTGGCGAAACTAGAACCTAACGGCGACCACAATTCCCGTCAAGAATGGCCGCCCTTTTTTTGGGACGCACGTACAAAAGCAGCGTGGAATAAGCGGAGGATGAGTGCTGTGTTTGGATTCGGTCAGGAACTTTCCAATCGTTGGACGCAAAAAGCACGCGTGTTTCCAATCGTTGGAAAACGCGTGCTATTTGCAGGTTGCGGGCGCCGTCCCGCTCAGGACTTCTTGCCGCCCTTCTTGCCGTGGTGCTTCTTGTAGGTGGCCGTCGGCGTGGGGGAGGTGGCCGGGGCCGATGCGGCCGCTTCCGCCTTCTTCCGCGCCAGCCGTCGGCGATAGAGCACCTGCTGAACGATCATGAGCACGTTCTGGGTCGACCAGTAGAGGGCCAGCCCGGAAGCAAAGTTGTACAGCAATACGAGCATCATGATCGGCATGATCCGCATCATCATCGTGTGCATCTGCTGCTGCCGTTCGTCGCCGCTGCTGGGCATCGGGGTCAGCTTCTGCTGGAAGAACATCGTCACGGCCATGAAGATCGGCAGGATATTGATCGGCAACGGCAGGACATCGCCCAAGATGCCTTCCGGCTCGCTCAAATCGCTGATCCACAGGAATCCGGCGAACCGCAAATCAATGGCGGTGCGCAGCAGATAAAACAGGCCGATGAAGACCGGAATCTGTACAATCATCGGCAGACAACCGCCCAGCGGGTTGACCTTGTGTTCCTTGTACATTTCCATGACCGCCTGTTGCCGCTTCTGGGGGTCGTCTTTGTGTTTCTCGTTCAGCTCTTTCATGAGCGGAGCGAGTTCCTGCATGCGACGCATGCTTTCCGTGCCCTTATGCGTCAAAGGCCAGAAGATAACGCGGATGACAACGGTCAACAGCATGATCGCGACGCCGTAATTGCCGAATACGCCGTAGAAGGCCGTCAACCCAACCATCAAAATGCGGGCAAAAAAGCGGATCGGCGCCCACCCGAGTTCCATGATCTGGTCCTGATGAAATCCGAGTTCGGAAAGGCGATCGATCTTCTGCGGGCCGACATAATAGACCAGTTCCCGCGTAAACGATTCGCCCACCGCCAGCACGCTCGTCGGGAATTGCAGGGCGGCCCACACTTCCGACGGGTCGCCGTCGGGGGAACGCTTCGCATACACCACGGCGTTTTCCGCGGCGAGATCGCGCGGGCGCAGGCTTTGCACAAAATACTTGTTCTTCACCGCCACCCAGTCGACCGGCGTGTTCAAGGGATGCCGAACGGTTTCGGCCGAGGAATCGCGCAGCCATTTGGGAATTTCCTTGGCCCATCGCTTCACCTTATCGGCGGGCAACAGGGTATCAACGCCCAACGCGAACATGCCGTAGGTGCTGGTCACACCCGGCATCGGTTCCATCCGGCCCGTGCGCAGGCCGTAGGCGGGAAGCTGCAGGGGGTGATCCGTCGTGTTCACAAACGTGTCGCGGACTTCAAACACGTATTCGTCCGCCTTCCGAATCTCGCGCACGAATCGCAGACCGTACTCCATTTCCCGCGAGAAACGCACCCCGCCGTCAGGCAATTCCTGCAGGTCAAACTCGTGTCGGGACGTCAGGCCGGCAATCCCTTCAATGCCCAGCGCCGACGCCGTGGAAAAATCCATGAAGATGGGATCACTGTCCGGCTCGTTCAGTTCGGGATACTCTTTGAGCAGGACATCGCGAATGGTCCCTCCGCGCGATGAAAAGGTGACGCGCAGGAGGTCCGTCTCCAATCGGACCGTGCGTTCTTCGACGGGTTCCGGGACGTCATCCGCCGGCATGGCGACGGGTTCGGCGGGGCGGTCCGGCTCGCGCAGGATGACCGGTTCGCGTTCGTCCGGCACGGCGGTGGGAACCACTGCGTCGTAAGGCTCCGCGGCAATTTCGACAGGGGTGGGTTCCGCTTCCTCGGGTTCGGCGCGATCCACGGCTTCCGTCGCCGGCGGATCGGGGAAGAACATCGGCTTAATGATGGTTCGGTCGATGGGGCCCCACAGCAGCCACAATCCGAAGAGGGCCACCAGGATCATTACATCTTTCTTATTCATGTCTTCGACCAATCTTTGTCAACTATCACGCTCGTCCGTCGGCGCGGACGGAGACCCTTTCGGCGGCGGCACCGGATCGTAGCCGCCCGGATTCCACGGATGACAGCGGCCTATGCGTCGCACGCCCATCCACGTTCCCCTGATCGCGCCGTGTTCCTGTAGCGCCTCTATAAAATAGGAGGAACAGGACGGATAAAATCGGCAACGCGGCCCAAACAATCCGGACAACGCCACCTGGTAAAGCCGGATCAGGGCTATCAATATCCTGCTCATCGTTTCACCGTCGCGTGCGCCCTATTCAGACGCGTTCTGCAGCAAGCCGGCCCGGGCGCACAGCGCCATCAATTCCGCCTCCACTTCGCACGCGGAAGCGCCGCCGATGGCGCGGCGAGCCACAATCACCACGTCCACTCTGCTGGATAAACGATAACGGTTCAAGCGCCAAGCCTCGCGCAGTCGTCGGCGCGCGTGGTTTCTCGCAACGGCATTGCCCACCTTGCGACTCGAAACAAGGCCTAAACGCAGAGCCGCGTCATCCGCTTCGCGCACCCACAACACCATGGTCCGCCCCACATAAGACCGTCCCTGCGCAAAGGTTTCCTGGAAATGCGCGTTGCGGGTTAGTCGTTGCGACCGGGAAAGTCCCCGGTCCGGCGGGTTGTTCGCCCCGGAAATGGATCCGGGCTGTGCCTTCATCGGGGCTCCTTAGCCGCTGACAGTGAGGGACTTACGCCCCTTCTGGCGCCGACGCGCCAGGAGTTTACGCCCGCTGGGCGTGCTCATCCGTTCGCGGAACCCGTGTTTACGCGCCCGCTTGATTCGCGATGGCTGATATGTGCGCTTCGTCATAAAATCCTCACCTTCTTCTCTAAAAAGACCGCCAAACTAACAGTTTTCACCCCAGAGTCAATCAATTTGAACAAACGCCCGTAAAGCCCCGTTTCCAATCGTTGGAAGAAATTTCGCCGCTTTTTCCAATCGTTGGAACTTTTTGGACGAATTTTTCCAATCATTGGAAAACCCGGCTCAACGGCATGCTATCTCCGGTTTCTTGCGCTCATGGCCCGTTCCGCTTCGCGGTCCGCCGTTTTCCGTTTCATGTCCTGCCGTTTGTCGATGTCCTGCTTTCCTTTGCACAGGCCCAATTCGATCTTCACTTTGCCCCGTCGAAAATAGGCGCGCAACGGGACCAGCGCGTGGCCCTTGATGGCCGTCTGCCCGAAGAGCCGTTTGATTTCGCGCCGGTGCAGGAGCAGGCGGCGCGGGCGTGCAGGCTCGTGGTTGTGAACATTGCCGTGATCGTACGGATTGATATGCACGCCGTAGAGCAGCACGTCCCCGGTCTTTTCGAGGCGGGCGTACCCTTCCGTCAGGTTCAAGTTGCCTTGACGGATGGATTTGACTTCCGTGCCGAGCAACGCAATGCCGGCTTCGATCTTGTCCAGGACATGGTAATCCCGGCGCGCCTTGCGATTGGTGGCAATCGGTTTATGGGCTTCAGCGGTCATAACCCCTCACCCGACACGCGACACCCGACACCCGACACACGACACACGACACTCGACACCCGACCCGCACTCCCGGCATCCGCGTATTAGAGCGTGATGACATTGCCCTCGGTGGTCACGGCATCCCCTTTGAAGGCGATTTCCGCGGTCAGCTTGCCTTCCGCAATTTCCTTCAGCGCAATGTCCAGCGTGGGCATTTGCATGGTGTCGGGCTTGAGCAAGGGGCGTTGTCCCCGGTTCAACTGACGTACGCGGCGAGCCACGACGTTGATCAGCAACGGGATATTCGGGATGCGATCCTTCGCACCATCAAGATACTTTGTATTCAAGGGATTCCTCCATCGATCATGGGAATGTACGCCACGGATTCCGTCGATTGGCAGACAGAATATGAGCGGGGCACTATAGGCGCCCCGCTCATACCTGTCAACCGGCATTTGCCGGAATGTTTAGTACATGCCGCCCATGCCGCCCATACCGCCCATGCCGCCCATGTCGGGCGCGCCGCCACCGGCCGGGGCTTCCTTTTCGGGAAGCTCCGTGACCATGCACTCGGTGGTGAGCAACAGCGCCGCGATGCTGGCCGCATTCTGCAACGCCGTACGGGTGACCTTGGTCGGATCAATGATACCGGCCTTGACCATGTCCACGTACTCCGCCTTGGCCACATCGTAGCCCATGGCGCCCTTGGATTTCTTGACTTCCTGGATCACGATGGCGCCTTCGATGCCGGCATTGACCACCAATTGACGCAGGGGCGCTTCGCAGGCCCGACGCACGATGTCGACGCCGATGGCTTCGTCGCCTTCGGCTTCCACGTTCGCGAGTTTCGCCTGACAACGGATCAGGGCCACACCGCCGCCGGGGACGATACCCTCTTCCACGGCCGCGCGGGTCGCATGCAACGCGTCTTCGACGCGCGCTTTCTTTTCCTTCATCTCGGTTTCCGTCGCCGCGCCGATGTTGATCACCGCCACGCCGCCGGCGAGTTTCGCCAGGCGTTCCTGGAGCTTCTCGCGGTCGTAATCCGAGGTCGTTTCGTCGATCTGCCGGCGAATCTGCTCGATACGGCCCTGAATCGCCGCGGTCTTGCCGCCGCCTTCCACGATCGTCGTGTTTTCCTTGGTGATCGTGACACGCTTCGCGCGGCCCAGATCTTCGACCTTCACGTTCTCCAGCTTGATGCCGAGATCTTCCGTGATGCAAGTACCGGCCGTGAGGACGGCAATGTCTTCGAGCATCGCCTTGCGACGGTCACCAAAGCCCGGGGCCTTGACGGCGCACGCCTGCAGGGTGCCGCGAATGCGGTTGACCACGAGGGTCGCCAACGCTTCGCCTTCGACGTCTTCCGCAATAATGAGGAGCGGACGTCCGGCCTTCGCGATGTTCTGCAACAAGGGCAGGAGTTCCTGCAGGTTCGAAATCTTCTTTTCGAAGATCAGAATCTGCGGGTCGTCCAACACCACTTCCATCGTGTCCGTGTTGGTCACGAAGTACGGGGAGAGGTACCCCTTGTCGAACTGCATGCCTTCGACCACGTCCAGCGTGGTTTCGATGCTCTTGGCTTCTTCCACGGTGATCGTGCCGTCTTTGCCGACCTTGTCCATCGCGTCGGCAATGATCTCACCGATGGTGGTGTCGCCGTTCGCGGAGATGCTCGCGACCTGTTCGATTTCGCTCGAGTCCTTCACCTTCTTGCTCTGAGACTGCAGACTGGCCACCGCCGCCTCAATGGCGCGTTCAATGCCGCGCTTGAGGACCATCGGGTTCGCGCCCGCCGTGACGTTCTTCAACCCTTCGCGGTAGATGGCTTCCGCCAACACCGTCGCGGTCGTCGTGCCGTCGCCGGCGATGTCGCTGGTCTTGCTGGCCACTTCGCGCACCATCTGGGCGCCCATATTCTCGAACGCGTCTTCGAGTTCGATTTCCTTGGCCACGGTCACGCCGTCCTTGGTGACGGTCGGCGATCCGAATTTCTTGTCGAGCACGACATTGCGGCCGCGCGGTCCGAGCGTCACCTTGACGGCGCGGCTCAGTTTCTCCACCCCTCTCAAGATGGATTGACGCGCTTCCACGTCGTATTTCAGTTGTTTCGCTGACATAGGATAATTCCTCCTGTTATGCTTGGTATGTTTAGACTGTGATTAGCTGATGATGCCGAGAATGTCTTCTTCGCGAAGAATCTGGTATTCCTTGTTGTCGATCTTCACTTCCGTTCCGCCGTATTTCGGCATCAAGACGCGATCGCCTTTTTTGACATTGAACGGAATCTTCTGGCCGTTGTCGTCCAGTTTCCCGGTACCGACGGCGATAACCTGCCCCTCCTGGGGCTTCTCTTTGGCCGTATCCGGAATAATGATGCCACCCTTGGTGGATTCACCTTCCTTGACGGGCTCAACCAGAACCCGATCACCCAACGGTTGAATCTTCATATACGTTTCCTCCTGCTTGGTTTGTGGTTTTTCACGTGGTTTACGTCTTCCCCGCCAACGACCAACCGGCCGCCGACGGAAATTCTCTTAACCGTCCTATTTCTTGTCCTTGTCGTCGTCGTCGACCATTTCATAGTCGGCGTCGATCACATCGTCCGGCTTCCCGGCATCCGAGGGTTCGGATTCCGCGGAGCCCGCACCGCTTTGCGGCCCTTCTTCGCCGCCGGGCTGCGCGCCCGAGGCCTTGGCCTGCGCGTACAGATCCGCCGAGATCTCCTGCATGGCCGTCGTCAACTCTTCCATGCGCGCCTTCATCTGATCCACGTCGTTGGCTTCGATGGCGCTGCGCAGGGATTTGATCGACTCTTCGACCTTGGCCTTCTTGTCGTCGGCGACCTTGTCGCCGTTTTCTTTCAGGAACTTCTCGGTCTCGTACGCCGTCGCATCCGCGCGATTCTTCGTCTCGACCGCTTCGCGCGCCTGTTTGTCCTCGTCGGCGTGCGCTTCCGCGTCCTTGACCATTTGCTGGACTTCCTCGTCCGTCAATCCGCTGGAGGCCGTAATCGTGATCTTCTGTTCCTTGCCCGTGCCCAGATCCTTCGCGTTCACATGCAGGATCCCGTTGGCGTCGATGTCAAAGGTCACTTCGACTTGCGGCATGCCACGCGGCGCGGGAGGAATCCCGTCCAAATGGAACCGGCCGATGGTCTTGTTGTGGCCGGCCATCTTGCGTTCGCCCTGCAAGACATGAATCTCCACGGTGGACTGATTGTCCGCCGCCGTGCTGAAAATTTCGCTTTTGCGCGTGGGGATCGTGGTGTTGCGTTCGATCAACGGCGTAAACACGCCGCCGAGCGTCTCGATGCCGAGCGTCAGCGGGGTGACGTCCAGCAAGAGGACGTCTTTGACTTCGCCCTTCAAGACGCCGCCTTGAATGCCGGCGCCGACGGCCACCACTTCATCCGGATTCACGCCCTTGTGCGGATCGCGGCCGAACGCCTTCTTGACGACTTCCTGGACCTTCGGCATGCGGGTCTGACCACCGACCAGGATCACCTCGTCGACGCCCGAAGAGGCCAGTCCGGCATCCTTCAAGCAGCCTTCCACGGGCTTCAACGTGCGCGAGACCAGATCGTCCACCAACTGTTCCAACTTCGAGCGGGTCAGGGTGATGTTCAGATGTTTCGGGCCGCTCGCGTCCGCCGTGATAAACGGCAGATTCACGTCCGTGCTCTGGGAGCTGGACAATTCGCATTTCGCCTTTTCCGCAGCTTCTTTCA
>SKXR01000137.1 GCA_007128275.1 Kiritimatiellia bacterium
GACAGCGGCCTCGTCCAGCCGTATGACTTCCCGGTGCCGATAGTAGAGCGGATTCCATGTTGTCACGTCCTGTACGGTAGCGGGGATTTCATACAGGAATGACTCGTTCATCTTCTTCACCAGCAACTGGCCCTCCGTGACGGGGGCATCGCTGACCCATACCGTTACCGATTCGGCGGTGGGCTCGCCGTCTTCCGGACCAACCGCTCTTGGCGATGGCAGGCGGAACGTGATCTGAAAGGAATCCTCGGTAAATCCAAGGGCGGCGAGATTGGTTCCTGTTTCCTCCACAAACACGGCAATGCGCGCGCCGGTCCACGCGTCAAGCAGGGCATGCACCCGCGCCGCGTCGGCGTTCCACTGTTTGGGGCGGCGGATTTTCCACTGGGCGTTGGTATCACGACTCAAGCGCAGCGCATGTTCGCCGCGCTGGATTTCGATGCTACCGACATCCTGCGGCTTCATCGTCAGCAAAGCGCGATCCCGGAGATCGTTGGGACGTACCCGCGCCTCGTCGAGGGTATGGCCCGGAACGGAGAAGACCGACTGGCCGTCCCGTCGGCGCGCGTATACGAATCCGTTCTGCTGATCGCGAGCCGATCCAAGCAACACCGTTTGGCCCGACTCCTTTCCTTCGGTATACACCGTGACTTGGGTGGCCGCGTCGTCCAGGCCGTAGACCGTGGCGTCCGAGATCGCGTCGGCGACAAAGTCTTCAATACGCCATTCGAAAATGCGATCGATCAATTGCCGGACCGCACCACGATCCGCGCGTGCAGCGATGGGTTGTTGCAAACGCCACGTTCCGTCCTCGGACTTTACGACTTGCAGGAAACCGCCCGCCCGCCGGATTTCCAGACGATACGCGCGACGCGGGTCTCCGTGAAAAAGGATACGGTCCCGCAATGCCAATGCGGATTCCGGCATGATCGTAAGCAGGCGTGACGACACGGAAAAAATGTCTTCCGCCCCCTCTTTCATCACATAGACCATTTCACCCACGGGGGCGTTGCGCCCGATCAACAAGGCTCTTCGCCCGAGGTCATCTTCCCATTCAATCCGTGCGCGCGGGCGCTCTAACCCGAAATCCTGGAGCGAAAGCCCCAGTTCGCGTCGATCGCGCGGCGAAATCACTTCGCTCTTCTCCACCCGGCTCAGGGCCGTCAGAATTCGATCCATTTCGCCGGCATCCGCACGGGCGTCGACCGGGTGAATGACGCGCCAGATTCCGTCGACGATACGGCAATCAATGAGCCGATCGCCCGTATCGAACACGATGCGCTGAACCCGTTCCGGGTGCACACGCAACATGCGCGCCGCTTCACGTCGTCGCAGTTCATCCCATTCTTTCCGCCCCTCCAAATACCAAAGGGCGCCGCCGGCCAGCAAGACCGCCACCAAGAGAAGCAAGGTCGTTTTTATACGCATGCGCTTACCGCCTCCTCCGCCACCATACCAGCCCACCGAGCGCGGCCGCCGCCGTCGGCATACCGACCACGACCAGCCACAACAGTTGGCGGATTTGATGTTTATCAAGCACCAGGCGAACTTGCTCCACCGACCTGGGCGCCACGGCCATCAGTTCGTCCCGGTCCAAGAGCCAATTGAAGGCGCCCATGAAAAAATCCTCGTCGCCCCCGGTCAATCCCCCGTTGGACACGAAGCCGGAATCGCCGAAGACCACCATGCGGGTGGAACGGATCTGCACATCAATGCCTGGCACCGGACCGCGTTCGACCGCCACCGCCACGGAAATCGGTCCCGGACGGTCCACGTCGGGATCGAACCGGAGCGGCGTTTGATCCGGATCCCGCTCCGCCCAACCCGCTTCCGAGGTGGACGCGAGCACGGTCACATGCGGTTTATCCGCTTGGTCGGACGTGGTCGCCGTTTGGCGTGGCAACGGTTCCACGGACCGGGGCATGTAGAAGACGGACGTGACACCCCGAATGCGGTCGGTGATCGGATGTAGGCCGTATTCCGTGAGGAACAGCTCGCGGCCCGTCAGGGTGCGGCTCGGATCGATCACGACGTCATCGCCGAGCATGACCCCCCACCGGGCCAGCACCGTTTCGAGGCCGGTACGGGTCATGGAATCGACCAGCATCATGACCCGCCCGCTTTGTTCCAGATAGGCGTGAATTAGATCCAGCTCCGGCTGGGATATCCGTCGATTCGGCCCGGCAATGATTAACGCATCGGCGTCTTCCGGGATCCGTGGCGTCTCGCCCAGGACCAGAACCGCCAAGTCCATATTGTCGCGCTGCATGCGTTTGGCGATGGACGAGTATCCCACGAACGGATCAAAATTATCGATGCGCCGTTCCCCGTGTCCGGAAAGGAAATAGACCTGCGGCCGCCGCGCCTGCGTAACGCCGTGGATGGCGGATGTAAACGCCTGCTCCCCCGTAAAATAGGCGCGGGCCGGCGCCATCCCGTCCCGGACCCCGCTGAAATCGTACTGCATGATATCCGTTTCGGTCAAAATACGGGATCGTCCTTCGTGGTGAAAGATGATCACATTGGGCTCGTTCACTTCAAAGCGGCGCGCCAATTCCTCCGTTCTCGCCAGATTCCGGTCCGGGTCCACATATTCAACACGCAACATCGGGCTCAGATATTGATATTCCCGCAGGAGACTCTCCACATCGTGATAGATTTCCTCGCCCCGCTGAAAGAACACAATGACATCCACGGCGTTGGTCAACGAGCCCAGCAAGTACCGGGTTTGATCGGAGAGCGTGTAGATACCGGCCCGGCTGATGTCGGTGCGCAGGTAATAGCGCGCCGACAACCCGTTCAGCAACCCCACCAGCAGCACCGCCAACGCCAGCGAAAGCGAGACGTTCAGGCCAACGGCGACTCTCCAGCGACGGCGCTGCCGAATACTCTTTTGCGATATGGCTTGTGCATCCATGCGTGCGAACTCTCTAGGATCTCCATTTCCGCGACTCGACCACCTTGACGGTCGCGAACAACATCAGCAGCGTAAGCGTCAGATAAAAGACGAGAGGCCGCGTGTCCACGACGCCCCGGGAAAATTCCATCATATGCATGACGGACGAGATGTACCGGCCGACTTCCTGCATCCAGGGAATGCGGGCATAATAAGGGATGAAACCGGCGAAAAACAAACCGCATAAGACGGAAAAGGAAATCATGGCCGCCACGGCTTGGCTTCGCGTAATCGCCGAGGTGAACAGGCCGATCGAGAGGTAGCAGGCGCCGATGCAACCCACGCCCAGATAGGTGGCCGTCATGCTCCCCCAATCAACGGGCGCGGTGTGCGGGCTGAAATACGCCAACACGCCCGCGTACAACGTCGTCGGAATCCACAGGATAATGAAGAACGCCAGCGCACCGAAATACTTGGCCAGCACCACCTTCGCGTCCTCCACGGGCGCGGTCATCAAGGACTCGATCGTTCCCGCTTTCTTCTCTTCGGCAAAGAGGCGCATGGTCGATACGGGCACCACGAGCAATATCGCCAACCAGAAGAACAGGCTCTCGCCAAACAGTACCCGCATCACGCCCGCGCTGGAAGGGCCTTGGGCCAGGATGGTCACGAGCATCCAGAAACTCAGCCCCATCAGGATCAGAAAGAACACCATCACCACATAAGCGATGGGCGACAGGAAATAGGCCGATACCTCACGGCGCCACAGGGTCAACAGGGTCCTCATCGGCCGCCCCTCCCGCTCACCCCGTCGCCCAGCGTCAATCCGAGATAGACATCTTCCAAACTCCGGTTCGCAAGCGTCAATTCACGCAACGCCCAACCGTTGCGCACCACCAGCTCGAAAACGTTCGGCCGCAAATCCACTTCGCGCAGGGATTCGATCAGACAGACGTTCCATGTCTCGTCCCGCTTCATGGAGACGCTCTGCACATGGGGAAGCGCGTTCAGTTTTCTTTCCACATCGTCGGCGGGTCCCTTGATATGCGCACGCACCCGGTTCCCCCCACCCAGCGTTTCCTTCAAGCGCTCCGGCGTATCCGAGGCCACGATGCGGCCTTGCTTGATGATCAGCACCCGTTTGCAGGTCATCTCCACTTCCGGCAAAATATGCGAGCAGAGAAGTATCGTATGGTGATTCGCCAGTTCACGGATCAATTCACGCACCTGCCGGTTCTGGTTCGGATCCAGTCCCAGCGTCGGTTCATCCAAAATCAACAGGTCCGGGTCGTGCACCAACGCATCGGCCAAGCCCACGCGCTGGCGGTACCCGCGTGACAAGCGACCGATCAGTTCGCGGCCCATTTGATGCAGACCGCACTGCTCCTTGACACCCGCCACAGCCTGGCGCAATCGCCGGGACGGCACCCGTTTGATGCGCGCGCGGTACCGGAGATACTCATCGACGCGCATTTCCAGATACAGCGGGGCGGTCTCGGGCAGGTATCCGATACGGCGACGGACTTCGAGCGATTGGGTAACCACATCATAGCCGGCCACGCGCACCTGGCCGCCTGTCGCAGCAAGGTACCCGGCCAGAATCCGCATCGTCGTTGTCTTTCCGGCGCCGTTCGGTCCGAGAAACCCCACCACTTCACCGCGTTCCACCTCAAAGGACACATCATCCACGACCGCCGTACCGCGATACCGTTTCGTTAAGTGAGAGACTGAAATCATACCATTTACCGTTTCCCCGACCGGGGAGGAAACATCATCGGAAATTCCCTTTACCCTGCCCGCACCGGCAGGATATGCTGACGCCGGTTGGTGCGCCTTGCTAAGCCTTAACTATTATGAACCGCTCCCCCGGAGTCAAGCTATGGCCTCAACGGGAACACGAAAGCTGAGGGAAATCGCCGACCGCTACATCTCGGACTTCCATCCCGCCGCCTTCCCGCGAGCGACCTGCTACCAAGCCCTGCTGGGATCTCCGGACCGGGGCGTGCGCGAATCGGTTTCACGCCGTAAGGCCTTCCCGTATTCGGAACGGCACCTGCACTGTGTCTGGTTTGACCCCGGATTAAGGCCCTCCTCCCTTTGTACGCGGGCCGGCGAACGGATCACGGTGGAACAGCCGGGAACCTGGAATCAGGAAGCCGGCCCGGACTTTCTCGGCGCCGTCCTACGAATCGGCCCCGCCGAACGGCGTATGGCGGGCGATGTGGAGATACATATTCACCCTTCGGATTGGAAGGCCCACGGACACGCCGCCGATCCTCGTTATCGGAATGTCCGATTTCATGTCACCTATTTCCCCGGCGCCGCGAAGGATATCGAGACGGTGCCGGGCGCGGTGCATGTGGTGCTGAAAGAAGTGCTCGCCGAACACCCGGGATTTTCCTTCGAGCACATCGACCTTTCCGCGTATCCCTATGCCGCGCGCGCCGACATGCCCCGTTGCTCCACGGTGCTCGCGGCCTACACCCCCGACCAGCGAATACACGTCTTGCGGGCGGCGGGCGAAGAACGATTACGCCGCAAAGCCGAACGCATGACGGACCTGATCCAGGAGAAAGGCGCGGAGCAGACGCTCTACGAGGAATTCATGGCGGGCCTCGGGTACAAACACAACAAGGGCGCCTTTCGCGAGGTGGCCATCGCCTTGACGTTGGAAGACATGCGACGCGATTCAGGGCACGACACCCAAGCCGCCTATGCCCTGCTCATGGGCGTGGCCGGATTGCTCCCGAACCAGCCCGCAGCACGGTGGGACGCCGAAACGGCGCAGTTCATGCGCTCGCTGTGGGATGTCTGGTGGCGATACCGCGATCAATATGCAACGCGCCCGTCCCGGCGTACATGGCGACTGGACGGCGTTCGTCCGGCCAACCATCCTGCGCGCCGACTGATGGCCGCCGCCCATCTCTTCGCGCAACCCGAACCGTTCGCCGACTATCTACATCGATGCGTTGCCGAGGATACGGATCGATGGATGGAACGCATTCTGAAATATGTGGTGGAACGGTACGATCCTTATGCCTCCATGCGACTGGGATTTGGAGGAACCCGGCGCAAGACGCCCGTAGCCTTGATCGGTCGCACACGCGCCGCCTCACTATGTTGCAACGTGATCGTACCTTTTCTGGCCGCATCCGGCGCCTCGCCGGCCCGGATCGGCGCGGCGCTCGACCGCTTGCCCGCCGAACCGGACAACGGCGTCATCAAACAGACCGCGTTTTATCTCTTCGGACGCGATCATTCGCCTTCGCTCTACAAATCCGCACTCGCCCGCCAAGGCCTCATCCAGATATTCCATGATTTCTGCCTCAACGACCGGTCCCGCTGCGCGAGCTGCGCCTTCCCGCAAGCGTTAAGCGCGCATCTGGAGAAGACATGATCAAATCGGGGGCTCATCCTCTTTCTTCTCCTCGAACCGGTCGCACGAGTCCGTGGCTTCCACTTCCTTCTTGTGGACGGCGCACCATTGCGTGAACGGATTGACGATATAATTCGCGCAATGCCGGCACAGCCGACGGTGCTCGCTTTCATCAAACACGCGCGGTGTGCTCGACCGGTCTTCCTCCGTAAACAGCGAAACGGACCGGGCTTCCTTGTAAGGCACCTCTTCTTCCGAGGCGAACGCATGACCGCACGCGGCGCAATGGAGGGTCTCCCCCGTCCTCTTGAGGCCGTCATACACCGGACGACGCACGAGCAGGGATTCCTTGCCGCAGGCGGGACAGATGATTTCAATGGATTTGCGATTCGTCATCCGTCACGTATACCATGACCTTGGCGCGGGGGAAAGCCCCGGCGGTGACCGGTGAAATACACTTTCAACCTCGACGACAAACCCTCCCTTTGGATTCTTTTGCCCTTCCAATGCGGCAATGCATCATCCGCCCTGCAATCACTCCAGTAATTCGAATGGGCTGCGGATCCCGACCCCCGTTTGCTGCGCCGTGTGAAGGTAAATCTGCGTGGTGGACACGTCGGCATGGCCTAGCAAATCCTGCACATCGCGAATACCCGTCCCCGACGCCAGCAAGTGCGTCGCGAAACTGTGACGCAGGGTGTGGGGCGTCACATGCTTATCGAGTTTCGCTTTCCGCGCCGCCTCCCGAATCGCCTTCTGGAACGTCACATCCAGAACGTGATGGCGTCGTTTAACGCCGGTACGCGGATCGCGCATCAGACTGCGCGAAGGGAAGAACCAGTACCAAATGAATTTTTCGCCGGCCGTGGGCCATTTCCGCTCCATCGCCTGCGGCATATAGACGCCCGGCAGGCCGGTTTCCCGATCCTTCTTATGCAGGTCACGCAAGCGTTCACGATGTGCTTTGAGCACAGGCGCGAGTCTGGAAGGAATCATGGTATACCGGCTCTTGCCGCCCTTCCCGAATTGCACGGACATTTGCAGACGATCCAGGTCCACGTCCTTCACCCGCAAACGCAACAACTCCGACAAACGCAAGCCGCTGGAATACATCAGTTGCGCCATTAGCCGACTCGTCCCGCTCATCGCACCGAACAGCCGCAGACATTCCTGCTGCGTCAGCACCGTCGGGACCTTGCGTCCTTTGCGCGCGCGTGTGAAATCACTGAAATCACCGGGCTCACGCTTGAACACCTCGCGAAACAGGAAGACCACCGCGTTCAGTGCCTGACTTTGCGTCGCGACCGCTACGCGTTCCTTCACCGCCAAATCCGATAGCCACCGTCTAATGTCCTGATGATCGAGCGCCTCCAAAGGTTTCTTTCCGCATGAGCCCATGAAGCGACGGCACCAGCCCCGGTACGTCTGCTCGCTGCGGAGCGCCAGCTGTTTTTCGCGAATGCGGCGCACCAAAGCGCGTTCCCACTCCGAAGCCCCCAAATCCGTCGCCGCATCGGGCGGAACATCACTGGCTACCAGGTGACGAGATAACCCGGCCAGAGGCCTGGCCGACGGTCCCTTGACGGCCCCCTGCGAAGACCCTGTTTCGGAGGCAGGCGGGGAATCGGAGAAATACTCGTTGAAATACCAAAGCAACGCTTTCCGCCGCACGGCGAAACGTTCGGGAGGCATGTACGAGCGCTTCCAGTCCACGTGCTCCTTGAAGGTATCCAGCGTGGGAGGTTTTCCTTCCTGTTTCAGCCAGTAATGAAACTTGACGATGGCCTCTCGATAAGCCGCTCGCTCGACTGCGGGAATCTCCCGCTCAAGCGCCGCCTGCCAATCGTGAATGCGTACATTTCGCACGGGCATTCTCGTCCCCAAGTACGGGTTATACGGTCCCGAAGTACGGGTGCGCGGACACCTCCAACCTCACAGCCAGACCCACTCGCATACCCCGTACTTCGGGACCAGAATAGCGGCTCCCGCAGCGCGAATCCAGTTCAATTTCAATGAATTATAGCCTTGGCGCCCCGCCCTCCATATGGTAGGACAAGACCATCGGCCGACACCCTGAAGTACGGCCAATACATACTGTTCGCGAGAC
>SKXR01000135.1 GCA_007128275.1 Kiritimatiellia bacterium
GCGGTGGCAGAGTCCTCTGAAGCGAAGCGGAAGAGGACGGCGACACCGCTTTGGATAATGATTGCCCAAACGCACGCATCCAAGCCAAAGCGGCGTCGACGCTGCGCTCTGCCGCCGCAGTCCAAAAAGAAACGCCAGCGCAAGCCATCTCACGAAGTTAATCCCGCCTCGGCGGGGTGGGTTGGGTCATATACCGGAAAGAATCAGGCATGGTATCACTTGGACGTTGAACGTTGAATGTTGGACGTTAAACATCGAACACTCAACGCTGAACATCGAACGATCCTTCCTTCAGGTTTCAGGTTTCATCCCTCATCCTTCTCTTCAGGTTTCATCCCTCCCTCCATCCGCCCGTCCACCCGTCCATTCTTCCCTCCCCGCTCCCGAACACGCACCCGGTCTTGCACTGTCGCGGTGTTTGGAGTAGCGTACCGCACTTGATGAAGACCCCTACAGATATCGGAAAAGACGTGGATCGCTTGATTGAAGGCCACTATTACAGCGAGGATTACGAGCTGGAATGGGCGGGAAAGGCGTATGTGGACAGCTTGTCGGAGGACGAGCGCCGGGTGTTCGAAGCCGTGATGGTCCAGCGGCTTTCGTCGAAGCCTGGATTGGCCGATGTGTCCGTGTGTGCGCGGCTGGCGTTGCCGTCGTTGACGCCGTCTCTGGCTGCGTTGTTGGACAAGGAGCCGCACAGTTCCGCCATGAGCCGTGCCCTGTTGGCGGCGTTGGCCCAGTGCCCGGACGAGCGTGCGTATGCTGCGGTGGAGCGGTTCATGGAATCGGAACAGGAAGGGGAGGCCTTGGCATGCCTTGCCCGAATGAATTTCAAGCGGGCCTTGCCCCATTTGCGGTGGGCGATGCAGAAAGATCATCTGCATAATTTTTGCATTCACGCGCTGCATGAGTACATGCGCCATGCCGGAATGGACGCGTTGCTTGAAAGCGTGCGGAAACTCGTTGAACCGAATCGCGACGTGCTCACCCCCCATCTTAGGAAGATCCTGACATCCAAGAAAGGGTCCTTCAACCCGTTCTCGGAAGAAGAATTGGATGCGGTATTGGCGGCCTTGATATGACCGAGCGTAAGTCCATCCAAGCCGTGGTATTCGACTTCGACGGCGTCATTGCGGACACCGAACCGCTTCATTACCAGTCCTTCTGCCGCGTGGTGGCGCCGGACGGTTTGGCGTGTACATGGGAAGAGTATGTGCGCGATTACATCGGATACGATGACCGGGACCTGTTTCGGGCCGCGTACCGAAACGCAAGCCGCACCCTCTCGGAGTCGGATCTCCGCGACCGCGTGAAGGCCAAGGCCCTCGCATTCATCGAATTGACCGCGGACGGTGTTCACGCCTACGACGGCATCCCTGAATTGATCCATCACGTGCATGCCCGATATCCCGTGGCCTTGTGTTCGGGCGCTTTGCGCAGTGATATCGATCCGATTCTTGGGCAGTTGGGTTTGTCACACGTATTCCAGACTATCGTGACGGCGGAGGATGTGGAGGTGAGCAAGCCCGATCCGGCTTGTTACCGGTTGGCGGTTCGGCGCTTGGGCGAGGCCCTTGGACGGACATTGGTTTCCGGGGACTGTGTGGCCATCGAGGATACGCCCAGCGGGATTCAGGCGGCGAAAGCGGCGGGCCTGACCGTATGGGCGGTGGCGCATACGCACGATCCGGAATCCATAGCACAAGCCGACCAGGTATTCGATGCCTTGCCGGAAATACTCGATCGATTGGGAGGGTGCGAACAATGAGCATGGATGGTCTGTCGAAGTGCTTGCTGATCGCGCTCTGTGGGGGGGTATGCGGGGGAACCCCGCGCGTCGAATCCAGTCCCGTCATCCTGATGGACGGGTTTCTGGTGGATCGCCTTGAAACGTCCGAATCCGTACAACCGGATACGGACGAGATTCCGCGCCGTTCACTCGAGACCCTCTTTCGGGCCCCGCCGGAATCACTCAGCCTGGATATTCAGCCGTCGGCCCCCGCTCACGGGGCGGGTGGCGAAGTTGCACGCCGCCAACGGGCGGCTCAACTCCATTTCAATGAAAGGCGCTGGGAAAGCGCGCTCCGCGAGTACCAGCAATTGATGCGCTTGCAGCCGGGACATATGCCGTTCGTGTCACGAGCCGCTTTATTGGCCCTTCAGTTAGGGCAATACAGCATTGCCGACGCCTACCTTCTTGATCTGAGTCGCACCGCCCCGTTGAAGGCGGATTATTTGGTGGCGTGGGGTGGTGTATTGATTCGCCTAGCCCGATACGACGAGGCGGGAGAACGGCTGGAAGAGGCCCTGGCGCTTGAACAAGACAATCTTATGGCGCGATACAAACAGTTGATGTTGGATGTGGTGACAGACAGAGAAATCAATGAGCGTTTCTGGCTATATCGTCCCGTGCCGGAGCTGGTGTTGGTGGCGGGGTGGCTGGCCGGGGATGAACATGTGTTACGGCAACTGATGGGCGAAACAGGTTACGAGCGGATGGTACAGGCGGCGTTTGGCGATGTCCCGGCTCAATCCTTGATGCCGCTTTACCGCGCGCTCCGCGAGGCCAGCCAACACTTGAACGCGGAAGAATGGGAGAAAGCCGACGAACGATTGACGGAAGCCCTGGTGCTGGGAGCGGATCGCCCCTTTCTGCATTTGGAAGTAACCCGTTGTCTGCTCGAGTCGGGGGATGAACAAGGGGCGGTTGTCCGTGCTCAAGCATTGATGAACAGATATGGGAAAGCGGTGGAACTACGATACGGATACGGCTATATCCTTGTGAAAGCCGGTGAATACGCGAGTGCGGTGGAAGTGCTGTCGGAAGTATCTTCCGAATTCGCCGATCAATGGCATATACGCATTGCGCTGGCTTATGCCTTGGCCGGTGCATCTCAAATGGATGCGGCCTGGCCGATCATCGAGGACATGGCCGAGCAATTTCCGGACCAATTTCCCGTCTGGATGGAGGGCGATACCCCTTATCTCGATGCCATTCGCTCGGATCCGCGCTACAACCAATTGTCCCTCCCCGGATTGCCTTAGAGGGGATTGCGGTTGCCCGGCACGGGGCTCCGGGTCCCGGGTACACGAGCGAGGCCGTGCGTTATGCGGTGGAAAAATCTAAAACCCTTCTTGCGCTTCCGTGGTTGTCCGTGTAACCTCTTGCGCTTGTAGTGGTTTTGTCAGGAGATATTATGGCGGAAACGAAAGAAGAACTTGTGCAGTTGGAAGGCGTGGTGACGAAAGTCATGCCCGCCACCATGTATAAGGTGAAATTGGCCAATGGCCACGAGATTTTGGCGCATATATCCGGGAAAATGCGCAAACACTTCATCCGCATCACAAACGGGGACCGAGTGACGGTGGAGATGTCCCCCTACGATCTGAGCAAGGGCCGGATTACGTATCGCCACCGGAACTGACGGTTTTGCGCGCTTTGACCGGGAGCTGAAGGAATGGCTACACCACAGGACCGCGGCCATTGGGGAAGTCGGCTCGGGTTTATTCTGGCTGCGGCCGGATCGGCCATTGGGCTGGGCAATATTTGGAAGTTCCCCTATATCGCCGGTGAGAACGGTGGCGGGATCTTCGTTTTCATCTACCTAACCTGCATTGCACTGGTCGGTCTCCCGATCATGATCGCCGAAATCCTGATCGGCCGATCCACACAGAAATCCCCGGTGGGCGCCTTCAAGACGCTCTACAAACCGGACAGCCCCTGGGTTGGAGTCGGATGGCTGGGTGTGGCTTCGGCCTTCGTGATTCTCTCTTTCTACAGCGTGGTGGCCGGTTGGTCCATGCACTATGTGTACCTCTCGCTGAAAGGCGTATTCACCGTATATGAACCGGGCGGTACGGAGGCCGTGTTCGGTCAGTTGTTTGCGAATCCCAAGGTGAATATCTTCTGGCACGTCCTGTTTATGGGAGTCGCGATTTCGGTTGTCATTGCCGGTGTGCACAAGGGGGTGGAGCGGTGGAGCGAAATTCTCATGCCCGTCATGTTGGGCATGTTGCTGGTCATGTTCGGGAGCGCCCTGACCATGAGCGGATTCCAAGAGGCCGTGCAATTCGTCTTCAGTCCCTCTACGGAAAACTTGACCCGCGCCGGCGTGCTGGAAGCCTTGGGCCATAGTTTCTTCACGCTCAGTCTGGGCATGGGCGCGATGATCACCTACGGCAGCTATCTCCGCTCCAAGGACGACGCCATCAAATCGTCGTTCCTGATCGCCCTGTTTGACACCGGAGTGGCTTTGCTGGCCTGCCTGGTGTTGTTCCCCATCACCTTCACCTACGGCATGGAACCCTCGGCGGGACCGGGCCTGGTCTTCGTGAATCTGCCGATCGCGTTCTCCAAAATGCCCGGCGGATCAATGCTCGCCACAATCTTTTTCGCCCTCTTGTCCTTCGCGGCCTTGACCAGCGCCATGTCGTTGCTGGAAGTCGCGACGGCCTATTTCATCGACGAACGCGGATGGCGTCGTTCGAAAGCGGTGCTGGTGACCGGTTCAATTATCATCCTGCTCGGTCTCCCCTCGGCGATGAGCGGGACGACAGGCTTTTTCGGAACCGGTATGAGCGAGTCGTTCATCGGGATGAGTTGGTTTGAACTCTTCGATTATCTGGCGAGCAACTGGATGCTGCCCCTGGGCGGATTGGGTATCGCGATATTCATGGCTTGGCGCGTGGGCGAGAAGGCGCGGGTAGCGGCTTTCACGGCGGGCACCACCTGGGGCCGGCTCTACTTCGGCTGGATCCATCTGCTCCGCTATCTCGTTCCCATCGCCGTCCTGGCGGTCTTCCTCCACGCCATCGGCGTGTTGTAGATCCTTCATGGCGTGCGGGGGCAACGAGCAGAGCGAGGCGACACCGCTTTCATTTGGGCAAAGCGCGCCCGGCTGGGTCAAAAGCGCCGTCGCGTCGTAGACTCCTTGCCGGCGCACTCCAAATATCACAAGCCGAAGGTCTTCAGCGTCTTCTTGAAATCCTCCGGCAACGGGGCGGTGACGCGGATCACGGCTCCCTTAGCGCCCAAAGGCGCCTGGAATACGGAGGCATGCAACATCTGGCGCGGCACCGACCGGAGCCGCTCGTCATCCATTCGCCCCCTAAAATATTCGCGGTCCCCGAGCACCGGGTGCCCGATCCCGCTCAGATGTTTTCGAATCTGGTGCGTGCGGCCCGTGTCGATCTTAATGCGCAAATGCGCCGCGTTTTCATTCCCTGAAAGTACGGTCCAATGCGTGATGGCGGAATCACCCTCAATCTTCTTGGTGATGGTCCGCTGCGGGGCCGTGGGCCGGCCTCGCACAATGGCTTGATATATCTTCAAGACCTTGCCTGCCCGGAAGAGGGCGACGGCCCGGTCAAAAGCAGCGGGTGCCCGGGCTACCAGCAAACATCCAGACGTGTCACTGTCCAGGCGGTGCACGGCGGTGAGGCCGGGTTCGGCAAGCTGCTTTCGGAGGAGCGTTTCTACGCTCTTGGCGCCGTTCGACAAGATTCCGTGCGGCTTATCGATGAGTAAATAATCGGCGTTCTCAAAGAGCACGGCGACGTGGCGTTGCCCGCAATCTGTCGGGGGCGCGGAAGTCGCAATTTCGACCACGTCGCCGGGCTTGAGTTCGTGCCGTGCCATCCATACCCGTCTACGATTGACGAACACCTTCCGTTCATCCAGCAGCCGCTTGGCTTTGCGCAGAGAACAACCCAAACGATCCGCCAGGTGTTGTACCAGTTGAATCGGTGTCTCTTGAGGCGTGAGTGTGTAGTTCTGCTTCATTAATGGAGGTGCTCCCGTGCATGTTCCAGATTGCGGGCGGCGGCCTCGTAATCCGGATTCAGGACCAGTGCCTGCTGAAATGCATGCACGGCCTGCTCCATCGCGCCGGACCGGAAATACGCCGTCCCCAGATTATTCCATGCCACGGGGTCGGAATCATACAAGGAAATCGCCCGTTGCAAGTGCACGATGGCGTTCTCAGGCTGGTCCGCCTGACCGTACAGGACGCCCAGATGGAAATTAATTTCCGGGTCATGGGGATGAACGTCAAATGCGCCCCAGAACTGATCAAAGGATTCTTTAAGGCGACCCTGTGCGCTGAGGATCTTCCCTGCTTGGACGCGGGCTTGCCAGAAGCGGGGATGAATACGAATGGCTTCGAGATAATGTTTCAGCGCGGCGTCGGCTTCTCCTTGTTCCGCCAACAGATTGGCGAGATGGTGGTGAGCGACCACATTGTCGGGATTCTCGCGTGTCCCACGTTCGTAGAAGTAGTGTGGATCATGGAAACGGTAACTTTCCCGGGCGGTCAGGATGAAGAGGAGCGCAACCAATGCGCGTGGTACGCCTTGTTGAAGGACTTTGTTTTGCAGGGGGAATTGGCCGAGAAGAAGATGCAGGCCGACGACCGCTATCGGGATCAGGCCGAGCATGGCCGGATACCACCAATGATTCGCAATGTGCGAGAAAGCGAAGAAGGTGTTATCGAACAGTCCCGAGATGGGCGCGAGGGCCAACACGTAGAATAAACCGCCAATCCACAGTCTCGGAAACTTTTTGCGACACTTCCACAATAAGGCCAACACGATGCATACCATGCCAAGCGGAATGAGTGCCCAATGAGTCCATGTTTCAATGGGCCATCGTGGATAGATCATGGCCAGGTCCACGGGTACGACGATCTTCCATGCCGAGTACCAAGTAGAGCAACCGGCCACGGCCCACGAAAGCCAACCCTCGCCGCCGCGGCCCGGCGAAAGATCAAGCAGGGGCGGGGGCGGCTGCCACACGAGGCGCAGCACGCCGATGGCGCCGGCCACAACCAGCCAGGGCGCGAACCAGACGCAAAGTCGTCGAACCGATACGCCGTGGAGTAGGCGCGCGATAGCCATCAAGACAAGGGGTAGCAGGACCAGCGTGGGTTTGGTCAGCAGTCCGGCAAGGAAGGCGATAAATCCAAGAATGAACAAGGCCGGATGCGCCGCTTTGGATTCACCGGCCCCGTCGCCGCCGTCGTGAGAGGGCGGATCGGTGGAATCAGGGTTCCATTCGGCCACGTTCTCACGAACGCGGCTACGGGGGGAAACGCGAGTCCCTACATGCAGAAGAATAAGGAGTGTGCTCAGGAGATAGAAGAGCGTGGAAAGGACGGTCTTGTGTTGATTGATCCAGGCTACGGCGTGCACGGCGGCGGGATGCAGCGCAAAGAAGCAGGCGGCGCCGTAAGCATGTCGGACGCCCAGGCGGCGGAGGAGGACCCAGAAGAGGAGGACGTTACAGAAATGAAGCAGGATGTTGACGGCCAAGTATCCGGACGGATGCGCGCCGAATAGCGTCCATTGCATACGCAGAGAGGTGTAGTAGATCGGGTAGTACTCGATGGCTTCGCGAGTAAACCAGATGCGTGACCAGCCGTCCGGTTCATGGATGTGCGGGTTTTCGATCAGGGCGGAATCATCATCCCACAGGAAGCTGCCGGGAAACGCGGGCAGATAGGCGAGCGTGACCAACAGGGCAAGAACCAGTGCGGACTTCCCTGCAAATGTCTGAGCGTCGTGCATCATGGCAGAGGGGAGGATAGGGCACGCCCCGTTGAAAGACAAGACGGGGAGGGCGCAAACAATGACAATGCGGTGGTGATCTGCGCCGCCGTGGACAAGTACCCCAGTACACACAAGCGCTTGGCTCTTTGCCGACTTCCGTTGTCAGTCAACCCGGAATCTAGAGCGCCGCACAGCGGCGCATTCCATATGGCGCAAAAAGAAACGGCCCGATCCGCAAGGACCGGGCCGCTTCAGGAATCTTTCAGAATCTTCAGCTTAAGCGCTTGCGGCGGATCGCAAAAACGCCGAGCAATCCGGTCGCCAACAACGCCATCGTGCCCGGCTCGGGAACGAGTTCCAACGTCTGGCCGGAGCCGAAGTTGTAGGTGCTGGGGGACAACTCATCGTGGGTGTAGGCGTAAGTTTCGGATTGGAAGAAATATTGTGCTCCCGCAGGAATCGGGGCATCGTTTCCAAGATTCCAATCCGCCTCGGTAGCTTGGGGCGAATCGAACACGCGCACGTAATAGGTGCCATTAAACGAGGAATTTCCCAGTATCTGGGGCCCAAACGGAAACGTGCCGGGGTCTGCTAAATCGTCCCATAGACCCGAATACATTGTGCTCATCACCTCTTCATTATCTGTATCGATGCCGGATCCGCTATTAATAAAGTCGAATGGCTCGGTTCCCGTCAGGATGCGAATTAACTGAGCGAATGCCCCAGCTGTCGGATCAAAAGAATCCGTTGTTGCGAGCGGGTCGTTATTGAAATCGGTTATGACGTTTGCGCCA
>SKXR01000043.1 GCA_007128275.1 Kiritimatiellia bacterium
GGTCGTGTCCAGCTCGCTGATCACGGGCGTAGGCATCTTCTTTCTCCCGGAGAAACACGCCACGGCCCGCTCGATCCTCAACCTCACCGGCGCCGTCGTCAAACTCCTGCTCGTCGTCTACATGTGCTGGGGCGCGTATGCCGGAGAAGAGTACGAAGCGCGCTTTTCCATCGTGCTGGGTTTTGATTTTCTGCTGCGCGCCGACCTCTTGTCGCTCATCCTCGTCACGCTCTCGAGCGTGCTCTGGCTCTTCACCACGATCTACGCCATCGGCTATATGGAAGGCTCGCCGAACCGCTCACGCTTTTTCGGATTCTTCAGCCTCTGTGTCACGGCCAGTGTCGGTGTCGCATTGGCCGGCAATCTCATCACGTTCTTCATCTTCTATGAGCTCCTCACCCTCAGCACTTATCCGCTCGTCGTCCATCGCGGCACGGAAGACTCGCTGGAAGCCGGGCGCACATACCTCCTGTACACGATGGCCGGCGGCGCGATCCTCTTCGTCGGGGTGGTCTGGCTGCACGTCATCGCCGGCCCCGTGGACTTCCAACTGGCCGGTGTGCTTCACGGGTTGTCGGCGCATGTGCGCCCACACCTGACGATCATTTTCGTGCTGCTTATCATGGGTCTTGGCGTAAAGGCCGCGTTGGTGCCTTTCCACGGCTGGCTGCCGGTCGCCATGGTCGCGCCCGCCCCCGTCAGCGCCCTGCTCCACGCGGTGGCCGTGGTCAAGGCCGGCGCGTTCGGGATCGTGCGCGTGGTCTACGATGTGTACGGCATCGAGTTTGCGCACGGTCTGGGCGTGTTAACGCCGCTGGCGGTGGTCGCCTCCATCACCATCATCTACGGGTCCCTGCGCGCGCTGGCGCAAGACGATCTGAAACGCCGACTGGCCTACTCCACCGTCAGCCAGGTCTCCTACATCGTGCTCGGCGTGTCGATCCTCGGCCAAACCGCCACCACCGGAGGTGTCGTGCATCTGGTCCATCAAGGCTTGATGAAGATCACCCTCTTCTTCTGTGCGGGGCTCTTTGCCGAAACAGTGCACGTCAAGAGCGTCTCCGCCATGGGCGGCATCGGTCGGCGCATGCCGGTGACCATGGCCGCCTTCACGATCGGCGCGTTCGGGATGATCGGCGTCCCGCCCATCGCCGGGTTCATCAGCAAATGGCATCTCGGACTGGGCGCGCTTGAAGCAGGTCAACCCTGGATCATCGGCGTTCTGCTGGCCAGCACCGTACTCAACGCCGCCTACTTTCTCCCGATCCTCTACGTCGGCTGGTTCAAGAAACCGGCGCAACCCTGGGACACGCCGGAACCGAATCCGGGCAAGGAAGCATCCTACTGGCTGATCGTGCCCGCGGTCGCCACCGCCTTGCTGGCCCTGTTTGCCGGACTGCTGGCCGGCAACGACTGGAGTCCGCTCGGACTCGCCCGGGCTATCGCGCTGCAGGAGTATCTGCCATGATGCGCGACGTCCTCATGCATAACGCCTGGATTTGGCTGGCCGTCCTCTATCCCTTGCTCACCGCATGCCTCGTCTTGTCCCGTCGCCATCCGGCATGCCTGACCAGCGCCGTTCTGCGCACCGCGCCGCTGCCCGCCCTGCTGGCCGCAGTGTTCGCCGGCACGCACGCCGGCATGAATGCCCCATGGTTGATGATGGGGATGCGCTTTGAACTGACCGATATTACGCGCCTCTTCCTGCTGTTCACCAGCCTGCTCTGGACGATCGCCGGTTGGTACGCCGTACGGTACGTCGCACACGACCCGCATCGCAGGCGATTCGCCTTTTATTACCTGTTGAGTCTGACAGGAAATATCGGACTGATCGTGGCAGCCGATATCCCCGGATTCTATACGTTCTTCGCCTTGATGACTTTTGCGGCCTACGGCTTGGTTGTCCATAACCAGGAAAAACCGGCGTTTCGGGCCGGACGCATCTATATCGCCATGGCCATTCTCGGCGAGGCCATGATCCTGACCGCCCTGTTGCTGATCGCGTTTACCGGTGACAGCCTGCTCATTCGCGAGGCCGTGCCGCAGGTGTCCGGGTCCGGCGTCGAACACGCCGTCATCGGCCTGATCCTCTTCGGGTTCGGCATCAAGGCCGGCTTGTTCCCGTTGCACGGCTGGCTCCCGCTCGCGCATCCCGTCGCCCCGACGCCCGCCAGCGCCGTGCTCAGCGGCGCCATGATCAAAGCCGGCCTCCTGGGATGGATCCTGTTCCTGCCCGGCGGATACGCGTCCTACCCGCAATGGGGCTCGTTGGTCATCGCGCTCGGCCTGTTCGGCGCGTTCTATGCCGTGGTCGTAGGAATCACGCAGACCAACCCGAAAACCAACCTCGCCTATTCGAGCATCAGCCAAATGGGCATCATGACCGTCTGCATCGGAATCGGTCTGACGGTCGCCGCGGACTGGTCCACGGCCGTGCTCATCGCGTCGATCTATGCGCTAAACCACGCGTTCGCCAAAGGCGCGCTCTTCATGGGCGTCGGCGTGGCCCTGGCCGAATCCAGAAGCCCGCGCGCCCATCGGCGCATCATCCTCGCCGGCTTGGCCCTGGCCGCCCTCGCGGTCGCCGGCGCGCCGATGACCGGAGGCGCGCTGGCCAAGCGGGCGCTGAAATACTTCGCCACATCCTCCCCGCACGCTTGGGGCCCGACGCTGGATGTGCTGCTCCCGCTCAGCGCACTGGCCACGACGCTGCTGCTCGCGCGGTTCCTCTTTCTCGTGCACGCCAAGATGTCGGACCCGGAACGCGAAGCGGACGGGCATCGCGGGCTCATGCCCGCGTGGGGAATCAATTTGATCGCCGTAAGCGGTATGGCGTGGCTGACCATCACCACCTTGCAGATCCCTGTCTCCACCGAACCGTTCACCATCCCGGACTTGGTCAAGAGCACCCTGCCCATCGCCGGCGGATTGTTATTGGCGGTGATTGCGTACCTTTACAAGACCCGCCTGCGACGCACCATCCCGGCGGGCGACTTGGTCATCCCTTTTGAACGAGGGGCCACGCGGATCTCCCTCGCCTGGATACGGCACGTGTCGATCCCGCTCGGCAAACGGCACCTGACCTTTGCCCCAATACTCGACTATCTGATTCCCAAACACCGGGCGACAGACGGCGTCCGTCTCGCCGATATACGCATGCGACGCTTTGAAGTCAGCGGCGCGCTCTTTATACTGATTATCGCCGCATTCATTCTGGCATTGCTCTCCTAGGAAACGGTATGGCGAACAACACACAGGAACACGAACAGCGTGACCGGCGGATGACCCCCTTCGGGGCCCTCTTGCGGGTCGCTTCCTTCATCTTGGCGTGGTGGGCCTTCACGGAAGGACGCTGGGATGAATGGGGCGTGGCCATCGTGGTCATTGTCGCCGCCGCCCTCGCCAGTTTTCACGTACTACCGCTGCGTTCATGGCGCTGGAGCCTCACCGGGTTGCTGCGATTCATCCCCTACTTTCTGCAGCAATCCGTCTTGGGCGGACTCGACGTGGCCTGGCGCGCGCTGCATCCGCGCATGCCGATCAAGACCGGCTTGGAAGACTTCAATACGCGGTTGCCGGGTGAATTGCCGCGCGTATTTCTCGCATGGACCGTCAGCCTGTTACCCGGCACCGCCAGTGTCCGCCTGGTGGACGATCAACTGACGGTGCATGTGCTGTTTGACGAGGATTTCGAACCACGCATGCGCGAAGTGGAAGACCGTATTGCAAAGATTTTCGGCATACCCTAATCTGAACATAGGAGGAAAGAATCGATGAAGCTACAAGGTATTGATTTTCATTTACCGTCGGAACTCGAAGAGACGTTGAAAGCCTGTCCCGGCTATATCGTCGCGGGCACGAAATCGGAATTGCTCGAATTGGCCGTGCGCGATGCGAACGAGCATGGCGTGCACGAAGTGGCCTATGACGTGCCCGGCAAAGGGCGCGTGGTCGAGGCCGAGGTGTGTCGCGTGAAAAACGGCATTGCGGCCAACTATATCGAACCGTACATGCGGCGGCGTGATCCGGACTGCATGGTCATCGCCGACGACAGCCCCACGGACAAGCCGCGCTACGACCAAATGTTCGGTGCAAGCTTCGACAAACTCCGCAGCGAAACTTTTGCATGGCTCAAGGAACAGGAACTCGCGTTGTTCCCCTTCTTTGCGGGCGAAGCCGGTAAGGGCGCACACGCGCTCGTCGTCGGACCTTCGAACGCCGGGTTCTTCGCGCTGGGCCTCGCCCTCCTGCAAGGCATCATGGATGAAGAGGATATTCCGGATGACTTCGACCCGCGCGCCGTCATCTACGTGGCGCCCGTCTTCCGCCATACCCATTTCAACGGGAAACAGATGGTCGTGCATGACCGCCGTGAACACCGGCATGAGCTGTTCAGTTACAACCTGTACCCGGGACCGAGCGCCAAGAAAGGCATCTACGGCGTCCTGCTCGCCCTCGGCGAACGCGAACAGTGGGTCACGGCACATTGCTCCACGGTGCAGGTGATCACCCCCTACGACAACAAGGTCACCATCATGCACGAAGGCGCCAGCGGGGGCGGTAAGAGCGAGATGCTCGAACAGGTCCACCGCGAACGCGACGGCAGCCTGCTCCTGGGCGTGAACCTCGAATCGGAAGAGCGACGCACCATCGTGCTGCCGCGTAACTGCGATCTGCGTCCCGTCACGGACGACATGGCCCTGTGCCACCCGAAAATGACGAAGCAGACCGGCAAGGTGGTCTTGAGCGATGCCGAAGCAGGCTGGTTTGTGCGCGTCAATCACATCACGCATTACGGCATCGATCCGCATCTGGAAGAAATGACGATTCATCCGTCCGAGCCATTGCTCTTCCTCAACATCGAAGCCACGGCCAAGGGCACGGCGTTGATCTGGGAACACATAGAGGACGAGCCCGGCAAACCGTGTCCCAATCCCCGGGTCATCATTCCGCGCAAGGCCGTGCCGGACATCATCGACGGACCGGTTCCGGCGGACGTGCGCAGTTTTGGTGTGCGGACGCCTCCCTGTACGCGGGAGAATCCGTCCTACGGGATCCTCGGCATCTTTCATCTGCTGCCCCCCGCCCTCGCCTGGCTCTGGCGCCTCGTGGCGCCGCGCGGCCACGCGAACCCGAGCATTGTGCAGACCGAAGGCATGAGCTCGGAAGGCGTCGGATCCTACTGGCCGTTCGCCACCGGACGCATGGTCGACCAGGCGAATCTGCTGTTGCGACAGATGCAGGACACCCATAAAGTGCGCCATATCCTCGTCCCGAACCAACACATCGGCGTATGGAAAACGGGCTTCATGCCGCAGTGGATCACACGTGAATACATCGCGCGACGCGGCGGCGCGCGGTTCACGGCGGACCAGGTGATTCCCGCCCGGTGTCCCCTGCTGGGATACGCCCTTCGCAGTATCACCATCGAAGGCCAAACCATTCCCGCCATCCTGTTGCGGGTGGAACTCCAAAAGGAAGTGGGCGAGGAAGCATACGATCAAGGCGCCGCGCAGTTGACCGATTTCTTCCACGGCCAGCTGAAGGGATTCCTACACGAGGATCTCGACCCGCTAGGACGCAAGATTATCGAAAGCTGCCTCAACGGGTGTGACACGGCAGAATATGAACAGCTGATCCCCCATCCCGTCATTGCCGACGAGGACTTGTAATACCAGTTTCCAATTCTTAGCGGTACAAAATCAACCCACCCCTCCGGAGGAGAGGATATTTCCCCGTTTCCCCTCCTGAGAGGGGTTCCGGTCACCTAACAGCCCGTTGAAAAAGTCATAGCCACACAATTCCACGCCCTCACGGGCGCGGCTACGTTGCCTATTTCTTCGTAGCCGCCGTTAGGCGGTGGAGGGCATGCCCGAGGAGCGTTTTTCAACGGGCTCCTAAGCGAAGCGCATGGTGACCGGCGGGGTGGGTAGGACAATATACCGAAAAGATTTGGCACTGGTATAAGTGCTGGTCTAGCCGAACGGGAACTGATACAAACCTCGCATTATGTTGGACATCAAGGAACAGCCTCTTTCTTCCGGACTGCTATGGCGCATGAGCGGTCGCCTCGACGGCGCCGGCGCCATCGTCTTTGATGCGCAGGCGTCCGAATTGCCCGCGGACGTCCGCCATGTGGTGGTGGATTTCAAGGATACGGACTATCTCTCCAGCGCCGGGCTCCGCGAATTGATCAAACTGGGTCGCACGCTCAAGTCGCGAAACGGCGCCCTTATCCTGACGGCGATCACCCCGTTCGTCGCCCAGGTGCTGGACCTCGCCGGGATGAACGATCACTTCCCTCAAACCGCATCCGCCAAAGAAGCCGCCGCCATCATCGACGCCGCTTCCGGCGTAACAGGCGGCGGTGAAACGGTCGTCAACGGACGCCGTTACACGGTGACCCCTTCCTCGGAAGCGCAACAACCGCTCCGCGAATGGGGCTCGTTGGAAGAACTCATGATGGACTCCGAGGAGGCCGGCCCGCGCATTACGGCTTCCCTCGCCGAACTGGGCTGCGCGTTCGGTTTCGGCGGACTGGGATTTGACCGCACGCAAGCGAAAGCGGCGCACGGCATGTTCCTATCCACCGGCCGGCTCCTGGCCGTACAACCCGCGGACGGCTCCGGCATCGCCGACTTCCTGCGCGCCGCCAAGCCGGATGAAACGCTCTTTCATCTTTCATCCGCGCTTTCGCTCGCCGGTTCGCCCGCCATGGCCGTGCACCACGATGGCGCAGCGACGGTCGACACCGTGCTCCGGGATATCAGCGAACTTACCGGGACCCCGGACCTGCTGGCGTTCATACTGGTCGCCACATCCAACAACCTGCACGGACGCTATGTGGCCGAGGCCAAAGACGTGCAGACCGGACATTTCACCCAACGCGAAGGCGAACACCATCAGCGCATAGCATACATCGGCGTCGCGACACGCGGCGATCAGGGCTGGCCCGACGCGTTCGAACAACCGATCGCCGGTTATCGCACCATGGGCTGCGCTTGCTGGTTCGACGCGGAACTCGAGGTCCCACCGACGGACACGCTGATGGAGGCCTTGAAGGCCGTCGCCGAAGTGGAGGAAATCCGTGGCGTGGCCGATCTCCTGCCGGAAACCGTCTTGACGAATTTGGATGCGTGGATCTTTCTCCCGCCTGTCGTGGAATCGGCCACCGCCAAACGGCTCGAAATCGAGGTAAAGGAAGGCGACCCTTTGCGCGACGAATGGGACGCCATTACGCGCCGCATCTATCATGACGCGTCCCGCGTGGAACTGTCGCAGCTTAGCGGGGGCTACAGCGCCACCACCTACCAGGCGGCGAGCCGGGATAAGGAAGGAAGGCGCCAACTCCCCACCGTGCTGAAGATCAGCAGTTTGGAAAGTATCGAACGGGAAGCCGACGCCTATCATCGGTACGTCGAGAAGTTCATCCTCAACAACAGCACGGTCATCATGGGCCGCGCCACGCGCGGCCATTGGGCGGGTCTGCGCTACAACTTCCTCGGGATCACCGGCTCGGAAGGTAAACTCTCGTGGCTGACGCACCATTACCGCAAACGACCGGTGGAAGAGCTCGATCCGATTTTCGAACATCTATTCACCCGGATTCTTAACCCGTGGTACGGCCAGGCGCGCGAAGAGCCTGTCGCGCTCTATGACGACAATAATCCGACCCACCTGTTCAAGGGCCTGCTCGGTCAAGCGAAGAAGGCCATGGGTGTCGCGTCCACCGAGAAAACCATCCGGTGCGATCCGTTGAATATGGACCTTCCGAATCCCTACTGGGTCCTCAAACACATTTATCCGGAGCGCGCCCAATGGACGCTGCCCTGGTTCTCGGCCATAACGCATGGCGACTTGAACATGCAGAACATTCTGCTCGACGAGAAAGAAAACCTCTACGTGATCGATTTTTCGGAAACACGACCGCGCAACGTCTGGTCCGATTTCGCGCGCCTTGAACCCATCTTCAAATTAGAGATGGTCACCCCCGCCGACGACGCCGAGCTGGCGCGCCTGCTGCGATTCGAACAGGGACTGCTGCAGGTCAGTGCAACGGATGAAACGCCGCCGTGCGATTACGACGGATCCGATCCGATGGTCTTCAAGGCGCATCACACCCTGTCGCTGCTGCGCAAGATCGCTTGCCAATACACGCCCGGTCGCACGGATCTCGTCCCGTACCTGCTGGCCTTGCTGGAATGGACGTATCCCGTCGTCTATTACGCCCAGCTTTCCGAACGGCAACGGCAATACGGCATGTTCAGCACGGCCCTGATCGCGAAACGGCTGTTGGAATTGACGGAGTAATACCGATCAC
>SKXR01000085.1 GCA_007128275.1 Kiritimatiellia bacterium
CGATCGGAAGCGCCTTTGGGAATCGTGATGTCGAATTGCTCGCCCATCTTACGCAACGCAGCGATGAACCCTGCCCGGGCGAGGATGGACGCGGCGGCGACAGCCGGGTCGGACTCGGCTTTTGGTCGTTGTATCAGCTCGATGGACCGTCCGTTTTTCATCAGCGCCTGCTCGATTTGACGTTTCGGTCCGAACTGGTCGGACACGGCGCGTGGGCAGTCCGGCACTTTCTCCAGCAAATTCTCAATGGCGCGGGCGTGGCCCCAAGCCAGCATGTCGTTGACATTGCGCATCTTAGAGTAAAGTCGATTATACGCGCGCGGCCCGATGGTGACCAGCGCGTACCTGTCCCCCAGCATTCTGCGAATGTCCCGCGCCATGTCTTCGGCTTTCTTGTCGCTGGTGACGGTCTTGCTATCGCGCACGCCCTTTTCTGCGAAAGCCTTTGCCAATGGCTTGTTTACGTAGGCGGCCGCGATGACGAGCGGGCCGAAAAAGTCGCCTTTTCCGCTTTCATCGATGCCCATATGCGGTTGAGAGGCTTCCGGGTCGTGTACTTCTTCGTATCCGAGGCGCGCTTCTTGGAGTACGAAGGGTTCCAAGTTATAGACGATCCAATCGTGTGCGCCTTTGCCTTGGACCACGCATTTTCCGCTGGTATACAGGGCAATTCGGCAGTTTTCGGCATCTACGGCGATGCGGGTATAGGGGATTTCGGTGGGGCGATAGTTGCCCGTTCGCAGGAGTTGAATCAGGCTTTCCTGTTGCGGGGCGGTCAACGTATAGGTATAGGACGTTTTTTGCATTGCCGTGGACGGTACCAGAGCCCATCTTTAATGGCAATAAGCGAGCCGCGTCGCCCCCGTTTTTTTTGAAGAAAAGTACAAATCGACATTGACGAATACGGGGATTCTCGGTATCAATAGCATTACGCGAAAGTACGTACATTCAAGCATGGGTATATCGGCGTCACGTCCATCCGCTCGCGCGAAGGAAAACAGGGCCGGTGGATTGAGCGTTTAACCCGGGAGAAAATGTGATGAAAAAAAGAACTGGAATGGCTCTTGTGGCCGCCGTGTTTGTATTGGCCACCTTGGTCCCGCAAGCACCCGTTATTGCGGCACAGAACAATGACGAGGTGCGTCAAGGCGAGTTGGCGCTTCTCCTGGTAAACGTGTTGGGGTTATACCGCTTCCTCCCCGCTGCGCCCACCGAGCACGAAGCCATCGCGGTGTTGCTGTCGAATCGGATTGCGCCGGCCAACGGCTGGGAGCCCGACAAGCCGGTGGTGCTGGCCGATCTCGCGGAGATCATTGTGCGGGCGGTAGACCGCGCGCACGAGGTGGATAATCCGGACGATCCGCAGTCGTGGATCAATTTCTTGGCCAGCGTCGGGGTGCCGATTGACACGATTGGCTTGGCGCTCACCAATGTGGAACCATTGAACGAACCGATTGCGGGCAACGTGTTTGTTTCCTCGGTCACGACCGATCCTTTGAGGCGTCGCGCGGTGTTTGGTCAGCCGGATGAAGCGGAAACCGGAACCGACGTCGCCTTCATGGTTTCTCAGCGGCCCATCAGCTTGCCGGATATCGTGGATGTGGTTATCACCATCCCCGACATTCCCCGGCGTCCCCGCCCGATAACGCCTGATTGATAGACCAACCTCAAAACCACACAATGATATAGCGAAAGCTTCAGGAGGTATTCGAATGAAATGGAACAAACTTTGGATCGCCGGTCTGGCGGTATCCATGGCGTTGCCGGCGGCGACCATGGCGCGGGAAGGTGCAAGAAATTATCTAATCCACAACCGACTGCGCTTGGAATACGACGACAACATTCGGGAGACGGAAAGGGACAAGACCAGTAGCTTCAAGATCATTGAAGAAATCGAGTTTCTGGTTAACTTCAACCTCGAAAACACGTTTGTGAGTTTTCGCTACAAGCCCTCGTTTGTCTGGTGGGAGAACCGGGATGAATCCTCCACGGATCTCCACCATGATTTCGATTTTATCTTCAATCACAAGTTTACGCCGCGCTTGGCGTTGGGCATCAAGGACACGTTCCGGTACGCGGAACTGCCCGAAGCCATTGAACGCGGCACGGTGGTTCGTCAACGCAGCGATTTCCTCTACAACGCCCTGCTGGGCACGCTGACGTATCAGGTGACGCCGGTGGGTCGCATGGAGATGTCTGGACGGTATAACTTGTTGCGGTACGACAAGTCCGAGATCGCGGATGTCGAGGATTACGACATGTATGTGGCCGGCTTGAGCTATCGCCATTCGATTGTTCCCGAGACCTCCGTGTCCTTGGAATCCCGTTTTGAAACGATTAGCTACGATACCGTGGACCGCGACGCGGACAGTTATCAGGTGGGCCTCGGCACCGAACATATGTTTTCGCCGAACGTGCTCGGCAATGCGCGCGTCGGTTACCACTACAAGGATTACAGCGCTGATTCCGTATCCTCGGATAGTGCGCCCTACGCCGAGTTGAATATGACGTTGGTGCCCAGTCCGGCGACCCGGATTTCGTTTGGTATCGGCCACTCCATGCTGGAGTCCGACATCTTTCCGTACGCGAACCAGGATCGCACGCGACTCTTTGTCGGCGTGGCGTATGACGTGACGGCCCGGGTGTCGTGGAACATCGCCGGCAGCTATATCTACAGCAAGTACGATGCCGATGACGCCGTGGTCGAGTTGGCGGACGCGGAAGGCGTGGAGTTCGGCGACGGATCGGAAGACATCATCCAGCTCAGCACCCGTGTGACCTATCGCGTGAATCGGTCCAACTGGCTTGAAGCCGGCTGGCAATTCACAACGCTGGATTCCGACCTGCGGCAGGATTTCGACCGGAACCGCGTCAGTATCGGCTGGAAAACCCAGTTATAAGCACGTGTTGCGGCGAACGGATACCGCCTTGCATAAGGCTTGCCGGGCGGTACATTGATGCGAGGAACCACTGTCGAGCGCCGGGCCAATTCCGGTTCGGCGCATTCCTTCAGGTGTAGGACTCATCGGTTATGGATAGCTCACAAGACAACTCACTGCATTTTCTCGATTATTGGCGGGTGATCCGTTCGCGGAAGGAAATCATTCTCGCGGTGACCCTGCTGGTGGTCATTACCGGCGCGGCCTACACTTTTACGATGCCGAAAATCTATATGGCCGAGACCCGCATCGAAGTGAAGCAGGATTCTCTCGATGTCGACGTCTTTTCCCGCCAACAGCTGCAAGGGTATAATCCCTTCTTCATGCGCACGGAATTTGAAATCATCCAGTCGCGCACCATCCTTCAGCAGGTCATCCGCGACCTGAACCTTCAGGCGGAATGGGGCCGGGATATGACGTCCGACGGTTCGCCTCTTCGCATGGAGGATGCCCTTCGAATTCTGTCCGGCGCTGTACGGGTCGAGCAGCATCGCGATACCTCCCTGATCGCCATTCGGGTTTATCGTCCCGATGCGTCCGAAGCCGCGCGTATCGCGAATCAGGTGGCCGAAGTGTATCGCGAAAACAGGCTGGCCCAAACCCGCCGTATGATCAGTGGCGGATTGGAAGCCCTGCAGAACGAATTGGAGAAGCAAAAGGTTATCCTCGAACGGGCCGAAGAAGAGTTGGAGCAAAAACGCGAGGAACTCGGCGTTACCATGCTCGGCGTCCGCGAACGCGGCGGATTCCAGGTCGACAAGATCCGGTTGCAACAACTGGAAGGTGACCGGGTGGGCGCCCGCGTGGATATGCTGGTGCGCAAGGCGCGCTTCGATCAATTGGATGCGTTGGAGGGCGATGAGCTGCTGACGGCTTCCACCTACATTGTCAACGATCAGGCCTTGGCCATGTTGCGCCGGCAATTAATTGATGCCAGTGTCAACCTGAGTCTGCTCCTGGAAAACTTCGGCGAGAACCATCCGGAAGTGCGTCGGGTCAAGGCCGCGCGGGCGGAATTGGAGTCCCAGGTGAGCGATGCCCTGGCCGGGTTACGGCGGGGCCTGCGTGCGGATTACGAAGTATCGCGCGCGAAATACGAAACCATTTCCGAAGAATTGGAGCTGGCGCGCGCCGCCGATATCGAAGCCGAACGGGAGCGGTTTCTGCCCTTCGAAAAAGTGGAACGGGAAGTCCGTTTACAGCGGGACATCTTTCAAGCCTTGCGCGCGCGCATTGCGCAGGAAGGCATTGAGCTGCAGGTCCCGCGTACGCCGGTCGACATTGTGGATCGCGCCGAGGCGCAGAGCCGTCATGTCAGCCCGAAGTTCACCTTGAACATCGTCTTGAGCCTCCTCATCGGGTTGACGGCGGGGATTGGTCTCGCCTACTTCATCGAGTACTTGGACACCTCCGTAAAGACCGTGGACGACGTCGAGCAGCATTTGGGATTGCCCGTCCTCGGCATCATTCCGCAGAAAGTACGCCCGCTGATTGAGGAGGGCCCGGACAGTCCGCACGCCGAATCCTATCGTGTGTTGCGCACCAACCTGCAGTTCAGCAACAAGGGCATGATGGGCGGCGCCTACACGTTCGTCAGCGGCGGCGTGGGCGAAGGAAAGTCCACGACCATGTTCAACCTCGCTTATGTCTGCGCACAGATGGGCGACAAGGTGCTCATCGTGGATTCCGATCTGCGTCGTCCGGTTCAGCACAATTTCCTGGGCATGAACAACAACTTCGGCCTGACCAATGTCTTGTTGCGCGATGTGCCGATCGAGGAAACCATCAAGGCGACTACCGTGCCCAATCTGCACTTCCTGCCCAGCGGGAAATTGCCGCGTTCTTCCGTGGGCCTGATGGAGGCGCAACGCATGCGCGAGTTGGTGAAGAACTTGAAGACGCGATACGACTATGTCTTCTTCGATTCGCCGCCGATCGTGGGCGTCAGTGATGCGTCCATCCTCGCCAGCGAAATGGACGGCGTGCTCTTGATCGTTCAGTATCGCAAATATCCGCGAGCCATCTCGGCGCGCGCCAAACGCATCCTCGACAATGTGGGGGCCAATGCGGTAGGCGTGGTACTGAACAATATCAACATCCTTCGGGACGATTATTATTACTATTATCACTCGTACTATGCTTCTGCCGGTCAAATGGAAGAACTGCCCGAGAAGCAAGAAGAAATGGCCGTGGCGGGTACGGGTAAGAAAAACGATTCGTTCTAAACGCTTTTTGAGGTTCATTTTCATGTCATTTGTTCGCAGTCCGTTTGTCCGCGGCTTGGCTCTGGCTATCCTCCTGATCGGGGTGGTGGCGTGCGCTTCCAATCGGACCCCGTCCTATGTCTATACGCCGTCCGCAAACGAGGACGTCCGGGAAAGGGATCGCGCTTCCGCGCCAGCGGCAGCCAGGCCGGAAGCCCGGGCCGCCCGCTCGCCCCGCCCTGCGGAGGCGATAGAACTGGCCCAGCTCGAGCCCACCAGGATCACCGCCGAACAGAGCGAGATGTACGGGATCGGGCGGGAGCCGGAACGCGAGCAGGACGGCTTTCAGCAGTCCGTCGCCCAGCCGTTGGCGCCGGGATACCGATTGCAGCGCAGCGATCCGCTGATTATCCAGCTACGCGGGATTCCGGAATCCGACAATCATGAACTGGTGGTGGATGATCAGGGGTATATCAACCTGCCCTATATTCCCCCCATTCGCGCCGAGGGGTTGACCCCGTCCGAATTGCAGCGTTCGATCCAGGACACCTATGTCGAGGAGCGTATTTATCGGCGTGTTACCGTGAATGTTATTCTCCCCACACAAAGCTACTTCGTGCGCGGCGAAGTTCGCCAGCCCGGCCGGTTCCCGTTGACCGCCGGCATGACCGTCTTGAAGGCCATAGCCGCGGCGGGCGGATACACGGAATTTGCCAATCCCCGTCGGATCAACATCATCCGCGCCGGGGAAACGATGATCGAAAACGCACGGCAGATGGAGCAGAATCCCGAGGAGGACTTGAGCGTGAAAGCCGGGGATGTCATCATCGTGCCACGGAGCATCTTCTGAGTTGGCCACGTTTCCGACAGTGACGCCTTCCCCGCGCCGCCGTCGGCGTCATGCCGTACCTGTTTCCGTTCGTCGTTCCCTGTATGAATGGGTGGCGATGTCCTTCCTGTTGTCCGCATCCACCGTGGGCGTGATCCTTTTTGGCGCCGTCCGCAATTGGTCCGCCGGCTCGCTCATGGTGCTCGTGTATCTGGGTGCCTTCTTGTTCTTCCTGCGTCCCTTTCTGGATCGGAATCTATCGGATCTCCGTATTCCCCCCGGAGGCCTGGTCGCCCTGTTGTTTCTGGCCTATGCCGCCTTGCTGATTCCCGTCGCGTCCGTTCCATACGAGGCGCGGATTGAATGGCTTAAGATCGGGAGCTACATAGCGGCCTACTGGGCATGGACCGAATTGGCGTCGCGTTATCGGCGCTGGCGCTATTTGTTGGGCATCCCTTTGTTCCTCGGTACGCTGGTGGCCTTGTACGCGCTGGTCCAACATGTGCAGGGGTCCGTGATGGTCCTGAACATGGAGCGCCATGAACAGTACGGCATGCGGGCCAGCGGCACCTTTATGGCGCCCGCACACATGGGTGCCTATCTCGGCACCCTGCTCTGCCTGTCGATGTGTTTGCTGCCGATGAGGACCGCTGGGCCGATGCTGCGCCTGCTGGCCGGGTACAGCATTGTCTTGTTTCTTCCGGTCCTCTTCCTGAGCGAATCACGAAGCGGATGGATTGGCGCGACGGTGGGTCTGTCGGTCGTCGTCCTCCTGTTGGTCTGGCGAAAAAGCCTGCGCGCCTTCCTGATCGCACTGCTGGCCATCCCGGTGGTCATCGGCGTGTTGTTCGGCGGTCTATGGGCGACCTCGCCCATGTTCCAGGAGCGTGTCACCGCCGCGTTGGAAGTGGAAGGAACGGCCGCGCATCGCATCTCCATGTGGAACGACAGTATTGATATGATTCGTGACGAACCCGTGCTCGGCCATGGGCCGGGCAGTTTCCGCTGGGTCTATCCGCAGTATAAGACGTGGACGGAAGATCGGTGGCTGCGCTATGCCCACAATGAATATCTTCACCTGTGGGTGGAGTATGGAGTGGTCGGCGTAGGCCTGATGGCGCTCTTGTTCGGGACGATCATCGTTCGCGGCCTGCGGGTGTATCGCCGCATGGATCGGGATAGGGACGCGTATCTGCTGGCGGGTTTCATGGGCGCATTGTGCGCGGCGCTGGCGCACGCCGTGTTCGACTTCAATCTGCATGTGTTTGCCCTCTGCCACTTGCTCGTCCTGTTCGGCGGGGTGACCATGGGCGGCCTCTTCGCCGCGGGCACCTTGAAGTCGCGCACCGTGCCGTTTCCGGTATGGGGCACGGCGGGCGTCGTCGCCTTGGCGCTCGTGACGGCGGGCGGGGTACGCTCGTTTCAAGCCGCCGCATCGGGGGCATGGACCCGCTTGGGTGAAGAAAAAGTGCAGCACATCGATCTTCGAACCATGACCCTGTACGAAGACGCGCGCACCGATTTCAAACGGGCCGCGTGGATTGATCCGGCCCATTGGCTGCCGTATTTGGAGTTGGGGGACATTGCCCGTCGTCAGGCCTTCTGGATTCGGGACGCGGACTACAAGGAAGAGAAGACGCGGGAAGCGTTGATGTACTATGAGAGGGCGTACCGACGCAACCCCTTGGATATGAACGTGGTCTACGGCCTGGGACGCTGCTGGTACCTGTTGGGCGAAGAAGAGAAGTCGCTGGAATATCTCCGGCACACCGTGGACTTCTGGCCGAGCAACCTGTTCTATGCGAAACAACTCGGCCTGCAATTGCGGGAAATGGGCCGCCTTGAGGAAGCGCTGGACGCCTTTCGACATGCGCGCACCATGGGTCCGGACCCGGTGGTGGAAACCCAAATCCGCTCTCTGGAACGCCAACTCCAACAGGAATCACGCGGCGCCCCCTGACGGTTTCCGCTTGTCTCCCCTGCGAAATATGTTACGTTCAATATGAATTGAACGAAATGGACGTTCGCAAAAAATCGGGTCTTGGCGGCTAGCTTCTCGGGATGCGGCGGGAAGTGACCGGGACGAAGTCTGGAGCATTGCCGATTTTCGATGTGACTAGATGCTCCGGCCTGCTGCTCTCCCCGCCTTTTCCTCCGCAAATCGACCATCGCAAATCGTACATCGACAATTCCTTATGTCTTCCGAGCTCGACCAACTTCGCAAGCGGTTCATTGAGACCGGCGGGCATATTACGCAGTCCATCGGGGTTGGACGCGTAATCGGGCAGGTGTTTGCCCACATCTATTTC
>SKXR01000246.1 GCA_007128275.1 Kiritimatiellia bacterium
CCCGCCAACTGGCGTCGATGGATTCCGGCGTCGCATAGCTCCGCCCTCCAACCCCGCCAACTGGCGTCGATGGATTCCGGCGTCGCATAGCTCCGCCCTCCAACCCCGCCAACTGGCGTCGATGGATTCCGGCGTCGCATAGCTCCGCCCTCCAATCCCGCCAACTGGCGTCGATGGATTCCGGCGTCGCATAGCTCCGCCCTCCAACCCCGCCAACTGGCGTCGATGGAGGGGCGCGCTATGCGAGCCCGTTTCCTGGACATGCGCGGCAATGGAAATTCAACACGAAGATGTTCCTCTACTGTGCGGTATCGAGTAAAGCCCGAATCTCGCCCGTCAGGTCGCGGGACAAGGCGCGTTGGACGCGTTCCCGTTGGCCGACCAGAACCCGCTCGCGTAATCCGCCGTCCGATAATAGATTATGGAATAATTCAGCCAGTTCTCGATGGTTCAGATCGTCGTACAACACGCCTGCGCCGTCCATCGCTTCCGGCGTACCGCCGGCGATACGGCTGATGACCGGAAGCCCCTTATACATGGCTTCCAGCAGCGGTAGGCAATAGCCTTCGTGTTCGCTGGTGCACACGTACAGGTCGGACAACTGATAATACACGCTCAAACCCGCCTGCGAGGCGAAGCCTTCCAGGCAGATGTTAGGAATATCCAGATCTCCGGCCATCATGCGCAACAGGGTGTAATACCGGGGGCAACTGCGGTTGGATCCGACGACGAACAGGCGGCTGAGCGGGTTGATGGTCTTGTGATACCATGCAAACGCTTGGATGAGATCTTCCACCCGCTTGTTGGGGGCGATGCGCCCGACGAATAGGATGGTGGTCATGGGGGCCTGCCGACGCCGTAACAATTCCTCGTCCGGCGGTGTATCCAGCAGGTTGGTGGAGAAAGGCAGCTCAAACACGTGAACAGGCGAGATGCCCATACCCTCCAGTTCGGACGCATTGAACCGGGAGGCCGCCCAGACGGCGTCCGCGTGTCCGGCCACCTCGCACAGTTCGACGCGCGCATCGCGCAACTGTGCCGCAACGGTGTCGTCAAACCCGTCGAAGTATTCGGCCGGCGTGATGTTGTGGTATACGAGAATCTTCTTCCCTCGCGCGCGGAGAAAGTGCGGCGTGGTGGGCGCCGCGAGGCCGTAATGATAAAGGGTCACATCCTCCGGGGCGGGGGCATACGCCTCCAGCGGACGGCAGGACGCGCGCATCGGCGGGGAGACGCGGTCGGTGGGCGCGAAAATATCCGATGCATGTCCGAGTGCGCGCACGACATCGCGCATGATCAGGGCGGCATTCGAGATGGCGTCGCCGTCGGCGAATCCGGCCAGCAATTGATCTATACGGGGCTTGGTCATTTCTTTTCCAATGCCGCAATGCGCGCTTCCAGGCGCGCAGCCTCCGCGCGACGCTGCTCCCGCTCGTATTCCAACGCACTGGAATAGAGGCTGTTGATCAGATTCTGGCGAAACGTGATGCGGTCATGTTGATAGCGTAACAGGGTCCACAGTTTTGTCTTCACCCAGACGGCGCATTTCCCGCGCCAGCCGCCCCGATGCGGAATCTCGAAGGGCATGGTGTCGACGTTGTCGCGATAGCGTATCAGGCGGATGAACGTGTCCTGATACTCGGCGTGGGATTGGGCGTCGCGCAGCGCCAGGGCGTTGAGTTCGGCCGGCACCTCGACGGGTGGGGGGCGCTGCGCATGTTCCTGCATACCGCGCTCAATGCGCTCCTGCATGTCCGCCGTGCGGTCCTGATTGTTGATGATGATCTTCATTTACCCATCCAGGTCCGCCTGGTGCTCCCACGTGTGCTCCAACTGCATCAATCCCGGCGTGTCCGACGTGTCTTTGATCGCAAAAGGATGCCAGTCCTCCCGACGATGATATTGCACGCTATGATCCCACGAATGGATGGAGAGCGACAAGAAGAAGTTGCCCTTCTTCAGGGTCAACGGCTGGATCTTCAAGCGCATGAATCCTTCGCCTTCGATCGAATCAATCGGAACGTTCCCCAATTGCGTGTTGGATCCGAACACGTAGAACCCGTTGCCGGTCTTGATGTTGAATCCGAACACGGGGTTCTCGATCCGTTTATGGGCCTTGTAATGAATTTCGATGATCATGGCCCCGCCGGTGTCGAACGACGCGGTCTCGTCGTTGTGCTCGTCGAGGAAACGTACGCCCAGCATTTCCACGTCGCGTGTGCCGTGTTCTTCCACGTTCAACATACCGAGTCGGACCATGTAGGACTTGAGATAATTGAAGATCACGTCGGTGGGCGGCCCCTGCATGATCAATCGCCCGTCATGAATCAGCATGACTTCGTCGCAAAACTGTTCCACGGTTTCCAGCGCGTGCGTGACGAAGAGCAGGGTCTTCCCCTGTTTCTGGAATTGGCGGATGCGATCCAGACATTTCATCTGAAAGGCCATATCGCCCACGGCCAGGACTTCGTCCACGAGCAGGATGTCGGGGTTCATTTCGATGGCGACCGAGAACCCGAGGCGCACGTACATCCCGCTGGAGTAATGTTTGACCGGCATGTCGATGAACTCGCGCAGGCCGGCGAAATCCACGATATGGTCGAACCGTTGCCGCACGAATTCACGGGGCATCCCGAGGATCGCGGCGTTAAGGAATACATTCTCGCGGCCGGTTAAGTCGGGATGAAAGCCCGCGCCGAGTTCGAGCAGGGACGAGATGCGGCCCTCCGTACGGAGAGCGCCGGTCGTAGGGGTAATGGTCCCTGCGATGAGCCCAAGCATGGAACTTTTCCCTGAACCGTTGGGACCGATCACCCCCACGGTGCGTCCGGCGGGGATCTGGAAATTCACGTCGCGCAACGCCCAGAACTGTTCGCGCGGTTGGCGTTTGAGCCAACGGGAGCAGGTCCCGAACAGGGTGGGCGGCGCCATGCCCTGTACGTGGTAGGCCTTGCCGAGTTGTTGAGCTTCTATCGCGATCGTCATTATAACATGTCCGAGAAATTACGTTGTGCGCGCTGAAAGATCATATAGGCGATGATCAGCAGACCGGCCGGCCAGAGCCAGCCGAGCAGGGCCGCGTTCGACCAGGGAAACTCCGCGCCGGGCAGTTGGAGGGAGCGGTATCCGGAAATAATGACCGCCAGCGGGTTCAGCAGGTATAGCTGTTGCAGGCGCGGCAGGTCGGCGGTCATTGTTTGCACCAGGGCGAACGTGTACATGACCGGACTCATGAAGAACCACGCGCTCAGGAAAAGGTTCACCACATGTTGCGTATCCCTGAAATACACGTTGGCCGCGGATACCAGCATCACCAGCGAGAAATTGAACAGGAAATGGTACAGCACGATGACGGGCACGGCGATTGTCCACAGGTCGAGCATGCCGCCTTCCCGGAACAGCAGGACGGCGACAATGATGAACTGAACCACCAACATCAGCAGGAAATTTATCAGCGCGGACAGCGTAATGGACAGGGGCATGAGGATGCGGGGAAAGTAGACCTTCTTGACCAGATTGGCGCTGCCGCTGATACAACTGGTGCCCGTGGAGACGCATTGCACGGTGAACTGCCACGCGAACACGCCGATGATGATGTCCTCGTTCTGGATGGGCACGCCGCGTCCCGCGATGAGGCGGAGGAAGAAGATGTAGATGATCGCCATGAACAGCGGCGTCAGGATCGTCCACAGAAAACCAAGCACGGAACCCTTGTAACGGCCCTTTAGATCGCGGGCGACCAAGTTCCAGATCAGTTCCCGATACGTTTGTATGGTTTCGATAATATTCATAATCGCGACGCTCGCCGGCGTCAGAACGTGAAGGGATACGTATAAAGGGAGACGGCGCCTTTGTCACGACGGAAACCGGGTGCTTCCGTTCTTATACCATTCTCTATTACTTTCCGGTATAATGTCCAACCCACCCCGGCCTTCGGCCACCCCTCCCGGGAGGGGAAATGAATCATGCTATCCTGGGTTGAGGATGTACCGAAAAGAATTGGTGAATGGTATTAGTCCATCCGTGTAAAGGTCATGCCGTGCACTTCCATTCGCGCGGTGGAATGATACACGAGCACGACGTTGAACGGCAGGTTGACGGGCTGCGTCCAGGTGGCGCGCGTATCCTGTCCGGCTATCACGGGCACAATCACGTCCGGAACCGGATATCGTTCGATGCCTATGTGTACCACGCCGAGTTCAAACCCGTCCGGCGCGTCGGAGGTGATGTCCAGATCGACCGTGTAGGTGCCCGCTTCAAACGGCAGTTTCGGACCGTAGAACACAAACCCGCTGCGGTCGTGCAGAGGCCGGAACAACACGCTTTCGCGGTCTCCCGTGATGTGGCCCGCGTGACAGAACAACGGGGCCGGGATGCGAACCGATTCGCCCGGCTTCAGATCCGGCCATTGACCGGAACCCAGCAGGGCCATGTCAAAATCGAGCGCGCCGTCAATAAGTGTGCAACGTAGATTTACCGTGCCATAGTCCTCGAGGGGAATGGTCCATTCCGACCAGTGCCAGTCCGGTTCACGGACGGTAATCAGCTCTTCGCGCACGGTTTCGCCGTCCACGAGAATTTCCATCTGGATCGCCCCTTCGCCGCGCAGGCGTACTTTCCAATGGAGATCCGGTGCGGGCGGTGTGGCCGTATCCAACAGCGTGACATAGTCTCCGGTGCGAGCGAGGCGCGCGTATTCCCGGTTGGACGCCTGTTCGTCCTGACGAATGTCCAACGCGTCACGCCGGATGTGCTCGAATTCGTAGTGGCGGGCGGGAAAGAAACGCGTCCACTCCGGCATCCACGCCGGACGGGGTTGCGGTTCTTCAAGGATCTTGAATGACCAGACCGAACCGGATTGGGCGAGGAACCGCATACGCGGGTGATCATGAAAGCGTTTGAGGGTTTGGGCGATGGGGAACGGACTGACCTTTTCGGGAAAAATATCTTCATGGACCACCACGTATCGGATCCCGCGCGCCATGAGATTATCCGCCTGTTCGTCGCTCATCCATCCTTGATTGATGCTCTGAAAGCGGAGAAAGACGTCCTCGAGATAGGCGACACGAATGGCGGGGGTGTAACCGTTGATCATCCGGATGCGATACAACGAGACGAAATGTTGGTAGATGGAGGCGTAATGGGTGTCGCCCGGCCACAAGGTCACGACCAACGCGTGCGGGTCCAATCCGTCCGTAGCCGCATCGTCGGCGACGGCCGCGTAGGCGGGTTGTTCGGTCTGTAGAAGCGAGATGGTGGGATGAGTGCGCCGTCCGTATTCGCCGATCAGCAGCAGGGCGGGAATCAAAGCAAAAAGGACGATGGTGCGGCGTTTGGCAAGAGGGGGAAGCAGGGCGGCCAGAGAAAGGGCGCCGGCCACGGCGAGTAAGGAAGGCATGAGGCTGAAGATCTTGCCGGTTTGCCGTATCATGGCATACGGGGGAATGAGATCGCGCGCCCACAGAAACGCGCGCCCTCCGAACGGTCCGTGAGGCCCGACCGCCAGCAGGGCCACCCCGCCGAACAAGGCGAGAAGCAGGCCCAAGACGATGGCCGGACGCCAATCTTCTCTTCGGCGGCGACGTAGCAGGCGCCTTGCGCTGGCGATCGAACCGGCTAGCAGCAGCGCGATGATCGTGTAGCCCACATAGATCTGGCTGGATATGGGGTGCTCTTCCCAAGCAAACAACCCTTTGCGGTCGGGCGAGAAACCCATAACTTCGACCAGGTCCCGGCCTTCCGCCATGTGCGTGTCCGCCAGGTCGAGCGATCCCGCCCGGCTATAAAGCACCGTGGCGATGGCCAGCACGGCGGCGGGTAGCAAGGCGATGACGAGGGCGCGCCAGGCCGCAGGCACGCGCCAATCGAACTCTTCGCGCGCCGCCAAGGCCACGACGCACCACGCCGGGATGATCAATACATTGAAAAAGAACACGTGCACGTCCGAGGAAAAGGACAATACGATCGCCAGCCCCGCTATCCAGCCACCGCTTATTCGATTATTGCGAACGGCATGATCCAGACCGAGCAGGAGCAGGGGAACCCACGTCATCCCGTACCCGGTCGGACTGCCGCCGAGGAACGCAAACCAGCGGAAAGGCAGCAGGATGCCCACGAGCGCCAGCGACCCCGCGATCCATTCGTTCTTCACGTACCGCCGAACCAACAGCCAGGTAAACAGGTACGTGAGCCAGAGTCCGATGAAGCCGGTGGCGTTGAAGGCGAAGGCGCGCCCGCCGATGGGTTCAAACGCGGCGTAGAAGAGGGAAAAGGGAAAGTAATACGTGCTGCGATCGTAACGTGCTTCGTCGTCGCCCGTGTTGAATTCGTAGAGGTTATAGAACCACGGCGTATCGCCGCGCAGCATGTCGCCGAAGATCCAAAAATAGTAGAGCAGTTGCAGGTGATCGCCGGGGATCATGTACCGCGCGTCCTGCGCTTCCACGCGTCCGTGCGCCGCCGGGATGCCGTCCGTGACGTATTGGGGCAGCGGCCAGGTAAAAATCATCCAGACGACGAGCGTGATCAGGAACGAAAGGCCGAGCAGTCGGCCGGGAGCGAGCCGCGCATTCGGCGTGCGATCTATGGTGGTGTTTTCCGACATATTCGTTCTGATGGTTGCGCCGGCTACCGGTCTCGCGCACCGCTCCGTGCACCTCCTCCGGCGTCGCATAGCTCCCGCCTTCCAACCCTGCCAACTTCCATGCTGGAGGGGCGAGCTACGCGAGCCCGATCCTCCGGCGTCGCATAGCTCCCGCCTTCGCAAAGCCTGCGGCGCGGCACGCCGCCCTCCAACCCCGCCAACTTCCATGCTGGAGGGGCGAGCTGCGCGAGCCCGATCCCCCGGCGTCGCATAGCTCCGCCCTCCAACCCCGCCAACTTCCATGCTGGAGGGGCGAGCTACGCGAGCCCGGCTCGAAGCTATTCTTCCGTCAATCGGCGGATGACGATGGATTCGAGTTCTATAGCGCCTTTTCGCGCGTAATCAAACGATAATGTGAACGGCAGGTTGGCGTTGCGCTTGATCATTGTACGCGCGGGCAGCCCCGCCACAACGTCCAGCAACTGTTCTTCATCAATTTCCCGATGCGCTTCAAGACGGATCCGGCCGAGCGGGGTTCCGTCCGCGGCATCCGACGCAAAGTGCAGTTCCACTTGATAGCGTCCGGGCTCCAACGGGAGGCGCGGCCCGTAGAAGATGCGGCGGTCCGGCTCCGTCTTGGGGTGAAAGACCAGGTGACCGGACGCGGCGTCCGTGTAGCCGGCATGGAAGAACAAGGGGGCGGGCAATGCAAGGGTGTCTCCGGGAGCGATAACATCCCATGTGCCCGCCGTCAGAAGCGCCATGTCGAGGTCCACGGCGCCCTCGATCCATTCCAGACGCAGGCTGACGCGCAGTTGCTCGTCGATCTGCAAGGGAAACTCGATCCATGTCCAATCGTCCGACTGCACGGTCAATTCCGCCTCTGCATGGACGTCGTCACGATTCAGGTTCATCGCGCGTAGTCGTCCGTCGCCGCGCGCGCGGATCATCCAGCGCAGATCCGGCGCGGGCGGGCTGGAGGTGTGCCGCAACAAGACGGCGGCGTCTTCCCGGTTGAGCGATAGAAACCCGTTCCCGCTGCACTCCGGATCGGCGACCGTGTCCGCTTCGTGATGCCGCGCGTGTTCGAATTCCCAAAGCCGCGCGGGGAACCACGTGTCCCAGTCCGGCACGGCATCGGCGCGTTCGGCGGCTTCTTCCAGAATCCGGAACGCCCATACGCGATCGGCCTGTTTCATCCATTCCAGCCGCGGATGGTTGAGCAGTTGTTTGAGGGTGAAGGTGACGGGGAAGGGGCTGACCTGTTCTGGGAACAGATCCTCGTGGACGAGGATATAGCGCACGCCCATGGCGAGCAGGTCGTCGGCTTGCGCGTCCGTCAGGTGCCCTTGGTTGATGGTTTGATAGTACCAGAATATTTCGTTTCGATAGTGTTGCGGGACGGCGGGCCGGTACCCGTTCACCATGCGTATGCGATACTTGGACACATAATGCTCGTACACCGACGCGTAGTGCGAGTCGCCCGGCCAGAGTACGACCACAAGCACGTGCGGATTTTCGCCCCGTTCGCGCGCGTCGTCCGCCACCGCGGCGTAGGCGGGTTGTTCGTCGCGCAGGAGGGCGATGATCGGTTTCACGTGGGCTTGATATTCCAGGACCATCACGACGCCGATCGCGATGGCTATCCATTTCCGGCGTGACCGGTGCATGATGGCCGGCAACAACGCCGTCAGGCTGAGCGCGGCGGCAATGGCGAGCAGTTGCGGCATCAGACAGTAAATCTTGCCCGCCTGCCGGATCATGGCATACGGCGGAATCCATTCGCGTACGAGCACGAAGAGCCGGGCATTGTGCGGACCATGCGGGCCGAGCGCCAGGACGGCGATGCCCGTCATGATGCCGAGCAAGAGCACCATGAACACCGGACGACGCCATCCACCGTCCCGATGCGAGAGGAACTTGAAAAGGAGCGTCAACGCGCCCAGGACCAACAGGATCGTGATCGAAAAGCCGATATAGGCCTGACTATGAACGTGCAGGTGTTCGAACGAAAACAGGCCTTCCGGGCGCGGAGAAAAGCCCGCCACTTCCCCCAGGTGTCGGCCCCGGGCCATGACGGAATCGGCCAATTCGCGCGCGAGCAGTTTGCTCTTGAGTACGGACGCGCCCCCGAGCAGGGCGACGGGCAGCAACGCCAGCCCGAGCGAGCGATAATGTGGCCCGTGTTTCCAGTTGAAATCGGTCCGCATCAGGAACGCCATCACGCACCAGACCGGCGTGAACAGCATGATAAAGAAATACACGTGCGTATCGCTTATCCCGGCGCAAAAGAGGGCCACGCCGGCGAGCACCCCGCCCGCGATCCTCGCCTCGCGCACGGCCATGTCGATGCCCAACAACAGCAGGGGCGTCCACATCATGCCGAAACCGGTCGGGCTCCCGCCCATCAGCGCATACCAGCGATACGTTAATAGAATGCCGATCAGGCCGCTGACGGCGGCGATGGTCTCGTCCGGCGTGTAGCGGCGCACGAGGAGCCACGTGAACAGGTACGTCATCCACAGGGAAAAGAAGGCGGTCAGGTTCCAGCCGAACGCCTGTCCGCCGATCCAGGAAAGGATGGCGCACAGGAACGAAAACGGGAAAAAGTTGTAGGTCAGTTCAAACCGCTCGGCGTCGTCGCCCGTATTGAACTCGTACAGGTTCGTGAACCAGGGGGTGTTGCCCGCGAGCATGTCCCCCACCAACCAGAAGTGGTAGAGCAACTGGAGATGATCCCCGGGGATCATCGATTGCGTCGTGATGTCGTGGCGATGATGGCCGGCCGGAATGCCGTCGGTGAAATAGCCGGCCAGCGGCCAGGTGAAAATGAGCCAGACAATCAGGGTGAGGACGAGGGAGATCGCTATGCGGCGGCCCGTATTCATGGGGCTTCCTTCTGCAAGAGACCCTGTTCGGCATACCATTGCGCGGTTTGTCTCAGTCCATCCTCGTTGGTCAGTTGCGTCTCATAACCCAGGACCGCGCGAAGCTTGTTGGTGTCGAAGGAGCGGTCCTTGGTATAGAACGCCACGCGACGCCGGTACAGCGGTGGGTCGATACCCAAAGGACGGCAGACGCCTTCGCAGAGGAGCGCGGCCAGAAAGAAGGGCCATGCCGGCAGGCGAATGATGCGGACAGGATTATTCAACGCGTCCGCGATGATATGGATCATCTTGTCCAGCGGTAACGCTTCCGGATTGCCCGCAATAAAGGTCTCGTTCACCGCGTCCGGATGCACGGCGGCGCGGAGCAGTATGCGGACCAGATCGTCCACGTGTATCAAGTGATACAAACAAGGCCGGTGCCCCAGAATGGGGCAATAACGTCGCATGGCCATACGAAACACCTTAAGCAGCCGCTCGTCGCCGGGCCCGTAAATGGCGCAGGGACGGATAATGGTGTGGGCGAGCCGGTTCTTGGCTGCGTAATCGCGCAACCAGGTTTCGGCCAGCGCTTTGGTGTCCTGATAGTCGTCGTCGGGATCGAAGGGGGCTTGCTCATCGGCGGGCGGATGTTTGATGTGTCCGTGCACGCCGATGGTCGACACATGGATCAGGCGCTTAAAGCCGGGCGTGTCACGCGCCGCGCGCGCCACGGTCTGGGTGCCGTGCAGGTGCACCTTGTGATACATCTCGCGCGTGACGTTGGCTTGGCGATAGATCGCGGCCATATGAAAACAGTATTGAATCCCCTTCATGGCGGGGCGCACAACCTCGTCATCGAAGACGTCGCCCTCGATCCAGTCCACCTTCAGATCCTTGATGTGATCCCGGTTCGAGGAGGGCCGCACGATGGCGCGCACCTCCAGCCCGGCATCCGCCAGCTTGCGAAGCAGGTGCGATCCGGTGAATCCGGTGCCGCCGGTGACCAGTATCGGGGCCCCGGCCAGTTGTGTTAGATCGTTGTCAGTCATGTTCTCTCATACGCCGCGATCACGGGCGAACCGGCCCAGCGCGTTAGTCCTGTATACCGGCAGATCGTTTCCAGTCCAGCGGAAACAGCCCGGCATTTCAACATACGATGAACGACCATCGGGAAAAAGAACTGCTTCCGCAAACGCGACAAGGCGAATCCATGGTCCCGGAACGCGTTATGCACCTCTTCGTGCTTGAATAAATGCCACACGCGCGTGTTGACCTCGACCTTCTTCTTCGCCTCAAACAACCACGGAGCAATGCGGTTCACGCTTTGGCTGGTCGGATAATCCACGATGACCGCACGCCGCGCAACACGGCACAATTCAGCCGCCAGATTCGGCCATTGCGCGCAGTGGGTGAGCATGCGAAACGAGAGGACGACGTCGAAGGATTGATCCTCGAACGGCAAGGCAATCACGTTGCCGACCACGAAACGGCACGCCCCGTCATCCACGACGGACCGGATCCGGTGCGCGCATTCGGGCGCACTGCCCAGCACGGTCACGCGATGCCCGTCCCGGCACAGCGGAAGGGTCAACTGGCCGTGCCCGCCGCCGACGTCCAGCACCGACAGCTTTTCGCCGTACGGTTCCAGCAAAGACAAGGTCAACCGTTCCTGCACCGCCAACATCCATTGACCCGTCGGCCCGGCAAAGCGCCCGGCGTACTCGTCGGACGATGATTCGATGTCCGCCGTCTCGGGGAACGGCGGTGTTTGAGCATCGTGATGGATGGTTGAAGTGGACTCGCTTGCGTTCATTAGGGTATTTATAGACCATTCGCGTTTGGGTTACCAAGAAAAGTTACGCGCGGGATCGGGCAGGTTGCGGGCTCGCATAGCTCGCCCCTCCACGGGGAAGATGGACAGGGTTGGAGGGCGGCGTGCCGCGCCGCAGGCTTTGCGAAGGCGGGAGCTACGCGACGCCGCAGGTGAGCGATGAGACAACAAGGAATATAACGGTTTCCAATGATTGGAAAAAACGTCCGAAAAAGTTCCAATGATTGGAAAAATCAGCGCGGAAGTTTCCAATGATTGGAAAAGGCGCGTGGACGCAGGTACGGAGCGAAATGGAACTGGTCGCAGACACACACGTACACATCTATCCGGTGCACGACGCCGCAGGCCTGATCCGGGCGTGCGCGGACCGTCTCCGGGGTCAGGCGCAATCGCCGGATGCCGTCTGTGCGCTGTTTCTTACGGAAGGTCAGGGATTTCATTTCTTCGATCGGTTGCGGGACGGATCCCACGGCTTGCCGGACGCGTTTCGTGTCGACCCGGCGGACGAGCCGGAAGCCGTTCGCGTTACCGGTGACGACGGAAACAGGGTTTGGATCTTTTCAGGTCGTCAGATTGTCACGGCGGAACGGTTGGAGGTTCTGGCGTTGACCTCGTTCGACGGCATTCCCGACGGGGCGCCGACGGGACGCACGGTGGAGGGCGTACACGAATCGGGCGCCATACCCGTGTTGAGTTGGGCGCCGGGCAAATGGTTCTTTCAGCGCGGCGATGTGGTGCGCGATGTGATCGAAGGCCATGCGCCGGGCCGCTTGTTGATCGGCGACACGGCGCTGCGGCCGACGATATGGCCGGAACCGTCGTTGATGAAGGTTGCTCGGCGCAAAGGGATTGCGGTCTTGGCCGGATCGGATCCGTTGCCGTTTGCGGGCGACGAAACGCAGGCGGGCGGCTACGGTGTGCGCGGGGCGCTGGATTTTGACGAGAACAAGCCTGTCAGCAGCGTGCGCGCGTGGCTGACCGATCCGAACGCGCATATCGAGCGGATTGGGAAGAGGAACGGGCCGGTGGAGATGCTTGCGCGGATGATGAAACATAGGAAGAGTAAGAATTTGTGACGAGAACTCCATTTACCCTCCGAGGAAGGAAGAGGTCCTCTCCCGGGAGGGGTGCCCGAAGGGCGGGGTGGGTCGAGACCGGGATAGGCCGGTGTGGGGGGCGTGAGGACTGGCCATGAGCACTGACCGCAAACGAATCCTGTTCATCTCTCCGCAACCTTACTTTCAATGGCGCGGATCGCCGATTCGTGTCGGCTTCAATATGCTCGCGTTGTCGGAACTCGGCTATGATGTCGATTTGCTGACGTTGCCGTTCGGCGAGGAGCGTGAGACGCCCGGCGTACGCATTATTCGAGTGTCCAATATCTTCGGCTTGAAGGACATCCCGATCGGCCCGTCGATCTGGAAGGTGCCGTTCGACGCGAAACTCTGGTGGCGCGCGCGGCGATTGATCAAGGAACAGCCGTACGACGTGATTCACGCCGTCGAGGATGCCGGGTTCATCGGCGTTTCCTTGGCCCGTATGAGCAAGGCCAAGCTCGTCTTCGAGAAGCATTCCGACCCGAAATCCTACAGGAAAGGCGCGTTACGCAATTTCGTCATGTGGCTTTACGGCAAGGTGGAAGCGTTCACAATCCGCCATGCCGATGCCGTGATTGGGACCGGCCCGGGTTTGGTGGAGCAGGCGAAACGGATCGCGCCGGACAAACCCGCCCATCACATCTTCGACATTCCGTCCTCGCTCGCGGAGCCTGACCCGGACCGCGTGGAGACGCTTCGCGCGCAATTGCGGCGTAAAGACGATGAAGTATTGATCACGTATGTAGGGTCGTTTGCGGTGTATCAGGGCATTGAACTCCTTTTCGGTTCGATCCCCGAAGTGGTTCGGTGCGCGCCGCGCGCGCGCTTTTTGATTATCGGCGGAACCGCCGAGGAAATTCATGAGCGCACCGAACAATTGCGCGCCCAACAAGCGGATCAGGCCGTGACCTTTCTGGGAAAAGTGGCGCCGGACGATTTGCCCAACTATCTGGCCGCCTCCGATATCCTGTTGTCGTCTCGTATCGCCGGCACCAACACGCCGTTGAAGCTGCTGGATTATCTCAAAGTCGGCCGCTGCATCCTGGCGACGGACAACGAGGCGAATCGCCAGATTCTGGATGAGGAATCCGCCTTTTTTGTGCAACCCGATGAAGCGTCGTTTTCGGAAGGCCTTGTTGCCGTGGTGGCCGATGCGGCGGTCCGCGAACGGTTGGCGTCGAAAGGCAAGGAGCTCATACGCCGGACATACAACTTCGAGGAATTCAAGCGGCGTCTTGCGGGCGTATACGAGGCGCTTGCGAAATAGACCGGAATCGGTCTGTACACAATCCCACAAAAACCTATAGTGCGCACATGGCTGACACCGCAACCCATCAGAACGACGCCGCACCGTTCGAGGATCCCTTGGATATCGCGACGCGACGGTATTACTTCAAGCCGATGGCCGCCTTCTTCAACGCGTTCCATTTGCGTGCGTTCAAAACGGCTGACATCCAGTGGAAGGCGCCCGTGCTGGATGTGGGATGCAGCGACGGCGAGTATGGGGTGATGTTGGCCGAGGCGCTCGGCCCGCCCGGCGAGATGATCGGGATTGATTTGTCGGCGGAGGCCATTCAGCAGGCGGGGGAAAAGGCGCGCGCCTTGTACAAGGAGATGATCTGCGCGAATGCGACCGCGCTTCCGTTCGACGATGAATCGTTTCATACGGTGGTTTCCAATGCCAGCATGTTGTCCATCGATCCCGGGCTGGACCGTGCCTTGCGGGAGGTGCACCGGGTGTTAAAACCCGGTGGCTCGTTTTATGCGTCGGTGTGTACCGATCAATACGAACAGAATTATTGGATTACCCGATTATTGAAGGGGCTGGGCTGCACCGGATGGGCGCGGCGCTACATGGACGCCATGAATCGCCGGATGCAACAGGCCCATCTCTATGCCCCGGACCGCTGGGTGGCGCTATTTGAGGCGGGCGGCTTTGAGGTTAAACAGCATTTCGGTTTTCTTCCACTGTCTCATACGCCGTTGTGGAGTTTTCTGGCTTGGACCCCTTTGCGCCTGCACGGGATCGTCAAGCTCATCCCCTGCGCGCCGTTGCATCGCGGGTTGAGTGCGTTGTACAAGAAATGGTTTGGCGGAATCTATCGGCGAACGGCGCTCAAACTACCGCCGGAACAGTGCGGATATATTTTCATCGAAGCGGTGAAACCGTAGGGCTCTGTGTTGTAAGAGGGGTGTCCACCCGAGGAGAAAAGATGGTTCCCGCTTGACTCGCCACCACATCCACTTATTCTCCTTGGCAATCTCGCCTGTCGACTTGGTTCTTTGCGGAGGCCAATACAAGGTCTCGGGCACTCGGCATACGCATATTTGACGAAGGGAATTGTTTCCGTATGAAAGTCTTTTTGGTAATCGGTGTACTTCTTTCCATGGCCTATGCGCAAGCCGCGTTGGGCAATCCCGGCTCGTCTTCGTCGTATATCCGCGTGCCGCCGCGCTCCGAGCCGGCTCCTCAACCGCAACAGGCGCCGCAAGCCCGCCCGCAACCGCAGGTGACACCGGTCCGCCCGTCGGCCCCGATCCCGGCTCCGGCTCCGGCTCAGTGGGAGCCACAACCGGTTGCCGAGTACGATGAGTGGGGCCGCCCGAATCCGGACGCGTTCTATTGGACGGGTGTGTCGTTGGGCCTGCACGCCGGCACGTTGGGCGCCGGAGCGGAAACCACCTCTTATATCACCGACTGGCTAAATTTCCGCGGTACGGCCCACTATCTGATGGGGGGCTACAAGACCACCACGGGGAATGTGGACTTCGACTACGATCTCTCCGCGCCCGGCGCCCGGTTGATGTTGGATTTCTATCCCACCCGCATGAAGAACTTTCGTATTAGCGTGGGCGCGGTGGTTAAGGACATGAAGGTTACCGTGAAAGGCGAGCCGAAAGGGAACGCTCGTGTCGGCGATAACGTATATACGGCGGAACAGACGGGAACCCTTCGCGGAAGGGCCTCGTACGACACCATTTCGCCCTATGTCGGCATCGGATGGGGGAACAGCGTGAAACCCGATTCCCTGTTGACCTTCTCCATGGACATCGGCTTGATGATACAGGGGTACAGCTTCAGCCTGTCATCCAACGGCACCGCACGGGGGGATGATCAGTTCCAGCAGGATTTGAGGAAGACACAATCGGACGTGGAAGACAATCTGGACTGGCTGAAAGTCTACCCGGTGATCAGCTTCGGCTACGCCTATCACTTCTAGGTCGATCTCTATATTGTAGTCGCTATCAATAAGACGGAGTCGAGAGATTGCAAGCCTTCTCGCCGCGAAAGCCTCCACGACCCATAACCTAAAACCTAAAACCCAAAATCTTTTTTCACGGCGCAATCGGCACAATGCGCCAACCGTCGCTTTCCGTAAACTCGCGCGCGGCGAATACCCAGATAACGACGCGCTTGTTCTCCCAGTAGTTCGGATCGCCCTGTGCGCGACGCAGGAGATTGATGCGCGCCGGGGTCGCGCCCGATCCGCGGACGCCGATGAGATCTACGGGCAAGCCCAGTTCGACGGCCAGTTGATCCGCGAGCCCCGCGCCGCTGTAATGCATGTCGCCCCCCGCTTGAAAAACGAGCGTGTGGCTGTCGCCCAACAAAATCACCGGACTCGCTCGTTCCGGAGTGGCGCCCTGCACGGTGCGCACCTGCAAAGTTTCTCGCGGTAGGTCCGGATTATCCAGCATGCGCCATAAATCGCCCGTAATTTCAATGGTACGCCATTCGGTGTCGTACACCTGGCGCTCCGTGTCGCCGAGCAGGGCGTTGATCTGTTCGGCCATCTGTTGGGCGGCCAGCACGCAGGCCACGCCGGACCAATGTGTGTCTTGCAGACAATATAGCGGGCCGCGCTCGTCTTCCGGCGCGTCACGGAAGACGTCGGTCAAGTCCAGTACCGTGATCCCTTCTTCTCGGAGTAGCTCGTAGAATGCTTGGTGATGCGTGTCCGGTCGCGCGGTGGCTCGTCCTTCCATGCCGGGTAACTGGTGCTCATGGATCACGGCCTTGGGCGGCACGGGCGCCAGAATCAATTCCGCGCCTTCCGCTTTGAGCGCTTTATGAAATGCGAGGATGGCGGGCAACGGGTCCCGCGCATCCGCGCGCGTGGCGCGACTGGCCGTTTCCGCCGCTGCGCCCCAAAAAGGGCCTGCGCCGAGATGTCGCAATTCGGGCATGAAGAACAACCACCCATCGCGACCTTCGACGACGGTCTCGCCCCGCAGGGAGGCCGCCTCGGCCAGATCGCGAAACGAGGTGACCGGCTCGCCTTGCGCGCAGGCGACCGCAAACACGTGTATCGGGATGAACAGGAATAGGGCGTATCTGTACTGCATGGGACAATAGATATACGCCATGAAGGGTCCCGTCAACGTTGGTTGTGGGTATACTATTGACCGGGTGGAATAACGCTTTAATATGGCTCATATTACTGTGAGGCCGCTAATGATCATGCTGGGCTGGAATTCCAAATTGCATACGTCGGCGTTGCTGATCCTCCTTGGCTGCCTCCATTTCGGTGTCCACGCTTTGGCGGTCGTGGATGTGGAACCCATGGGGGTGACCTTCGAGCAGGGCGCCACAACGTATCGCGTCTGGGCGCCGAACGCGCAGTCCGTGGCGGTCATCGGTGACTTCAACGGGTGGCGGGCGCGTCAGAGCGATTACTTGGAGCGCGATCCACGAACCGGAGTCTGGTCGGTGACCATCCGCGGCAGCCGACCGCGCGGAGCATATCAGTTTCTGATTAACGACGAGCTGCGTCGGCGCGATCCGTACGGGCGCATGGTGTCCGAAGACGGAACCCAATCCGTCTTCTATGATCCGGACGCCTTTCGCTGGGCCGATGTCGAGCCGCCCCGCTATGCGTTGAACGAGCTGATCATCTACGAAATGCACATCGGCACGTTTCATGATCCGCGTCCGAACAGCGGTATGCCGGCCACGTTCGACGACGCCATCCGGCGGTTGGATTATCTCGTGGAGCTGGGGGTAAACACGCTCTGCATTCTTCCCGTGCACGAGTTTCAGGGCTCCCAAAGTTGGGGCTATAATCCGAGCGACCTCTTTGCCGTTGAACAGGCCTATGGCGGGCCGGACGGATTCAAACGGTTTGTGCAGGCTTGCCACCAGCGGGGACTCGCCGTGCATGTGGATATCGTGCATAACCATTACGGCCCGCAGAATCTCGATCTATTGCAGTTCGACGGTACCGGACAAAGGGACCGTGGCGGCATCTATTTCTTCGACGGGGCCGGCATCGATATGACGCCTTGGGGGCCGCGCGTGCGCTTCGATCAGCCGATGGTGCGCCGGTTCATTCGAGACAACGCCATCATGTGGTTGAAAGAATATCGCGTGGACGGTTTCCGCTGGGATTCCACCATAAATATTCGCGCGTACAACGATGGTCGCTATCCCATTCCCGAGGGCGCGCAAATGCTGGTGGACATCAACCGGGAGATCGAAGAGCGTTTCCCAGGAAGGTGGAGCATCGCGGAAGATTCGTTGGGGATCGGGAACTTCCACGGATCATGGGATTACGATTTTCATCATCAGGTGATGCCGTCGCTGTCCGCGCGCACGGATATTGAACGAAACATGCGGCAGATCAGCGCCGCCCTGACGCGCGTGCCGCGTATGTGGCGCGTGATCTATGTCGACAACCACGACGAGGCGGGCAAGTTGAATGAGGAGCGGCGGATTGCGTCTGACATCGATCCCGCCGATCCGGGCGGTGATTATGCGCGCCGATTAAGCGGGCTCGGCGCGGTGCTGACGTTTACCGCTCCAGGAATTCCGTTGCTCTTCATGGGCAACGAATTTCAGGAATACGGCACGTGGCATGACGACACGCCGCTGGATTGGTCCAAGACCCGCCGGCACGCGGGGACTTTGGCGTTGCACCGCGATCTCATTGCCCTGCGCCGAAATAGCGAAGGACACAGCGTCGGATTGAAAGGCCGGCAGATTCGGGTGCCCGCGGTGGATGACGACCGGAAAACCATTGTGTATTGGCGCGGGCACGAAAGCCATCCGGCCGATCAGGTTGTGGTGGCGATGAATTTCTCCGGCCGCGAAGAGGATCTCGTCATCCCGTTTCCATCCGGGGGGACGTGGACGTTGCGCATGAACACGGATTGGAGCACGTATGGCGGTGAGCGACAGCATGAAGCGCGCCCCTTCACATTGACTTCCGGAACACGTGCGCAGACGCGAATGGCGCCGTACAGCGCTCGCATCTTCTCGATGGTGGATCGCCCCGGCGAAGTGCGGACGAGAGAGGTCGCGTCCGAACCCGCGTCCGCGCCGCGCGCGACGGGGCCGTTCTCGATCTGGCGCACGATCAATCTCGCCGGCACGTTCAACGAGTGGAGTCCCACGGCGTGGCCGTTTGAACATGTGGCGGATCATGTGTGGGAGGGGAAATTCTTTTTCGATAACATCGTAGACCCGAAATTCAAGATCACCGCCAACGATTACGACGCCATCTGGTGGGGGCGCCCGGCCGGACGAGTCGCGGCGGAAGAATCAATGCACACGCCGCTCCGGCGTCTCGGACCCGATTTCGCCGCCCGCGGCACGTGGAACGGGCTGTATCTGTTCCGGTTCAATGAGCGGGAGAAGACGCTGGAAATCGAGCGCATCGGGGACGACCCCCTGCCGGAGAAACCCGACGAGCCGGTTATCGAATATCGGACGTGGACCGATGCGCAGGGGGCGACAACGTCCGCGCGACTGATTACGGTTGATGGCTCGATGCTGCAATTGGAGAGGGAGGACGGTCGCTTGATTCAGGTCCCCGTTCAGGCCGTAAGCCGTGCTGATCAGGACTATGTTCGCCAGTGGATCGAAGAAAACAAATGACGCGCAGTAATTGACATATTCCCGTTTATACGGGAATATGGATGCATGAAGACAACGGTGGATATTCCTGATGCCCTTTATCGGAAGGCCAAGATACAGGCCGTTCGCGAAGGCACGACGCTGAAGAATCTCATTGTGAGCACGCTGTCAAAAAGGGTGGAAGCGAAAGGAGTTCAAGAGCCGCGAACGCCGTACTTTGCCCGTCGGAAGTTGGATCCGGCATTCAGTGCCTTGGTCGAGGCCGGTAAACTTTCCGGCGGCTCCGACGCCACGGACGCCATTTCTGAAGATCGGGATCGAGCGAGTTCATGACGTACTTCGACACCAGCTATCTGGTGCGGTTGTATTGGAACGATCCCGGCCATGAAATCGTTCGGGATCTGGCGGGGCGCGCTACGGACGTGTGTTGCGGATGGCATGGGCGCGTCGAATTGATCGCCGCGTTTCATCGAAAATACCGCGAGGGTGCCGCAACGCGGGAAGTCTTTGTCGGCCTGTTGAGGCAATTCCATTTGGACGAAAAGGAGGGCGGACTCACATGGCTTCCCCTCACGGATCAAGTCATGGAACATGTGGAGCGGATCTTCACCGATCTTCCAAGGGATGTTTACCTTCGATCCGCCGACGCGTTACATCTTGCCTGCGCGGTTGAAAGCGGTCTGGCGGAGATCTACACAAACGATCGTCATGCGATCGCCGCCGCCCCCTATTTCGGATTGCGCGGTATCAATGTCATCCTCTGATTATCGCCATTCCCCCCAGTAGGGCTCCTGGAGTTCGAGTTTCCAGTCGTCCCGTTCCGAGCGGTTGATGCTGCGCCGATCCGTGCCCGGCTGCACGTGCATTGCAATCGACGGTTGTGGACTCCGCCTGATCCGCTGTGTTAAGTCTTGGCTGCTCATTTTAGTGTGTCATGTCCTGGCGTAGCCGTTGCCGGGCAGGACGTGATCAGAAAGTTGTCACCATGTTGAAGGACTGGAAAGCGTCAAGATGCCACTCAAAACAATAAAAGCCTGGGGTTTGCGAACGTTGTCATTCCTTGCGGATAAGCTGAGGCGCACGCCGCTGGCGCGTTCGGCGCTGCTCAATCGTATGCACGGCGGGTTGACACTCTGGTTTCATGGTTCAAAAGACGCGAAGGTGGGTGAATTCACCGTTCGTGTCGATCCCCGGGATCGATTCATTGCCCGCAAGCTCGCGATGGGCGCGGGATACGAACAGCGCGATATCGATTTTCTATGCTCGCTGGTCAAGCGCGGAGACTGTGCGTTCGATATCGGGGCAAACATAGGGTTGTACACGTTGCATTTATCCCGGGCAGTCGGCCCGGAAGGAAGGGTCATTGCGGCGGAGCCCGATCCCGATAACCTGGCGCTGTTGAAGGCCAATGTCGAAAATAACGGGTGCACGAACGTGACGATACTCCCGTATGCGTTGGGGGACAGTGAAGGCCAAATGGACCTGTATCAGGTCGAAGACAACCGTGGATATTTGAGTTTTGCCGACCTCGGCGCGACGGGACAGTCCCGAAAGGTCGAGGTGAGGCGTGCCGACGTTCTCCTGGCCGGCCTGAACGTGCGACCCGATGTGGCGAAGATTGACGTGGAGGGGGCGGAGCCGTTGGTGTTTTCCGGGATGGGCGATTACAAGCCGCCCGTCATGCTCCTCGAATTTGTGCCGGATCACTTACGGGCGTTGGACAACGATCCGGTCGAATTTCTGGAACAATTGGTGGGGGAGGGCTATACCCTGGAGACCATTGATCCTGACAGCGGGGAACGCATCGAACACGAGCCCGCCGCGATCCTGCAATATGTGGAGAGCGATGTGAGCAAGGAATACAACGTATTGGCCCGCCGATAAGTGTGAGCCCCCTCGGCTGCGCTCGGGGTGACCGGGGGGCTTCGCGTGCGGCCACACGTGCGAGCGATGCCATGGAGCTTCTGGGGAAAAACCGACATCCGCTTTCTTTCACTTCGCCATTTCACCCCACGCCGGCGGGGCGATCTGCAGTTCCCAATCGTCCAGTTCCGAGCGGTTGATGGCGTCGTATTGGTCCGCGACGTCGGACCAGGGACGGAGCGCGACGGTGATCTCCTCGCCGATCCGCAGGCGGGCGGCGCGGGTCCATTCGTTGTCGGTCATGCTGTGCATGTAGACGACGGCTTCGCCGTCGTCTATGTCAACCAGATGAATGGAAACGATGTGGTCCCGGTACGGGACGGTACCGGGCCGGGGGACTAATGAGACGGCTTGAACAACACCGGTTACGGTGAGCGTTTCTCCGGGGGCGGGGACCACGAATTGGGTGTCGGGAGGTTCTTGCAATTCAAGCGGGATGATGCGCCAGTCGCCGACGGCCAATTCGCGTGCGGCGAATTGCCAGATGACGATTCTTTTTCCGGCAAGCCGGTCGTGTCCGCGCGCCAGTTCGCGGCTGAGCATGTCGCGCGTGGCGAACGCGCCGCTGTCGTTGCGGACCAGGCGATCGATCGGCGCGCCCAGATGAAAGCTGAGTTGTTCAATAAATCCGGCGGATTCGCCCCAGCCCATGGGTTCGAGGGAATAGATGTTGCTGAAACTGTCGCCGAGCACGAGTACCTCGGCGTCTTCGGAAGCCCGCCAGAATTGGCCGTCATCGGTCAGTACCTGTTGGATCGTGACGGGTTCCGGCGGGAAGATGGTTTGATCCGCGGGCAGATCGAGCATGAGGGAGATATCGCCGAGCGCGGCGATTTGGACGGGTTGGCGGCGCAAAGAACCCACCCCGGCCTTCGGCCACCCCTCCGCAGGAGGGGAGGAACCCACCCCGGTCCCGCTGTCGCGGGACCACCCCTCCAAGGAGGGGAGGTCCGTTGGTGTGGCGGTCTCTGGTTGGGTATGGTTGCGCGTTCCGGCAAGGCCAACCGATGCTTCCTCTGGGGGTGGGTTGGGCGAACCGTCCACGGCGGGCTGCGGCTCGGCGGGACGCCTCGCCCTACCACCCGAGATCAGGTCGGCCAATTTCACCGCCGCCGCCTCCATCGCTTCGGGGCGCCAGTGCGTGTCGGTGGCGAGGTACTGCGTGGTTCCGTCTTCCGTCTTCCGTTCCAACAGCAGGCCGGACGGATCGAAGACGATCACGCCTTCCGCTTCCAATTCCTCTATGAAGGGTTGATACGAGGGATTGTGCAGTGCGCGGTCGTGCCCGGTGTAGCGCGCGGAGAATCGTTCCGGATGGATGGTGGGTTTGATGGGTGTGGGCATGACGATCAGCGTGATCCCGCGTTCGTCGAGTTGGCGTTTGAAGTCGAGGATGGCCTTGCGCGGATCGGGTTGCGGCGCGGCGCGCCATTCCGTCCCGGAGGCCGCGCGTCGCGCGAGTTGGCGTTCGTCGAGGAAGCCGGGTCCCGTGAGGGAGTCCATGCCGGGACGATAAAAGAGCCAGCCGTCGCGACCGACATAGGCTTGCTCATTGCCGACGCCGAGACGGGAAGCCATGAACGACTGGACGGTTGGACGGATGATTTGTCCGGCGAGCGACGCATCTTCCAAGTCGTCCTCGTACTCGTTGATCCGCCGCAGGAACACGCGGTTCGCGTCAATTACGCTGGACACGCGAAGACCCCGCTCCCGGATGGGTCGAAAGATTTCAGGCACGTGCCGCCACAGGTCCAACGATTGCATCGGTCGGTCGGCTTTCCATTCCTCGACATGCTGATGCAGCGGCACGGCATAGATGACGGCGAGGAAGATCAGGATAAGCGTCCACGCGGCGCCGGTCCGGACATCGGTGTGTCCGACTTCTTCCCACGCCATCTGTTCGCGCGACTGTTGTTGTTCGGTGACTTTCATCAGAAAATAAAATAGATGAACGGGTTATAGGCTTGTGTGGCCAGGACAAGGACGGAGAGCAGGAACAGCAACGCGGCGACGGCGATTTTCCACCGGGGCAACGAGCGCGACCAATCCCACGTTTGCGGGGCGCCCCAGGTGATCACCGCGGCGATAATGAACGTCATGACGTAGTACGGCTGATACAGTAAACCGCCGAGCAGCGCCGCCGATTCCGTCGGCGCAACGAGCCCGAACATCGCGCCGAGATAGGCGAGGGCGGACGGCAAGTCGGCGGCGCGGAAGAAGACCCAGGCAATCAGGACGATGAAGAAGGTGCAGGCGATCCGCAACGCGTCCGGCAGTCGGCGATAGAGAGAATCTTTGCCTTGCACCCGTTCGATCCCGAGCAGAAGCCCATGAATGCCGCCCCAGATCACAAAATTCCAGGATGCGCCGTGCCAAAGTCCGCCCAGCAGCATGACCAGCGCGAGGTTGACGCCTGTTCGGAGCGATCCTTTCTTGTTTCCGCCGAGCGGGATGTAGAGGTAATCGCGGAGCCATGACGAGAGCGAGATGTGCCATCTGCGCCAGAATTCCGTGATGGATTTGGCGTGGTAAGGCGAGTCGAAGTTCTTCGGGAACACGAATCCGAGCATCAGGCCGAGTCCGATCGCCATGTCGGAATAGGCGCTGAAATCGAAATAGATTTGGAACGCGTAAGCAATCACGCCATACCACGCGTCGACCACGCCAATGGAGCCGGCGTCGAACGCCACGTCGGCCACTTTCCCGCACGGGTTCGCAATCAGGATTTTCTTTGCGAGCCCGACGCATATGAAGGCCGCGCCGCGCGCGAATTTCGCCAGGGTGTGCGTGCGTTGGCGCAATTGTTCGGAGACTTCGGAAAAGCGGATGATGGGTCCCGCGACGAGTTGGGGAAACATGGAGACGTAGCAGGCGAAATCGATGAAATTACGGAGGGCGCGCGCGTGGCCTCGATACACGTCGATGGTGTAACTCATCGACTGGAACGTGTAGAAGCTGATGCCGAGGGGGAGGGTGATGCGCAAGGCCAAATCGAGTTCCAGGCCCGGCAGGCCGATGGCATTGACGAGGACGTCGTAGTTTTCGACGGCGAAATTGAAGTACTTGAAGAAGCCGAGGAGGGAGAGGTTGGAGATGATGGAGATCGTTACGGCCGCTCGCTGGGCGCGCGAACGCGGCGTGCCGGGTTCCAGCGGGGCCACGTCGTATCGCCCGTCGAACGGCGTATGGCGGGCGATGACCAAGCCGCAGATGTAATCCACGACGGTGGAGAAGAGCAGGAGGATGATGAACGCCGGATTGGCCCAGCCGTAGAAGCCGTAGCTGAGGAGGGTCAGCAAGAAATGTTTGCCGCGGCGCGGCACGACGTAATACAGCAGGAGCGCCG
>SKXR01000058.1 GCA_007128275.1 Kiritimatiellia bacterium
GCCAACAGCATGAACGCGCGCGCGGTGAGATCCACGTATTCTTCCGGCGTATCTTCTTCCTTACAGTGCGACAGGCCGTTGGAAGAATAGGCAAACATCATGACGGTCGGCATGTGCGGCACCATCTCGGCGGCGTCATGCAACGGCCCGGACGGCAAGTGAGGCGCGTCGCCTGTGGCTTCCTTCACCGCTTCTCCGCACAGGCGAATGAGATCCGGATCAAACGGCCGCGGTTCAATCGTCCACAATTTGCTCCACACGACCTTCACATTATTGTCCTTCGCCGCCTTTTCGGACGCTTCCCGCGCTTCCTTGTTCATTCTGGCCAGAACGTCCGCATCCAAGGCGCGCTGATCAATCGAAATCTCGCACACACCCGGCACGGCCGTGACAATGGAGGGCTCCACCTTGACAATGCCGCAGGTGCAAACCACACCGGCATCGGGTTTCGAATGACGTTTGGCGATCTCCCGCACTTCCAGGGCGAATTGCGCCGCGGCCAAAAACGCGTCGCGCCGCATCGCGATCGGCGTGGAGCCGGAATGCGCCGCCTGGCCGGTGAATTTCACCATGTGCCGCTCCACACCAAACGTGCCCAGCACCACTCCCGTCGGCTTGTTCATCGCCTCGAGCACCGGCCCTTGCTCAATATGCAATTCCAGATACGCCTTGGCATTGATTTCTTTAAGTTCCTTGTGCGCGTCCAACATCCTGGCGGGATCGACACCGTTCTCCTTCAACGCTTCCCCCTGGGTGACTCCGTCACGATCCTTAAGGCCCAAGACCTCTTCCACATTCAGGGATCCGCCTGCCGCGGAGGAGCCCAACAGGCTGCGACCGAACCGCGCACCCTCCTCGTCCGCCCAATCCACGAGCTTCAAGGTCACCGGTTTCCGGTCCCGCTTCGCATAGCGACGCAAGGATTCGAGACTGACCATGGTACCGAGACAGCCGTCCAGCCAACCGCCGTTGGGCACGGAATCAAGGTGACCGGCCACAATCACCGTTTTGTCGGAGTCGCCGGGGATGGTGACCCAAAAGTTGCCGGCGGAATCGGTCTCGACGGGAAGGCCGAGTTCCTTGGCCACCTTCTCCTTGAACCATTCTCGCGCCTTGCGCCATACCGGCCCCCACGCCACACGCTGGGCGCCCTTGTCGTCGGACGTCAGTTCCGCCAACTCGCGCAAGTCGGCAATGACCTGTTTCCCGCTCGCTTCCAAAGGTGATGTATCCGCTGCCATAATCGCTTCCTCCCATGGTTTCCACACGATGTAACGTGCCACTTTACTGGCCGGCTTTGGTCATGGAAACACAATTTTTTAGAGGTATTCATTGACGCAAGGCCCTCCGGCCACATAAGAAAAGAACGCACATTCCGTTTTTCGCATCACATAAGTGGGGATGAGACCAACATGCATTTAACCTTGTCGGTTTTGGCCGCAGGCATGGGCAGCCGGTACGGTGGCCTGAAACAGATCGATCCCGTGGGGCCCCGCGGAGAAACCATTCTGGACTATTCCGTGTACGACGCGTTGCGCGCCGGCTTTGAACGGGTGGTGTTTGTCATTCGACGCGACATCGAAAAGGATTTTCGGAACATCGTCGGGAGCCGCTTCGAACATCGCATCGACGTGGACTACGTCTTCCAAGAACTGAACAACGTGCCGGACGGATTCTCCGCACCGGACTCCCGCAAGAAACCGTGGGGCACGGCCCACGCTGTCCTGGCGGGAAAGGAAACGATCGATGCGCCCTTCGCGGTGATCAATGCGGACGATTTTTATGGGGTTGAATCCTATCGGATCCTCGCCAACTTCCTGCGGGACGCCCTTGACGACGGCAAGGCCCATTACGCCATGGTCGGATTCAAATTGCGCAACACCCTTTCCGAACACGGACACGTGTCGCGCGGCATCTGTGAATGCGACGAGCGGCTCTTCCTACGCGGCCTCACCGAACGCACACACATCGAAAAACGCGGCGACGGGGCGGTTTTCACCGACGCATCAGGCAATGAGCACCCCCTGTCCGGCGACGAATGGGTTTCGATGAATATGTGGGGGTTTACCCCCTCGATCTTTCACCATCTCGAGGCGCAGTTCGCGGAGTTCCTTTCCCATCGGGGCGGCGACGATACATCCGAATTCTATATCACGTCCGTCATTGACCAACTCATGGCGAGCGGGCATGCGGATGTACGGATTTTGCCCAGCCACGGCAGCTGGTTCGGCATCACGTACCGTGAAGACAAGTCCTTCGTCGAAGCCGGCATACGCGACCTCATTCAGAGCGGCACGTATCCCGAACACCTGTGGTCGTGAACCCCGATCCACATCCTGCGGACATTCCCGGCGACCGGTTCGCCATCGACGGAGCGCTCATCGAAGCGACCGCGACCGGCAGCGGACATATCCACGACACCTTCACGGCCTCCTACCGCGCGCCCGACGGCACCGTGCGCCGTTACATACACCAACGCCTGAACCAAATCGTCTTTCCCGACCTGCCCGCGCTGATGGAAAACATTTGCCGTGTGACGAATCATATACGCGCCAAACTGGAAAAGGCCAAAGCACACGACATCGCACGGCGAGTCCTGACCGTGATCCCCACCCGCGACGAACGACTCTTCCTGCGCGATGAGAGCGGATCCTGTTGGCGCACCTACCGGCTCATCGAACACGCCCACACCCACGATCGGGTCACCGCACCAAGGCAAGCGCGCGAAGCCGCGCGCGTACTCGGACAATTCCAATGCCTACTGGCCGATTTGCCGGCCCCGCGCCTGAAGGAAACCATCCCGGACTTTCACAACACGCCCGCGCGTTATGAGGCGTTGAGGGAAGCCATTGAACAAGATCGGCATCGTCGCGTCGATGACGCGGCAAAGGAGATCGCATGTATCGTTGAGCGAAGCGCGTTCATGGGGATCCTCCTCGAACAACAGCGCGCGGGCGAAATGCCCGAACGAATCACGCACAACGACACCAAGATCAGCAATGTGCTGTTCGACCGAGCCACGGGCGAAGCCCTTTGCTTGATTGATCTCGACACCGTGATGCCGGGTCTGGCGCTCTACGATTTCGGCGATCTCGTGCGCACCGCCGCCTCTTCCGCCGCGGAAGATGAACAGGATTTATCCAAGGTACGGGTGCGCATGGACCTGTTTGACGCCTTGACGGAGGGGTATCTGTCCGCGGCGCACGCGTTTCTGAACAGGACGGAAATCGCGCACCTGGCCATCGCCGGAAAACTCATTGCGCTTGAGACCGGCATCCGTTTCTTAACCGATCACCTGAACGGGGACCGGTACTTCAAGGTCGCCCGCCTCAACCACAATCTTGACCGCGCGCGCAACCAGCTCAAGCTGGTCGAAAGCATGGACGCGCAGAAAGAGGAGATGGAGAGACGCGTCAGAACGGCAGCGGATCGGTACTGTTGATGAAGTGCACGCCCCGCTGCTCGTACTCCTTGAAGGCCTCCACCGCGATGGCATGGAAATCGATGTCCGGATGCGGCACGGGCGACATGCAATCCCGCAGGATATACAGCCGTTCACGCATTTCCGGGTGGCGTTCGAATTCCTTTACGAGGTCGGTGACGGTTTCAAGCACGCAATGACTCTCTGCTTCGCCGGCCAGCAAGACATAATCCTTGGAATACAGCATCTCCAGAAAGTCCACGCTGCGCCCGCCGTGCGGATCGTCCGGCACGGGGATCTCGGGTTGGACCACGGAATAATGTTCCGTGCGAGGCACGCTGCCCTTGGACCACCAACGCGGCTGGGTGCGGCGCGCCACCGAATGCCAGAACACAGCCGACCATAATTCAGGATCCAGCGCATGCCCCACTCCGCCCATGGGCACGTGATACGGCCAGATCAAGAGTTGCTTCTTTGACTGCTCTTCCAAACGCCGCACGTATTCCTTTGACCACGCCGGCTCAAACAAAGGCCGCCAACGTCCGTGGTCCACGTCTTCCCGCGTGATAATCGTGAAGGGTTCGGGGTGCGCGCCGTCCGCGTCCGTCCACCACGCCGGATGAAAGATCTGGAACGGCACATGCGAGTCCAGTGAACAGGTAATGTCCGTAATGCGCCCGGCATGGCGATGAATGAACTCGATCAAGCGCCGGATATCGTCTTTGGCGCCCGGCACGTACAAGGAACCCTGCTCATGACAGAAATCCACCTGCATATCAATGATCAACAGGTGCACTTTATCCCGGTCCTCCGAAGCCGGCTTTAATCCAGCCGCAGCCGCCTCTTCCGCGATACCGGCCACGTCGGGATAGAAAAGGGTCCCGATACGTTCAGCCGCATAGTATTTCGGCACATCCGCCATGACGTTCACTCCTTTCCGTCATTTCGGGTCACTTACACCCAGCCTTTAAATGTATAGTAACACAACGCCGTGAACTCTCTAGCGAAACGGGTCAAATACCCCACATGATTCCAAAAATGATAGCGTAGCGTGAGACTGCCCTCCAAGGTGGGCAACAAGAGCTTGCTGTCCACATCCTCCGCACTGATCGACATATCGCCCTCAGCGGACGTATCGTGAGCGCCATACGCTCCCACATGGGGAAACCCCGCACGACGAAACGTGAGCACCGCCCTGCGCATGTGGTCCGGCGAGGTGACGAGCATCAACACCGCATCCTCATCAAGCAGCTTGCGGCTCTCCACCGCCTGTGCGCGCGTGCTCGAACCGCGCGGCTCAAAATGAATACGGTCTTCATGCACGCCCCGCATTACCAATTCGTCGCTCATACGCCGGAGCGCACTATCGGTATTTAGATCGTGGGCGGGCAACGCCACCAATATGCGTGCGTCGGGAAACCGGTGCGCCGCTTGGGCGCCGTGATACGTGCGGATCAAGCCCGACTCGCTTGGGATGCCGCCGCCTCCCAAGACCACAATCCATTCCGGGACCACTTCCAGGTGCGCCTCGGGCATGGACAACCAATGATATAGGCGCCACGGATACGGGGACCAGCAGAGGGCAAAGAGCAGGATGAGCGCCACCCCGCCGACCAGCAGGATCCGCCGGACCACCACCTTAACGGACAAAGGTATGTTCATGATCGCCATCCGACACGCTATACCCGACACCCGCCATGCACCCCGCTCACAACAGATCGCCCGACCGGTCTTCCGGAATCCGGTAGATCGCCAAGATGCTTTCCTGCTCCTTCTTCACCTTTTGCCGGTCCAGGATTATGCGCCGACCGACCGGATTACGAAATTCAACGAACTCGTTCCCTTCCCCGGCTTCCACCAATTCGATCAAGTGCCCGAGGTTACGGACCTTTACGCCGTCCACCGTTTCAATGAACCAGTTGCTTTCGCCATGAAACCCCTGATTCACATCCGCCGCGAGGACGCGCAAGCCGATGACATGCTCGTCTTGTTCTTCCGTCACAATGTTGTTCTGCAGTTGCACCACAAATTCTTTCGGAGCCGCGTTCGCCCAATTCGGCCCCCACATCCGCATGAGATTCTTCGTCAATGGCACAAACACCACGCCGCCGTAAATATAGTAGGTGGGCAGAATGTCGTATTGCTCCATCGGGATCAGCCAATCGCGCTCCATCGGATGATTCAGCGGGATTTCCAAAGACATCGACTCCCCGTCGCGCAGCACGTCCATTTTCAACGTTTCGCCGACCTGATTCTCCTGCACATAATACGAGAAGCTCGTGCGTTCCCTCGCCCGGAATTCCACCGTGCCGTCGTCGGCTATCAAATGCCCCTGGATGCTCAAGAGCACATCTTCCGGCTGCAGAATCCCGTCCACGGACGATCCGTGCGCAAGGGCCGCCACCAACACGCCGGTCTGTTCCTCTTCCATACCGTAATGCCGACGCATATCCGGATTCTCCAGTACCTGCGGCACAATGCCCAAACTGGGAATCCCGTCGAGTCGACCGTTCCGTATATCGGCGAAGAAGTGCTGAATGACCGGCACGGGCACGATATAGCCGATGCTGTCGGCGTGCGGCACGCCCTGCATGGCCACCCCCACAATGCGACCATCCACAATAGCCGGTCCGCCGCTGTTGCCCGGATTGATCGCCGCGTCGATCTGCACGGCCAGTAACGGGACCGAACTATGCACATACTGCTGATGTTCGATCCGCGAAATCACGCCCTTTGTGATGCTCAACGTATCCCCGCCCACCGGGAACCCGTACACGTTCACCTCGTCCTGCGGAAACGGCAACTCGCCGAACGACAAAGGTTCCACGTCATCGAAAAAGGTCGGATCATCTACCGTCAACAACGCCAGGTCCGCCTGATGCGAAACAAACAGCACCCGCGCCTGATAACGCCGCGACTCGCCGAACCGGCGCACCTGGATGAAGGTCTGATCCCGCACCACGTGTCCGTTCGTCAGAATGCGACGGCCCTCAATGATGCAACCGGATCCGGTGGACGATTGTGTGCCGCGCATATTCCACGGATTGTAGTAATCCGGCAGATTATGCACCGTGTACACCTTCACAATCGCCTCGCGCACATCCTGCGCGCGGTCATCCGCGTGGACCGCCAGCCCCACGCAGAACACCACCATACCCAACCAGCCCGTCATCCATTGTTTCATCATCGAATCTCCCGTGGTTATTCCGCACTATAGCCTTGGACGACCGGCATAGCCAGAAGGTTCAATTATGGCTGGGCATAGATCTTCATTTGCCGGGGTCGGATAAACACGTCTTCGCCCACGATAAAACGCGCCGCGATATAGTGCTCACGCGTCAATTCCGCTTCCACCATGGATTGATCGTCTTCCTGCAATAATTCGACCCGGACAATCGGACCGATGGAATGAATGCGCACAATCGACGCTTTCAGCCAACCGCCGTTCCCGGGCTCCCGCTCAATCTCGATATCATGCGGGCGGGCATGGATGAGCGCCTCGGGGACGTCGGCGACCACATCCAACGCCGTATCGCCCATATGTACGCGACCATCCCGCACACGCGTATGAAACAGATTCACGCTGCCCAGGAAGTGATACACGAACGAGTTGGCGGGGTGCTCATATACCTCGTCCGGAGGCCCGACCTGCTCAATCCTGGCCTCGTTCATCACCACCACTTCATCGGCCACCTCCAGGGCTTCGTCCACGTCGTGGGTTACAAACACGCTGGTCACATGGATCTCGTCATGCAGACGACGCAACCAACGTCGCAGTTCTTTACGGACCTTGGCGTCGAGTGCGCCGAAGGGCTCATCGAGCAGGAGTACTTTGGGCTCCACGGCTAACGCTCGCGCCAAGGCCACGCGTTGACGCTGACCGCCGGACAATTGATTGGGCAACCGGTCAGCCAGCCAATCGATCTGCACCATCTTCAGCAAATCCATCACACGCGAACGAATTTCGTCGCGCGAAGGGCGTTCCGCGCGTTTCTTGACCCGTAGTCCAAACGCGACGTTCTCAAACACGCTCATGTGGCGGAACAGCGCATAGTGCTGGAACACGAAACCTACGCGGCGATCACGGGCGGACGCGTCCGTTGTCTCGCGTCCGTCCATAAGGATTTGCCCGGAATCCGCCTGCTCCAATCCCGCGATGATGCGCAGCAAGGTGGTCTTGCCGGAACCGGACGGCCCCAGCAGGGCGACCAGCTTCCCGGACGGCACGGTCAGGCTGACATCGTTCAGCGCCGTGAAGTTACCGAAGGTCTTGGTGATGTTCTTTGCTTCTATCGTCATGTCATTTCTCCAGGATAAGGGACTCGTCGGGAATCACTCGATCAACGGCTTGGGATCGCCATTCAATGATGGCTTTCAAGATCATCGTGACCAGCGCCAGGAATGCCAGCAGCGAGGCCACGGCAAACGCCGCCGTGAATTGGTAATCGTTGTATAGAATCTCAATATGCAACGGCATGGTATTGGTCATGCCGCGGATGTGCCCGGACACCACCGACACGGCTCCGAACTCGCCCATGGCGCGGGCGTTGCAGAGAATCACGCCATACAACAAGCCCCACTTGATATTGGGCAGGGTCACCCGCCGGAACGTTTGCCACCCGTTCGCGCCGAGCGTGATGGCGGATTGCTCCTCGTCGCTGCCTTGCGCCTGCATAAGCGGAATCAATTCGCGCGCCACAAACGGGAAGGTGACGAAGATCGTCGCTAACACGATGCC
>SKXR01000252.1 GCA_007128275.1 Kiritimatiellia bacterium
AATCCGTGCCGAATATGCCAGCATAAATTCCGCCAACATCCTTTCCCAGGTTCTAGCGAGGAGAAAACAATGGGGAAATCGCAGTGATCCCGATCCCATCTGCCCGTGGAGAACGCGGCTCGGATGGTAGGGCGAACCGTCCCGGTGAGCCGAGAGCGTGAATCGCGATTGCACAGGCTGAAAGTCTTCTCAATCTCCGCACACGCGCCGCGGCTCAGCCAGAGGCTTCGCCCCACCTGCCCGCGGAGAACGCGGCTCGGATGGTAGGGCAAACCCGGTGAGCCGCGAGCGCGAAACCTCGATGGTGCAAGCCCCAACCATAGACGGGGAGGGTTCTTCAGCATGCCACACGCGTATGGGACGGCCCGGAGGACCGTCCTACGATATGATTTCACACTCTTCCGTAGGGCGGTGCTCCGCGCCGCCTATTCGGGACGGCCCGGAGGACCGTCCTACGATTTGCATTTCGCGCGCTTCCGTTTGGCCAAGGGGGGCGTTGCTATTCCCCCCAAATTCATGTAATATGGGGCGGTAATCGGGGAAAACAAGAGGCCATGCTAAGGAAAAAACAGACCGGCGGTCGCTATGTGCTCCTGATCATCGCCATGGCCGTGCTGAGCTATTACGTCTGGAGTTATCCGCGTATTCAGCCGTTCCGGCAGGATCCGGCGCAGGTGTCTTACGCGGAAGGTACCGGTCACGCCCTCGCCGTCACCAATTCGTTGGGTATGGTGTTTCGGCTCATTCCTTCCGGCATTTACGAGCGGGGTAGTCCCCCAACCGAACGTGGGCGACGCGACGACGAATTCGCCCATCCCGTGCGCATCTCGACGCCTTTTTACATGGCGGCGACGCCGGTCACACAGGCGCATTATGAAATCGTCATGGGCCATAACCCGAGTTTCTTCGACGGCCATCCCGATCGACCGGTGGAATATGTGACGTGGGCGGAGGCGCTGCTTTTCTGCAATGCCCTGAGCCGTTTGGAGGGATTGGAGAAGGTATACGAACAGGAGGACGGCCGCTGGCATTTCCGGGAGGAACGGGCGGGATACCGGTTGCCGACTGAAGCCGAATGGGAATTCGCTTGTCGTGCCGGGACTCGTACACCATTCTATACGGGACGAGCCAATCCCGTCCCGCTGGGACGGGACAACGCTTGGCGCGCCGCTTGGCACCGCCACAACGCGCATGGCCGCACGCAACCGGTTGCCCTTCGCGAACCGAACGCGTGGGGGCTGTACGATATGTTGGGGAATGTCTGGGAATGGTGCTGGGACTGGTACGCGCCTTATCCGCGGACAGTCGACCCGCTGATGACGGGGCCGGACCGGGGAACCGCACGGGTCATCCGCGGCGGAAGCTGGTACAGCACCACGCGGGACACGCGCTGCGCGAGCCGTTCGGCCCGGGATCCCGCGTTGCCGTGGAATAGCCTGGGCTTTCGAGTTGTTCTTCCCGTTGCGGCCCACAGGAATGTTACCATTATGAACCATGAATAAACCGAATCTACTCTGTCTCGATTTCGACGGGACCATCATGCGTTACGAAGACCCTCCGGAACATTTTCATCCGGATATTGTCGCTGCGCTGAACCACTTGCAAACACGCGGCGTCGAATGGATTGCCAACAGCGGTCGCTCGTTCGAGGGGCAGTGGGCCATCATCCGGCATTGCCTGGAAGAGCGCGGATTGCGCCATGCGCCCCGCGCGATTATCAGCAACGAAAGCTATATCTTTGTGCGGGAAGGAGACGGCTATATCCCTCTGGAACCGTGGAATGAAGAGGCCTCGCGTTCGGCGCGGAGCGTGCATGCGGAATTGCAGCAGACCCATAAGGAGGCGCTGGACGCTTTGGTGAATCGGCACGCGCCCGACGGCGTGTACTTCAGCGAAGACGGGACCGTTTTTCAAATGACCGGCCCCGAAGAGGCCCGGGCCGTGTTCATCGACGAACTGCAACACATGCTGCACGCGATGCCCTCGGCCGAACTCATCAATAACGGAGAATGGATTGTGGTGATCCATACTCGGTTGGGGAAGGGCAACGTATTGAAGGCCTATCTCGCCTGGCGGAAGATGGCGGCGGATACCGTGCTTGCCGTGGGAGATCACGGCAATGATCTCAGCATGCTGGACGGGTCAGTGACCCCGCATGTTGCCTGTCCGGGAGACGCGTTTCCCGCCGTACGCGACGCGGTGCGTCGGGCGGGCGGATATGTGGCGGAAGCGCACGGGCCTCACGGCACGCTCGAGGCTTTCCATCACTTCTTTAACCATGATACAACATGGCCCGATATCAACACCGAGGAGTTTCAGCAGAGCAGGACATGAAGATCAAACCGTTTATTGCCGTTCGACCGCCCAGAGAAATCGCCGACCAAGTGGCCAGCCCGCCCTACGACGTGGTCGACACCGAAGAAGCCCGGAAGATTGCCGAGGGCAACCCCCATTGTTTTCTCCGCATCGTCCGCTCGGAAATTGAACTGCCCGAGGATACCCCCGCTTATGACGACGCGATCTACCAGGCGGCGGCCTCGAACTTCGAGCGATTTAAACAGGAAGGCTGGCTGAAACCGACGAGCGAACCCGCCGTGTATGTCTATCGCCTGCAACAGGAGACCCATGCGCAAGTCGGGCTCGTCACGGTATGCCATATCGACGATTACGACGCCGGTCGTATCAAACGGCATGAAAAAACCCGCAAATTGACGGAAGACGATCGCACCCGGCATGTGGATACCGTGAACGCCAACACCGGTCCGGTGTTCCTGACCTACCGCGATCACCCGGTCATCGACCGGCTGGTGGAAGAGACGCAGAACGAAGAGCCGCTGTACGACTTTGAGGCGTCGGACAAGGTGCGTCATACGGTATGGGAAGTGCGTGAGGCGGACCCTTGGGTGACGGCGTTTGCTGAGATTAAGAATTCCTATGTGGCCGACGGGCATCACCGCGCCGCCAGCGCCGCGCGCGTGGCAAGGTTGCGACGGGACGCCGATCCGCATTCGACCGGCGAAGAGGAATACAACTGGTTTCTTTCAGTACTTTTCCCGGCTGGACAGTTGCGTATCCTGCCCTATAACCGTTGCGTCAAGGACCTGAACGGAATGGATGCCAGCGCATTCTTGAAAGAGGTGCGTAATCGGTTCAGTGTTACAGAAGCCGACAAATCCGAACCCGTTGAACCGGGCGGCGTCTGCATGTATCTCGACCGGAAATGGTATCTATTGAGCTGGGAAGAGATTCCGTCCGACGATCCCGTATCTACGCTCGACGTGAGCGTCCTGCAGGATCGCCTCTTGCATCCCTTGCTGGGCATCGACGATCCGCGCGACAATCCGCGGATCGAATTCGTGGGCGGCGTGCGCGGGACAAAAGAACTCGAAAAACGAGTGAACAGCGGTCGCGCCGCCGTGGCGTTCTCCATGTATCCGGTCAGCGTCGACCAACTGTTGGCCGTGGCCGATGCCGGCCGCATCATGCCGCCCAAAAGCACCTGGTTTGAACCCAAACTCAAGTCCGGACTGCTCGTGCACGAGCTCGGACCAAAGCGCTGACAGGGCGAAGGCTCGGCTGAGCTGCTGCACGTGAATGAGTTGTGGGCACGGCCATGCAGCCGCAACCCATTGAAAAAGAGTGACACAGGCATCTTGCCTGTGTCTTGAGCCTACTCACGGAGCAAAAGATCACAGGCGAGACGTCTGTGCCACCCTGATGTCAATGCACGCATTTGATTTTCAACGGCTGGCTAGCGGACTTGCTTGCGTTCGCCCAATTGTGTATCAATGCAACGGGACATGCGCCCGCCATAACCGCACAACTACACACATCTTCTTCTTATGACCTTGTTGAAGCTAGCCCGAATGGACCAACCGGATCAGCCGCCTCGGGCGCTGACGACCGGTACCGTGATGATTGGCCGCGGGATGGGGTGTGATGTGCGCATCGACAACCCGACCGTCTCGCGCCGGCATGCGCGGTTGGATGTGTTGATCGATGGAACGGTTCGGGTGACCGATCTGGGAAGCAAGAACGGAACCCGGGTCAATAAGCGCGTGCTGGGGAAGGAACCCGTCTCCATCGCGGTGGGCGAGTGCCTCTTCATCGGAGACGTTTGTTTCGGGCTGGTGACCGACGAAGTGCCCGTCCCGTGCATCCCCGATTCCGAAATGACGATTCGGGATGAGGGGCCTTCCCATGCCTCCGTGAGTGCTTTGCCTTACGACGAGGTCTTGGCGGAATGGGAACGCAAAGACGATGCGATGGGAAAAGCATACCGGGCTCTGTTCGAAATGATCGGGATGCTGGTGTCGGACCAGTCGCTCGACAAGATGGTGGCCGAAGTCCTGACGCGTATCCAGCAGGTCGTGGCGGCGGACCGCTATGCTGTGTTCTTGGGGAAGGGCGATACGGAATCCCTCCGGTTGCTTGCCGTTCGCAGCGCGCACAGGGGCACGGACAGCCATTTTGAGTTGTCGCGCACCATCCTGAACCAAGCCTTGACGGAGCGTCAGGCATTGAGCCTGACCAACCTTCCGGCCGACCAACGTTTTGCCGGCCAAGATTCGGTCGTGTTGCAGGGGGTCCATTCAGCCATGGTCGTCCCATTGATCGAACAAGAGCGCGTCGTGGGCGTCTTGTATGTGGATTCGAAATCGCCGATCCACCGTTACGACGACAACAAGCTCAGCATCGCGGTCGCGTTTGGTCATCTCCTGGCGGCCAAGATCGTTCAACTGCAATTGTTGCGCGAGCGCCAGGAGAAAGAGGCGCTGGAATCAGAAATGAAGGTTGCGGCCGGTATTCAGAAAGGTTTGATGCCGAATACCTTGCCGGAGGTGCCCGGATACGCGATACATGCTTTTCTGGAACAAACGCGTATGGTTGGAGGTGATCTCTATGATGTGGCGCTCCGGAACGACGGCTGCGTGCTCTTCCTCCAAGCGGACGTGGCGGGGAAGGGCGTTGGTGCCGCGCTGCTCGCGGCCAATATCCTTTCTGCATTCCGGATTCTGCGTGGCTCGGAAGATTTCACGATTGAGGGCGCGGTCGAACGCGTTTCGCGCAACATCGCCGAATCATCACCGGACGTACAGTTTGCTACGCTCTTCATCGGGTTGTTGAATCCGCGTCTCCATCGGGTGGACTACGTGAACGCCGGCCATAATCCGCCCTTTCTGATCCGGCGGGCCGGGGCGCTCGAACGGCTTGCTTCGGGAAACCTACCGATGGGTATTGTGGAAACCAGCACATGGAAACAGGAAACCATCGAACTCGGGCCGGGCGATCGATTGTTGATCTACACCGACGGCGTGCTCGATGCCGACAATGCTGCGCATGAACAATATGGCATGAAGCGCCTGGAAGCCTATATGGCGGCCCATCGGGATCGTGCGCCGGGCGAATTTGTCACCGGCTTGCTCGAAAACATGGATGCGTTTGCGGGTGATGCGCCGCAAGCCGACGATCTGACCCTCCTGCTCGTCGCGCGGGAAGAATGAAGAGTAGGATAAATGGACGGCTGCGAGACCTTTAGGCGTCCGGTTCCTCGCAACCCACCTTCCATCCGTTCAATCTTCCATCCGTTCAATCGTCCGCTTGCGCCATCGCCACGATGACGCGCTCGATTCCCATGACCACGCGGGCGAAGGACTCGTAGTGGATTTGTTCCGGGCGGTCGGTTGCCCTGTGGTAGTGCGGATACCGGAAAGGGGCGGTGTCTGTGAACATGATGGCGGGCCAGCCTTGTCTCCAGAAGGCCCAGTGATCCGACCAGCCCACGCCGGGTACCGCGCTTGGCAGGGCGGCGCCTTCGCTGGGGAAGTCGGTTGTTTCACGGAAAGTACGTGTAGCGGACCTGACGAGTTCCCGCGAGCGCACATTCCCGATGATGCCGATAAAATTACCGGTGGAGGGGTAGAGCAGGCTGATCAGCGGTGGATACCGTTGCGAGCCGGGCTCGTCGGAATAGTAACCGATGGTTTCCAGGCTCATCATGGCCACGATGGTGTCGCCGCGTTCCTTTGCCATCCTCGCATACACGACGCTGCCCATGCGCCCGGTTTGGAAGAAAGGCGGTTCCTCGTTGACGAAGGCGATAAACCGAATGGTCCGATCCGCGGGCTGATCGGCAAGGCGGCGAGCCAATGCCAATACGCCGGCGATGCCCGTGCCGTTGTCATTGGCGCCGGGACTGCCCATGACAGAATCGTAGTGCGCGCCGACCACGATAATCTCGTCGGGCCGGATGCGCCCGCGCAGGTCCGCGATGAGGTTGTAGCAGGTCTGTTCCCGGACCTCGTAGCCTTGCCGTTCAACCGTGTATCCGGCCGCTGCGAACTCGGATTCAATATAATCCGCCGATTGGTCAAGTGTCCCTTTGCGGAAGACGTTGCGCTCTCCGATGTCGCCTGCGAGGACCCGCACGTGACGCTCGAGCTCGTCGCGCAAGGCGGCCTCCTCCGCCGTTAGCGGTTGGAAGGGCCCTTCGTAACTGTCGCCCGGCATGCGAATCATGCTCCAATACCCCCAGACGGCCAGAGCCGCCAAAAGTGCCAGCCATATCAGTGTCCGGACGCTCATTCTTAAGGAGATACAGGGTGGATGCCGTGAGTTCAAGGAGAACCGCACGGTCTGCAGGGCGGGCATGGTGGCGGGCCTTCACATTCATGCTTCAGTGTTGCTGTCGACAGGGGGGCCGCTTTCGGGCAACCTATGTCACGAAAGACGCGCCCGAACCAATGGGCGACTTGACGGAACAACATTGCGGACAGGAGGCACGGCATGAGCATCACGAAATCTGTATTTGAAGAATTGGATATGTCGTACGATGACGATAACATCTATTTCCAGATCATATCCGCCGTGTTGGATTCCGCCGAACGCCTCGATCTTCCACACCGACTGAAGTTGATGATGGCGCAGCCGAAGAACGAGATCATCGTCCATTTCCCCGTGCGCATGGATGACGGCAGTTTCTCCTTGTTCAAAGGATATCGTGTGCAGCACAACAACGTGCTTGGACCGTACAAGGGCGGTATCCGCTACCACGAAGGCGTGACGCTGGATCACGTCAAGGCGCTTTCCGCCCTGATGACGATGAAGACCGCGCTGGTTCGGCTGCCGTTCGGCGGGGCCAAGGGCGGGGTCAAGGTGGATCCGCGCGGGATATCCCCGGATGAGTTAATGCGGATGACACGCCGGTTCATCAGCGCGTTGGGCACGAATATCGGGCCGGATTACGACATTCCCGCGCCGGATGTAGGAACCAACGCGCAAATCATGGCGTGGATGGCGGACACCTACGTCAACATCTCCGAGCCGGGTAAGCGCCTCGGAGGCGCGGGCGTCGTCACGGGCAAGCCCATCGAGTACGGAGGATCGCACGGACGCGAGAAGGCGACCGGGCAGGGTGTCGTGTATGTTCTGGAAGAGTTGTTGCCGGACCTCGGCATCGACATCAACCGGATGAGTTATAGTCTGATCGGTTTTGGCAATGTGGGGTCGTGGACGGGCCGTTTGCTGCACGATCACGGCGCCACCTTGAAGGCCGTTATGGATCATACCGGCGCGGTCTTCAACGCGAAAGGAATCAATGCGTTATCGTTGAACGCCCATGTCGCCGAACAAGGGGGCGTGGCCGGGTTTTCGGGAGCGGAGCCAATCACCGAGTCGGAGTTCTATGCCGTGGAAGTCGATGTCTTCATTCCCGCCGCGCTCGAACAGATGGTTACAGAAGAAAAAGCCCGGCTTTTGCGATGCCGTGTTCTGGCGGAAGCGGCTAATGCGCCGGTCACTCCGTCGGGGGAACGCTATCTCGTGGAACAGGGCGTGTCCATATTGCCCGCCATTCTTTGCAGTGCGGGCGGTGTGACAGTCAGTTACTTTGAATGGAAACAAAACCGTCAGGCGGAGTTGTGGGATCCGGAGGTGGTGGACCAGCAACTGCGCAAGCAGATGGTGGCGGCGGCAAGGCGCGTCAATGAGACGGCGCGCCTACTGGACTGCGCCCTCCGCACCGCGGCCTATTGCGCCGCCTTGGACTACATCAACAAGGTCTATAACCTGCGCGGAATCTTCCCATGAGAAAATACTGCTTGATGCAATGAGCGCCTTGACTAGACTGGAAGGATATAGGAAACAGCGGTATCCTGGGGATCGGAGCATGCATGTGCGCGCAGCCTAAACAGATCGTAATCAAAAAGCCGACGCTTCTGGTTAAGAAAAAGGAAAGGGACAAGTCCTCGGGTGCGGGTAATTCCCCGTCCCCGGCCATGCATACGGCGCCACCCGGTCAGGACTCATCGGCCACGTACTGCAATCAATGCGGCGGACGCCGTATTCTTCAGGGTTCCCCGCAGTTCTTCGATTTCCATTGCACGTATTGCGGACAAGTTAATCAGAGCCGGGGATATGTGTCCGGAACGGAAATTCAATGCGTGGCGTGCGGCAACGGCATCCTCATCCCGCCGCCGCCTTCGCGGCCTGTTCCCGCGCATCTGGGCGGATCCGCCATGACCAATCAGCGCCTGAAGTTCTTTTGCGTATTTTGCGGTCAGAAATTGTCCGCCACATTGAACATGGTCGGACAACCCACGGTCTGCCCTTCGTGTAACCGGGGGCTGACCATCCCGCAACCGCCAACCACTGCTTGAGCCCGTGGCAATGGAAAATCGATTTACGGGCTTGCTTGATCAGTCAACAGGGGAGAACATGAACGTATGAGCGAAGAACCCAAAAAGAAAAAGTTAGTGTTTAAGCGAAAAGCCGATGCCGGCGCGAAAGCCAAGAAGCCGGTCATCAAGCTCAATAAGGCGCCGACTCCGGATGAGGAAGGGGAAGAAATCCCGCCCACCGAAGAGTTGCCTAAACAGGCGGCCAAGCAGGCCAAACCGGAATCGGCTCCGACGGAGAAGACCCCGGCGGTCAAGGACGAGCTCCCAAAGGAAGCCGAAGAGCCGGCTAAAGAGGTCGAGGAACCCGTCAAGAAGGCAGCAGCACCGGCGAAGAAGACGGAAGAAAAGGCGTTCAAGTTCTATTGCGTGTATTGCGGCCAGAAGTTATCCGCCTCCACGTCCATGACTGGCCGCAAGATTTCCTGTCCGTCGTGCGGTCACAAGATTCAGGTGCCGGAAGCACCCTGACGCAGGGTTCAGATGAGCGTTACCTTTTCGACGCCATCGATTTCCATTTCAAGGAAATATCCGAAGGTCTTCAGCGGCGAGGCCTCGCGATACGCTTTTCCGGTCATGAGCTTCTCCCATACCAGACGGCACGCAATACGGAGACGGGCTTCGTTTTCCTGGAAGATCAAGCCGTCGGTAAATGCTTTCCACCAGGCATAGGCTTCCTTGGGTTTGGCGTTCATGGCCGGCAACAGCTTCTCCATTTGCTTATACGCCCGAGACATGAGGGCCAAATTCTGTTTCTCCGTGTCCGGAAAATATTTACCCAGAAAGAATAGCGCCATGCCTGCGCCGATCTCCACAAGCTTGGTGTCGTCTATGTTCAGGGGATGATGTGCCCGTTCGTTTTCTTTGTCGAAGAATTGGACCGCCCGGGGCAATTTTTCCTGAACCAAGCCGGTCACGTATTCTTCCACCTTTACCTTCTTCTTGAACCACAACATGCGACACCTCTTCCTCTGGTCAGACTTTTACATCGTCACCCCAAAGCCTACGGTAGCGCATAGCCCCCGTTGTAGGCAATGCCAATCAACGGCCCCGGGCGGGCACGGGTCTTTATTCAAGGGGCTTCGGGCCAGGCATGTTTCGGATAGCGACGTTTCAGTTCCTGGCGGATACGCGGATAGTGGTCTTTCCAAAAACCCTTGAGGTCCTGAGTCACCTGTACCGGGCGCTGGTTGGGTGCCAGAATATGAAGTATCGGCTGCACGCGTCCCAGGGCAATCCGAGGAAGCTCCTGCACGCCGAACAATTCCTGAATGCGGGCGGAGATGCTCGGGGGTTGCTGTTCCTCATACATGAGTCGAAACGGTCGGCGCCCTCCGATCTCCAAGCGTTCCGGCGCGTGCCGGTCCAGCAGGGATAATTGCGACGGCGAGAGCATGGCCTTCAGCACGGGCCATACAGGGCGGTCCCGGATCTCTTTGTAACTGAATGCGCCCAGACAGAGTTGTTCGAGAATCATGCGCCGCTCTTCGTCGCCCACAACCGGAAGGCCTAGGTCCGGACACCACCGGGCGAGCCCGTTTACCCGCAGCATCCATTGCTCGACCTGTTCATCCCAGCGGTTGAGCGAAAGAGTCCCCTTCATGACTTCGTCCGCAAGGATATGGGCCGCCGCGTCGGGGGAGGGGTTCCCCGATCGCTTGGCTTCCAGTACGAGATCGTGATAGAGCCGTTGTTCCTCCTGTACGACCCGCTTCATGGATGCGTCATAGAACACGTCCGCCTGCGTTGTGACGGCTTCAGGGAACAATTCGGCAAGCCAGTCTTCCTCAATCCGTGTGGCGAGGTTCAACAGGACGCTCAATTCCTTGCCTGCCTGAATTTCATCAATTTCCGAGGCGACCAGCAACGGGGCGTCGCGCACCACACTATTCCGGGCCAGCGCGCCGGCTCGCCCGTGTACGATGCGGCAACGTAACGTGCCGCTATCGCGGCGAATAGCCACTTGGTCGGCAAACCCCGCCAGAACGCACTTGCACAGCTCTTCATCGTCGGCGGGCTTTGTCTCCGTCTTCAGTCCCTGCCGGCCGGCCAGGCGCATGAACGCGTCAAAGACCGGTTGTACCTGGCGCGCGGCTTGCGCATGGATCCCGAGTCGTCGGCATTTGTTCACATCAAAACCGTTCTTTTGGGCATATTGCCAGGCGCGCATGAGAATGAAGAAATCCGAGGACGCCTCGTCGCCAAGCACATCGTCCTTGCTCTTGCGCGCGTCGGATCCGATGCGGCGCACCATGATCGAGCGTCCCTGCGTGAGCGCGGCAATCAACGCGGCTTGGCGCACACAGCCGTAGGTGTCGGCGGTGATCAGCATGCGCGCGTAACGGGGATGTAACGGGAACGCAGCCATGCGCAGGCCCAGATCCGTGATGGTCTCATCCGCGGCATGCAACGCCCCGAGATCTGTAAGCAGGAGAATGGCCTTGTGCAACGCGCGCTGATCAGGAGGCTCGAACCAGGGAAACGCGGCGAGATCCTCCATCCCGGCCGCCTTCAGGGAGAGTACGGCTTCCGCGAGATCAAGTCGCTTGATTTCCGGCAGCTCGTGCACGGCTCGTTCCCCATGTTCGCGCTCCGTCCAAAGCCGTACGCACAGGCCCGGCGCCGTGCGACCGGCGCGACCTGCGCGTTGATCCGCGGAGGAGCGGCTGATCTTTTCCACCAGCAACGTGTTGATGGCGCGATGCGGGTCGTATCGCGGAATGCGGGCCAGGCCGCTGTCGATAACGATACGTATGCCATCGATGGTCAACGATGTTTCCGCGACGTTGGTAGAGACGATAATTTTCCGCTGCTCGTACGATGCGACCGCCGCATCCTGATCGCGCGGCGGCAATTCCCCGTGCAAGGGAAGAACCAGGCACCCTTTCAGAGCCGACGAAGTCTGCAGCGATTGGATGGTACGCTGAATTTCATAGGCGCCCGGCATGAAGATCAATACATCCCCGGGTACGCCTTCACGGATCAGGCGCTCCGTTTCAGCGACGGCCGCCTCCATGACCGTATCGCCCCGCGGATGTAGCGCGCGGGGCAGGTATTGAATGTCCACGGGATATGTCCGTCCTTCGGAAGACAGGACGGCAACGGATTGCAGATAGCGCTTCAGCGGTTCAATATCAAGCGTGGCCGACATCACCACTAGCAAGAGATCCGGTCTTGTCGTGTTCTGAAGTTGGATGGCCCGGGCGAGGGTGATATCTCCGTAAAGATGTCGTTCATGGAATTCATCAAAGAGGATGGCGTCCACATCGTGTAATTCCGGATCGCTCATGAGTTGTCGAAGCAGAATGCCTTCGGTCTCGAATTTGATGCGGGTGCGATCGTTGGAGACATCCTCGAATCGTATCTGGTACCCGACTTCCTCGCCCAGCAGCACGGCGCGCTCACGCGCCACGCGCGTGGCCAGCAGGCGGGTGGCCAAACGGCGCGGCTGAAGCACCACGACTTTGCCGTCCTTCAGCAAGCCGTCGTCCAATAGCATTTGGGGAACTTGCGTGGACTTCCCGGACCCGGTTGGCGATTGAATAACAAGTCGCCTACACCGTCCCGCTGCTTCCCGCAACGCTTCACGAATTTCGAATATGGGTAACGCGTTCAAGTCGCTGGAAGTATCGTCATAACCGCCACGGAAGTAAACGCCGTGCTTTCGAGTACATCCATCTTCATCGCGTAGGGACACAGAAATTGTGATGGATACGGAGTTTTGGCCGGTATTTGGGACTTAAGTGTTGCTGGTGTCCGCGTTTATGGTGGAGGCCAAGTGCGGATACGATGGGATAGCTGCTTAAGAACGTCTGAACGGCCAGGTATTGGCTGGAAATCGGCGGATTCGGGTGGAGGTCGGCATGCCGAATCGCTTGGGTTGCATCGATGGCTTGTTAATTTGCAGTTGCGGGCCAGGAGCGACCAGCTAGACCTCGCCGGTCACACGCAGCCGTCGCCAAGCATAGAGTATCGAACCGCTAGGATCTTTGAGCTGGGCGGATCGATGCCGGGATATGGCCTCGTCGGGTTTGTAGCGGCGCATTACCTCGGTCACGTATAGTTGCGATCCGATCACCAGCCCTTGCGTCCAGTACCGTACGCGCCGCTGTAGATGAAGTGACCTTCCTTCTCCCGGCACCTCCCTGCACTCTTTATCCGACAGCGCCTTGTTCATGGTTTCCCGAATATCAGGTAACCCCTTGATGCCGAACAACTCTCGCAGCATCGGCAGCGCTACAGCCTTCACATTTCCGGCATAGGGATGCCGACCGGACTGCAGCCAGGCCCCGTGCGAGCAGAAGCGGTAGTCGCCAACCTCTTTCACCATGCCTGCGCGGACAGGATTGTTCTCGATATAGGTCCAGCAGGCCCAGACCGCGGTCCCACTCTCCAAGAGCGTGTGCTTGAATCGGTCTGCCCACAGCGAGCCACGCCGTCGGACGGGACGTGTCCGGTTGTACCAGACTGTGAAGAGTTGCTGCAGGTGCCGCATGAACCAACTGATATCCCGGCTTCTTCCCTGCCAGATCCTGCAGGAGGGACTATCCGGTTCCAGCGTCCGCTTGCCCCGGTGAAAGGCTTTATATCGGCGACACATCTCCTCCGCATCGGGTTCCTCCGCAGGAGCATAGGCCAGAATGTGAAAATGATTGGATAGAACCTGGTAGGCTATGACTCGCACGGAGTACAGAATGCTGACCCGCCGGATAAAGCGTACAAATTGTTCCTTTTCGGCGTTACCGAAGGGCAAATCGAGTTTGGTGCCGGCAATCCGGTTGTAGCAGTGGTACCACGTGGGTTTATAGTCGGTTTTGATTCTTGCTTGTCGCATGGGTCCGCTCCTTCCTACGGGCAGCATGTCCGCTAACTTGTTAAAGGAACGAGCTCCGCATTTTTCCGCGAATATTTTTAGAGAGGACACCAAGTGATGCGCAAAACGCGTTGCATCAATGAATTGTGTATAGAAGTAAATTGGTATGCAACCTGCTAAACACACTGTTTCTGTGTCCCTGCGCGACCCTATTTCTGTGTCCCTACGCGCCTTTGTGTGAGGCTCCATGCGAGGCACACACTACTCACTACTTCTGTGTCCCTATGCAGGGCTCACTGTTTCTGTGTCCCCATGCGAGGCTTCGGCGTCCGGCAGGAAAGAAGCGTGCCACCTCAATTGCCTTTCCATCGTGGGGTGCCGTTTGATAGAATTGAACAGTTCATTTGTGCGCACTTAATAATAGGGAGACGGCATGTTGCACGAACCGGCTGCGAAACAGATCCCGGACCTTGCGTCCGACTGGAAAGCAAAACTCGGCATCAAACTGTTCTGGCTCTATTGCGTGGTCTATATGGGCTTCGTTGGATTGGCCGTGTTTGCGCCCCATGTCATGAAGACGCCCTTATTGGCGGGTACCAGTCTGGCGATTATCTATGGGATGGGCCTGATCGTATTCGCGATTGTGCTCGGCCTGATCTATAACCGCGTTTGTACACGGAAAGAGAATGAGCTTAACGAAGCGGCCGGGGAGAAGGAATGAATTACGTTCCGCACCCGCTTGCGATCGCAATTTTCCTCGCCTTTGTCGGTTTTGTGCTCGGACTGTCGTTCTATTACGCGCGCAAGGCGCGCTCCTCGTCCGGATACTTCGCGGCTGGCGGTACGATTCATTGGTTCGTAAACGGGATCGCGTTTGCGGGCGATTACCTGTCCGCCGCGTCTTTTCTGGGTATTTGTGGGTTGATTGCTACGATGGGGTTCGACGGCTTCCTCTATTCGATCGGCTATCTGGCTGGTTGGATCGTGGCCCTGTTTGTGGTGGCGGAGCCGCTGAAACGGCTCGGGAAATACACATTTGCCGATGCGCTGGACGCCCGCTTCAATTCCAAAGGCATCCAGTTGCTGGCCGCCATCAGCACGTTGGCGGTTTCGCTCTTCTATCTGGTTCCGCAGATGGTCGGGGCGGGCGTGCTGGTGACCCCGCTGCTGGGCTTGCCCCACTGGATCGGTGTGATCATGGTGGGCGCGATCGTGATCACCATTGTGGCGACGGCGGGTATGACCTCCGCCACCTACGTACAGTTCATCAAGGGCGCGTCCCTGATCCTGTTTTCGACGATCTTGTCGGGATTGGTGCTGTACAAGGGCTTATCCACAACGCCCGACAAAGGCGTCTTCTATCCCGAGAACCTTCCGGCGGTCGAAGTGAAGCAGGACGCGGTGGAAGGCTTCACATATCTGAAGGAGGTCGACGATCCGGATTCCGGGTTGACCTTCGTGAAACTGGAAAGGGATGGAATTGCAAACTGGTGGATTTTGCGGGACGACCTGTTGGAAGAAGCCCAGTCGGTGACGGAAACTGTGTCCGGGGAGATGCTTTATAATGGCGCACCGAAGAGCGAAGGCCTTTTCAAGCCGGTGGGCTATTTGCATCGGCTGTTGGATCGGGACGGGAATGAAGTGGACCAGACCGGTCCACTCGGGATCTTTCAATACTTCGGCGCCATTGGCCGGTCCGAAGTCGTTCGTTATCCGGCTAGTCACATTGCCCGTATTGGCGACGGCGGCGATCGAGTGCGGATCTACATTCCCGAAATCACTTCCGGCGCCGACTTGATGGCGCCCGGACAATTGATCCAAATCAAAGATACCACCGGCAAGTTGAATTTCATCTCGCTGATGCTGGCGCTCTTCCTCGGTACCGCCGCGCTGCCGCACATCCTGATTCGTTATTACACCGTGCCGTCTCCGCGTGATGCCCGCAAGTCCACGATTGTGGCCATCAGCGGCATCGGCTTTTTCTATATCCTCACGTTGTTCATGGGGCTTGGCGCGATGACGCTCGGCGTCGTGGATGTGGGCAGCGGCGATATGGCCGCGCCGCTATTGGCCCGGTCATTCAGCCTTGTGCTCTTTTCGATCATTTCAGCCATTGCGTTCGCCACAGTGCTTGGCACGGTGTCGGGCCTGATCGTCGCCGCATCCGGCGCGGTGGCCCATGACCTAATGGCCAATTTCATGGGCATTGAACTTACGGACACCGGCAAGGTGAAAGCGGGGAAGATTGCAGCTTTTGGTGTGGGGCTCATTGCCATTCTGCTGGGCATCGCTTTCGAGGGCATGAACGTGGCGTTTCTTGTGGGCTGGGCCTTTGCGGTGGCGGCGTCGGCGAATCTGCCGTCGATCATCATGTTGCTCTTCTGGAAGAAGACGACCTCCAAAGGCATTGCCTGGTCCATCGGCGTCGGTATGGTCTCCGCGCTGGCCATCATTCTCACGTCCCCGAGCATGTATGTGCAGTACGGCCTCGAGCGCAGCGCCGCCCTGCATCCACTGGACAATCCCGGCATCATTTCGATTCCTCTCAGTTTCCTGACGCTGGTGGTGGTGTCCTTGATGACCCAGAAAAAGGTGCGGCTGTGAACGGGTGGCCGGCCAGTTGGGCAAGCGTGACCGGGGCGGGGGAGATCCCCAACTCCACCAACAGGTCCTTCGTAACTTCGTCCAGCAGCCCTTTGCCGGCGTAACCCGCCTCCAGTATGAATGCGGCAAACCTGCGGTAAACCCGTTCATAGGATTCTCTTTGATCGGTGCTTAGCGTGGGGCTCTCGGCTTTGAACAACAAGGTGAACACGCCCTGCGCATCCACCATGCCGATCAGGGTATAAGCGTCTTCCTTTTCCAGATGCATGTTGTAATGATAGGTGCGTTCCCCATGAATGAGGAACGGCGCCACTTCCAGCAGTAGCCGCTCCGCATCAAAACACGCCTTGAAGAGAAAGCCCGCCTTCTCCCGTACGACTCGCTCATCGTTCAACGCCCGGATCCAGTCGGATACGAGAGAGGGATCGCCCGACTTCCCATTCAAGGCGACGCTGGTGACGTTGGCTGTCATGGCCGACAGGATAGCGGATGGAACGGCGGGAAGGTAGGACGAAATGCCGATTCGCCGGACTGCTAATCGAATAGGTTGTGCAGCAATACGGGCGGCGGCGTCGCGTGGAAAGGGCGATCGTACAGCATCATAATCTGCTCGCCGGCGACGCCTTGTTCGACGATCTCATGCAATTCCGGGAATGCGGCGCATAACTCAGCGGCATCGAACTGTTCGCCAATTAAATGGCCGTCCATGTCGTATACCGAGTAGCGTTCTCCATCGTCTTCGGCGTACATGGTGATCTTATGGGATCGGCCCTGGAGATGACCGATCACGCGGTCGTCCTTTTCCTCGAACGGTGCAGGTGGTTGAGCCTCGTTTGTTGAGTCGTCCGAATCTTCTTCGACCTCTTCGCCCTTCGCCGACTGATCCCATGTGGCGGTGCCCGAAAGGTCCGTGGTCTCGGCCGTTTCCCCGGCCGATACGCCATGAAGACCGAGACCAAGCAAGACTATAAACGCGGTCCATTTCATGGACCAAAAGATACATTCTTCCGGGTATCGGGTCAACCGGGCGGCCCGCCCCTCCTGGACGGGCTACGAATTACAGCCGCTCGATGATGGCGTCCGCAAAGGCGTCCGTACCCAGGTCGCCGCCCAAATCGCGGGTTTTGCACCCATCTTCCAGCGCCCGATCGTAGGCATCGCGAACGGTGGTGGCGATCTTGCCCGCGCCCGCATCTCCCTGGCGGTCGGCGATGTAGTTGAGCATCATGACCGCCGACATCAGGAGGGCCAGCGGGTTGGCAATGTTCTTTCCCGCGATATCCGGTGCGGAGCCGTGTACGGCCTCGAATACCGCATGTTCATCTCCGAAGTTGGCGCCCGGCACTACGCCCAGCCCTCCAACTAGCCCGGCGCAGAGGTCGCTGACCACGTCGCCGTACAGATTCTCCAATAACAGCATGTCGAATTGAGACGGGTCTTGAACGAGACGCATGCACCCGGCATCAATAATATGTTCCTGGTACCCGATATTGGGGTATTCCTGCTTGTGAATCTGTTGGGCGCACCGAATAAACAAGCCGTCGGTCAACTTCATGATGTTGGCCTTGTGCAACACCGAGATCCCTTTTCGTTGCCGGTGGGTGGCGTAGCGGAACGCCCAGCGCGCAATACGGGTGCAGGCGACTTCCGTGGCCACTTTCATGCTCATGACCACGCCGGGCGTGACTTCGTTCTCTATGCCACTGTACAGTCCTTCCGTGTTCTCACGGATAATGATCAGATCGACGTTTTCGAATCGGGTCTTGATGCCCGGCAAGGACCGTACGGGCCGCACGGCGGCGTATAGGTTCATCTTCTTCCGTAATTGCACGTTGACGGAGGAAAACCCTTTGCCCACGGGGGTGGTGCAGGGACCTTTGAGAGCCATGCCATGTTCTTTTATGGCCTCGATGGTTTCCGGCGGCATGACATCGGACCCTTCCGCCAGCGCGGCCAAGCCCGCGTGATGGGGTATCCAGTCGATGGCTGCCCCGGCCGATTCCAATACGCGTTGTACGGCGGATGTGACTTCGGGCCCAATCCCGTCACCCGGGATGACGACAATATTTCTTTGATTCATGGTCATTCAATGAACGAAGTAGGTTGTGTGGGTTATTGAGGGCATCATGGATTCGGGCAGGCTGGTTGACAATCACATTATTACCATGGGTGTCGCTCGTGGCCGAAATTCAAGAGGGGCCGACGGAAATTATTTTGCTCAAGGGCATAGGAAGTCTTTTCATGACGGGGATGGGGGTGTAAATTTACCCTTCTGTGTGTTTTCCGGAAGGCGTCGTCGTGTCTGCCGCCCGTCCGGCGCCGTTGTCATGAAACTGCCGTTTACTCAAAAAATGCTGATGGATTGGGCCGGGCCCCGCGTGTTTCGCGAGGCTCAGTCTCTGCACAATCAGGGCTATGTGCATGAGGTGGACTATGATCCGCCCATGGTCCGAGGGACCATTGCGCGGGGTACGCGTCCGCTTAAGAGCTCGCTCAAGATCCTGAAAGACGGCAGCGCCGAAAATCTCTGTCCCTGCTATGACAGTTCCGAGCGCGGCATAATCTGTTCACACGTCATCGCGCTTTGCCTGGAATTAATCCGCCAGTCCAACGATCCCGAACGGCAAGCCCGTTTGGCGGAGGAGAAACGCCGCGCGACCCGTCTCGCCGCCGTGAACGAGGACGATTATCTCAAACGCGTTTCCGCCGACACACGCGGCGCCGTGCCGGCGGCCTTGTTCCTCGAGCTGGGCGAAAACTGGCGCGACGGGTGCCGCATCGACAACGTTCCGCTGACCGTGCGCATCGAAGTCGACCACCAACGTGTGCCCCCCGAAGACATCGCTACGGATGTGCCCTTGGCGTTCAGCGAGCGGGATGATTCCGTGATGTTTGTGCTGGAGGATATTGTGGGCGGACCCGTGACCAGCGAGATCAGTATTCCCGTGAATGACCTGCTGAATGTGTTGACTCTCTTACAGGGGCATACCATCCATGAAAAAGGGGTGGCCATTCCGTCCACCGTCAATGCCGCGCGCATGTCGTCCCGCTTGACCATGGATCTGGACCAGCAGACCGGCGAACTGATCCTGATGATTCATACGGAGCTCCCGCACATGCATCCCGGCGACGAAATATTCTACATCGTGACGCGCCGGGGCGGGTGGGTGTTTGGAGCAGACAATTTTTGGCCGCTGGAAAAGGTGTTGCCGGAACCCTTGCACGAGATTTATGACGAGCCGATTGCCGTGAGTCGCGAATCCGTGCCGCGGTTCTTACAGGTGGAGTTGCCGGTACTCTCGGCATTGATGGAAGTCGAGCATCTGGTGCTTCCCGATCTGTTTACCGTGGAACCCGCCGAGCCCAAATTCCGTCTGGCCATACGCGGGAGTCCCGCGTCTCTGGCGGGTACGTTGTATGCCGAATACGATGGGCTTTCTCTGGTGGCCGCGAAGCCCAGCCCGGAAGGGCAATTTGCGTTGCCGGACCCTGAAGACATCCTGCGTTATCTGGTGAGGAACCCGGAAGCGGAAAAGCGGGCGCTCGCCCGGCTCGCGGAAACCGGCATGCGCGGCGCCAACGGGGATCAATTGTCGGACATCGTGGGGAACCGGGAAGTCCTGAATTTTCTGGGCGGCGCAATACCGGCCTTGCGTCGTTTTGGTTGGCGGATCGAGCTGGCTGGACGTATTTCAAACTTTATGGAAGAAGCGGACTTTGCCGCGCCCGTGGTCCATGTGGGCGAGTCGGGGACCAACTGGTTCGAGGTGGGCTTTCATTTCGAGAACCGGGAAGGCCGCAGCTTGTCCGAGTCGGAAATACGGCGGGCCTTGCGCCGTGGCGATTCGTATGTCGAGCACGGCGGCCGGACGGTCCTGCTTGATGCGGACGCCATACAGTCGATGACCGATGTCTTTAAGGATTGTGCCAGCGAGGAGGGAAGCGCGTCGGGGCGTTTTCGCCTTTCAAGTGTTCATTCCGCCTATGTCCGCTCTTCGTTGGATGCGCTGGACGGGGTGGACGTGGAGGCCGAACCGGCCTGGCGCAGCCGGGCGGAAGAGCAAAACCGCATGCACGCGCTGGAACCCGTGGAAATCGGAAAACCGTTGAACAAGATACTCCGTTCCTATCAAAAAGAGGGTGTCAACTGGCTGCGCTTTATTGAGAGGAACGGGTTCGGTGGTATTCTGGCCGATGAAATGGGTTTGGGTAAGACCGTGCAGACCTTGACGTGGCTGAAATTGGCAAGGCACCTGCCTGAAGCGCAGGGCAAACCGGCGTTGATTGTTTGTCCGACCAGTCTGGTCGGCAACTGGGCGGAAGAGGCGCGGAAGTTTGTACCGGACCTGAGCGTGTTGGAGATCTCCGGCGCCGGCCGGCATGGATTGTGGGAGGAAATTGAGCGCACGGATCTCGTCGTTACGTCCTACGCCCTCCTGCGGCGTGACGTGAAACAGTATCTTGAACATACATTTGCGGCCGCGGTGTTGGACGAGGCGCAGCACATCAAGAACCGCTCCACGCAAAACGCCGTGGCGGCCAAGAAATTAAAGGCCCTGCATCGACTGGTACTGACCGGTACGCCGATTGAAAACAGTGTGGCCGATTTATGGTCTATCATGGACTTCTTGATGCCCGGTTATTTGGGCGGTCACGAATCGTTCCGAAAACATTACGAGCAGCCGATTGCAATGGGGGGGGCGTTCGCCGAAGTGGCGCAAAAGAAGTTGCGCCGGAAATTGCATCCTTTCATGTTGCGCCGCTTGAAGAAGGAAGTGGCTAAAGACTTGCCACCGCGCATCGATCGCGTCGCCTATTGCCCGCTCAGCGCGGATCAACAGATGGTCTACAAGGAATTGCTGAACAATTCGCGCCGTCGCATCACGGAAATGGTGTCGAATCAGGGGTTCAACCGGTCGCGGATGGAGATCCTTAAGACCCTGATGCGATTGCGCCAGGTCTGTTGTCATTTGAATCTGTTGAAACTGGAAGGCGTGAAGAGCAAGTACCCGTCGGAGAAGCTGAACCTGTTTTTCGAGTTGGTCGATGAGGCCTTGGACGCCGGGCATCGGATTCTGGTGTTCAGTCAGTTCACATCCATGCTGGCCATTCTCCGTCAGGAAATGGAAGCGAGGAAGCTGACCTACTGCTATCTCGACGGCAGCACGAAGGACCGCATGAAAGTGGTCCACGAATTCAATACCGAACGGTCCATTCCGGTGTTTCTGATCAGCTTGAAAGCGGGCGGTACCGGCCTGAACTTGACGGGCGCGGACATGGTGATCCACTACGATCCCTGGTGGAACCCGGCTGTGGAAGATCAGGCGACGGATCGCGCGCATCGGATCGGACAAAACCGCACCGTGTACAATGTGAAGCTGATCACGCGCGACACCGTGGAAGAAAAGGTGCTCGCAATGCAGCAGAAGAAGAAGTCCGTCATCTCCGCGACGTTAGCCACGGACGAGCAGGTTCTTGAGAAGCTCAATTGGGACGACATCCGTGAATTGCTGGACATGGAGTGATGTCCCGACAGGGGAGGGGATTGATTCTTGTTTCTTTGCCGTTCGCCGATTGGGAACGTCGCCTCAGGGGAAGGGCCGCCATTAGGAGCGTGTGGCTTCGGTCAGTTCCAGGAGGCTGATCTCCGGACGGCAGTTGAACCGGATGCCGTGCAGGTTGCCTACACCGCGTGTGGTGTAGATCCAGCGGTCGCGCCACCGGTTAAGGCCGCTCACATACCGATGATCCCGGACAGGCGCCATGGGCGTCCCCAGGAAGGGGAGCGCGACTTGTCCTCCATGGGTATGTCCGCTGAGCATGAGTTCCCAGTTCCTGTCGCCCAAGGCGTCTTTGCTGTCCGGATTGTGCGCCAACAGAATGCGTCCCGTCGATGCCGTGCCGGGGGCATCGCGAAAAGCCTGCTCCGCATCCATTTCGTCGGCCCATAAATCACCCACACCAATCAGCCAGAGCGTACGGTCGCCATGACGCACGGGAACGGACGCGTTGTGAAGCAGGTGAATGCCGCTGTGGGCGAACAGTCCGCGAACCGCATGCGTGTCGGGATAACCGCCGCGCGCCCGTGCCCAGCGTCCGCCGTCATGATTCCCCAGTACCGCGTAGACGGGCATGCGATCGGTCAATTCGCGGAGTACCCGGACGTACGCGTTGTGCTGGTGGAGTTCCTTGGTGATCAGGTCTCCCGTAATGACCGCGAGGTCAGGTTGCCCGGCGATGCCCACTCGGACGGCTCGCTCAATGAGAGTCAGGGGAACCACACGAGACAGATGGAAGTCGGACAGGTGCAGCACGCGAAGTGGATGGGGGGCGGTAGCGGAGAAGAACGGGATGGTCACTCGATCAATGCTGAGCCAGCGCGGCTCAATCCAGCGCGCATAGGCCGGGACCGCACAAGCTGCCGTGGCAACACCGGCCAAACCGGCGATGAATTGTCGACGCGATAACTTCATGTGGACCGAAAGTCGCCCCACGCCCAGCCTACTCATTGCTCCATATGATTGTCAAAGGCGAGCAGGTGCTGTGAAAAGCAGGACGGGCAAAGGCCGTGACTGACTTTGTGGAGTTGCCCAGGCTTCACATCGAGCCATGCGCCGCATTCCGCGCATTTGATATACATCAATTCGCCGCGCGAATCATCGGGTTTTTCGATAGAAAGGTTGTTAGGCATGGCGTTGGTCTGAAATGCGGATTCCAGACCGGCCATTATACACTAGAAGCCCCTAGTCACAAGGCTATTTAGCGCGGATGGGTCTAAACTTGATTCGGTGCGGTCGGTCGGCTTCGTCCCCGAGCAATTTCCGGCGGTGCTCGTGGTAGGCGTCGTAGTTGCCCTCGAACCAGGTAACCGTTCCGTCGTCTTCAAACGCGAGGATATGCGTGGCGATTCGATCCAAGAACCAGCGATCATGGCTGATCACCACGGCGCAGCCGCCGAAATCCATCAGTCCTTCCTCGAGCGAGCGCAGGGTATCCACGTCGAGATCGTTGCTGGGCTCGTCGAGCAGAAGCAGGTTTCCGCCGCTTTTCAGCAGTTTCGCCAGGTGGACCCGGTTCCTCTCGCCGCCTGACAGGGATCCGACTTTCTTTTGTTGGTCGCTGCCCCGCAAGTTGAATCGGGCACAATAGGCGCGGCTGTTCATGGACCGTCCGGCCAGTTCCACGACTTCCGCGCCGCCGGATATGGCCTCGAAAACGGTGTCGTCGGGCTTCAATTCGTCGCGCATCTGGTCCACGTACGAAATGACCACGGACGGCCCGACTTCCAGCGTCCCGCCGGTCGGTTCCTCCTGGCCGATGATCATTCGGAACAGCGTGGTCTTCCCCGCGCCGTTTCCGCCGATGACGCCTACAATGCCGCCGCGCGGCAAATCGAAGTCGACGTTGGACATGATCAGCCGGTCGCCATAGGCTTTGGACAATTCCTTGGCGCGGACCACGAGATCGCCGAGCCGCGGTCCGGGCGGGATGCGAATTTGCAGGTTGTCTTCGCGGGTGTCGGCCTGTTGGGCGGCCAGTTCCTCGTAGCGTTTCAGGCGCGCCTTGTTCTTGGTCATACGCGAAGACTTGTTCATACGCACCCAGGCCAATTCCTGTTCAAGCAATTTCTGGCGGGACGCTGATTGTTTGGCTTCGCGCGACGCGCGCTCCTGTTTCTGTTCGAGCCACGCCTCGTAATTGCCCTTGTATGGAATGGCCCGCGTGTTTTCCAGCTCAAGAATCCATTCCGTGACATTGGAAAGGAAGTAGCGGTCGTGGGTCACGACCACGAGGGTGCCGGCATATTTCTTGAGATAGGCCTCCAGCCAAGCCGTGGATTCGGCATCGAGATGGTTGGTCGGCTCGTCGAGCAGCAGGACGTCCGGGTTGGACAACAACAACCGGCACAACGCCACGCGCCGCCGCTCGCCGCCGGACAGAATGCCCACGTCCGTGTCGCCCGCGGGCAGGCGCAGTGCGTCCATGGCCATCTCGACATGGTGATCGAGCTCCCAGAGGTCGTTGGTGTCGATAAGGGTCTGGACGCGGTCGAACTCGTCTTCGAGCTTCTTCCGCTGGTCCGCTGGAAACTCTTCGCCCAGCAAGCCGCAGAGTTCGTCGTAGCGGTCGAGCACCTTACGCGCTTCCGCTACGCCTTCGTCGACATTGCCCTGCACATCCTTTTCCATGTTCAGCTGGGGTTCCTGGGGCAGGTAGCCGATCTTCGTGTTGGGCGCAATCTGTATTTCGCCGACATATTCCGTGTCGATCCCGGCCATCATACGCAGCAACGTCGACTTGCCGGAGCCGTTCCCGCCGATCACCCCGATCTTGGCGCCGAAAAAGAACGCCAGCGA
>SKXR01000069.1 GCA_007128275.1 Kiritimatiellia bacterium
ACCTTACTTGAAGGCTGCGAGGAGGCTCTACAGGAACTGGCAAATCGATCACCGGTCGCTATTCGAAAAGATGGCTTCCGTTGCAGGAACTTTTCTCATGAGTTACGACAACGATGAGGAGATTCAGGATTTGGCGCGGGAATTCGGTTTTGAATGCCGATCCATTCCCATGAAGAACACGCATCATGCACAAATGACGGAACTTCTAATCAGCCGCAATCTGAAATGGTTGGGGCCCAAAGGAATCATTGCACCTGCAACTTCGCGCGCAAAGCGTCCTCGAAATCGGCCAAGCTTGTCGGCTTCCCGCCGGTAAGTCCTTCGACAGCGCGATCGAGCGTTGTAAGATGGCAGCTCCCTCTTCGCAATGTGAAGCGGGTGCCGTCATGCTCATATCTCATAACGAACCATGCGATGTCGCAATTCGACACATGTTCTACCTCTGCCATATTTCCAAGTGAATTCCAAAAGGGTTCGTCCACGACAACAGCCATCTTCTTGCCCCATCTCGATATCGTAGGCACTTTAATCTGTAGCTGGGGCATTAAGCGTTTTGGACCCGAAGAACGGAAGTCCGGCCTTCGCTTGCCGGCGGGGAAAGGAATTCCCGGGCCCTGCCACGATTTCATGATCTTGAAATCATTCCCCATGCTATCTCCTGAAAAATACACCGCCTGCATTTCAACAGCACACCACCTGAGCGTAGTTGTGTCGGGATGAAGCAGAACGAGATCGATCTTACCTACGGCCTTCGACTCGTGACTATCGGGCACACTGTTCGGGACGAGAAAAGGCAGTTCTTTGAGTATAATTGGCTCGTGGGTTTCCAGAAGCGTTTCGCCCACCCAGGCTAATATGGTGTCGTCGTCATAAAATCGGTTTGGACATGTCGTGACCGGTGATGCGCAGTTATCGGGCTGTGCCGTACCCCCTTGAGCAATGTATGGACGCAGCGAGCAAACACCGCCCCTCTTGTTGCACTTGGCATTATTGAGTCGAAAAGGGCAGCGTTGAGATGTGTGGCTTGATTCGGATAGAGATCTCATATCCTGGGGGGATAACGCTGCGAAATCACGACCGTACAGCTCCCCAACACCGTAACGGACGGTTTCTCTTGTTGCGACTACATCGCGTAATTTCATCATCGCATGACTCTTCTTTCCGTGATCGTCCCTTCGTCGGTGGTAAATATAGCGCTTTCCACCAATCATTGGAAAGTCATTTGACGAATTTGTCCTGCTTCCACGGATCGCGCACTTGGATTCGCCAAAGCGGTCTTGACGCGGGCGGGGCGGGGGCATAGGCTTCACGCACCGAATTTACGGAGATTCAGCATGAGTGAAGTGTTACGCGACAAACTGGGCACGTTTCAAAAACGACTCGAAGAAATGCGAGGCTATCTTTGACGAGCCGAAACTACGCGCCCAACTAAAGGCTCGGGAGGACGAGGCGACGGCGCCCGGTTTTTGGGACGACCCGAACAAGGCCCGTACCATCATCCATCGGACCAACGCGATCAAAGCGCTTCTGGAACCGTTGGACGCGATTACGCGTGCGCTGGACGATGTGTCCGAGATGCTCGAGTTGATGGAAATGGAAGAGGACGTGGGGCATCGGGAAACGGCCGAGCGGGATTTAGAGGCTCGGTTTGAACGTCTGGAAGCGGATATCCGACAGGTGGAATTCAAGACGTTGCTGGGCGGGGAGTTCGATGCCAACAACGCGTACATAAGCCTGCATGCGGGCGCCGGCGGAACGGAATCGTGTGACTGGTCCGATATGCTGTTTCGGATGTATCGCCGTTATGCGGAAGCCCATGACTTTGAGTTATCCGTGCTGGATTATCAGGCAGGGGACGAGGCGGGCATCAAGAGCGTTACGTTCCACGTGGCGGGACCGTATGCCTATGGCTATTTGAAGGCGGAACGCGGGGTTCATCGGCTGGTCCGGATCAGTCCGTTTGATTCGAATCAACGCCGGCATACGTCCTTTTCCGCGGTGGATGTGGTGGCGGAAATCGATGACGACATCGAAGTGACGGTCGAGGATAAGGATTTGCGGATCGACACGTATCGGTCCAGCGGCGCGGGTGGTCAGCATGTGAACACGACGGATTCCGCGGTGCGGATTACGCATATGCCGACTGGGATCATCGTGTGCTGTCAGGCGGAACGGTCCCAGCATAAGAACCGCGACAAGGCCATGAAGATGCTGACGGCGAAGTTGTACGAATGGGAACAGGACCAGCAACGCAAGGAAATGGAGAAGTTCTACGGGGACAAAGGGGAGATCGCTTGGGGCCGACAGATACGCTCGTATGTGATGCAACCGTACACAATGGTGAAGGATCACCGCACCGATCACCAGACCGGCAATGTCGACGCCGTGATGGACGGGGACCTGGACGATTTTATTGAAGCTTATTTAAGGAAAGGACGGCGCCATGAACCTGCTGGAAAAGATACTTGAAAGTAAACGGGCGGAAATCGAGGAGCGCAAAGAGTCGATCGCGCTCGAATACCTCAAATCACAAGCAGCCATTCGGCCTTCGCCACCCTATTTCCGTGCCGGACTGGGCGGCGGTCGGATCGGGCTGATTGCGGAAATCAAACGAAAATCGCCGTCCGCGGGTGATATCCGCCCGGATATTGTACCCGTCCACATGGCTGCGGCCTATGCGCAGGCCGGCGCCCAGGCCATTTCCGTTCTGGTGGATGAACCCTTCTTTGGCGGCAAGGAATCGGATTTCAATGCTGTGCGGGAGGGGGCGGAGTTGCCCATGCTCTATAAGGAATTTGTGGTGGATCCCTGGCAGGTATGGCATGCGGCGGCGATGGGCGCCTCCGCGGTACTGTTGATCGTGGCCGCGCTGGATGACGAGACGCTGTTTGCCTTGATCGATGGCGCGGCGCGGGCGCGAATGGCGTCCTTGCTGGAGGTGCATACGGCGGAGGAACTGCAACGGATCAAGCACCTGACGGCGCCGCTCATCGGGATCAACAATCGAAACCTGAGCACCTTTGAGACGGACCTGGACACCACGTTCCGTCTACTTGATCAGGTGCCGGAAGGGGCGACCGTGATCAGCGAAAGCGGCATCAAAGAACCCGGCGAGGTCGCGCGTCTCCAGGAGGCCGGCGTGCACGGCATACTGGTGGGTGAACATCTCTTACGGCAGGACGACGTGGGGCGGGCGATCAAAGAGCTGATGGGCATGGTATGGGCGTCTTCATAAAGATTTGCGGTTGCTGTTCGCGGGATGATGTCGAAGCGGTCTCCGAGTTGAATCCCGACGCGGTCGGTTTCATTTTGTGGAAGGGCTCCAAGCGGTATGTGCGTCCCGGCGACGTGGCCGAATGGGTGAAGGCCTTGCCCGCGTCGATCAAGAAGGTGGGCGTGTTTGTGAACGCCACGCAGGAGGATATCCGTGAAGCGGTTTCGACAGCGGGCTTGGATGTCGTTCAACTGCACGGCGAAGAGAGCCCCGCTTTTTGTGAGGGGCTGGAGGGGGAGGTCTGGAAGGCGATTCATTTGAATCGTGCCATGCCGGCTTCGTTGGAGGATTATCCGGTGGAGGCGTTCCTGGTGGACCATCACGGCGGCGTGCAGCCGGGCGGCACGGGGGTCGCCGTGGATTGGGAAGCGGCGGCCCGTTTCGTGGCTGACGCGCCGAAGAAGGTGTTGTTGGCCGGCGGATTGAACCCGAATAATGTGGCCGAAGCGGTGGGTACCGTGCGCCCCTGGGGCGTGGATGTGAGTTCCGGTGTGGAATCGGAAGTCGGCAAGAAGGCGTTGAACAAGGTGAAGGACTTTATAACCGCATGTCGAAGCGTGGAATAAACACGGAGCCGGACCGGCACGGCTATTTCGGTCCGTACGGCGGCATGTATGTGCCCGAAACCCTCATGGCGCCCCTGCACGAGTTGGCGGCCGCCTATCAGCGCATCCGGAAAGATGGGGCGTTCAAGCGCGAACTGCATGCGCACTTGCGCGATTATGTGGGGCGTCCAACGCCGCTGTACCTGGCGGAACGCATGACCCGCGAGATCGGATGCGGCGCGCTCTATCTCAAGCGCGAAGACCTTTGCCATACGGGCGCGCACAAGATCAACAACTCGTTGGGCCAGGCCCTGCTGGCGCGGCGCATGGGAAAGAAGCGGGTGATTGCGGAAACCGGCGCGGGACAACACGGCGTGGCTACGGCCACCGTGGCGGCGATGTTCGGGATGGAGTGCGTGATCTATATGGGCGCGGTGGACATGGAACGCCAAGCCTTGAACGTCTTCCGCATGCGAAGTCTCGGGGCCGAAGTCATAGCCGTGACCGCCGGGCAACAAACCTTGAAAGAAGCGATCAGTGAGGCCATGCGCGATTGGGTGACGAATGTGAGGACGACGCATTACATCCTCGGCTCGGCGCTCGGCGCGCATCCGTATCCGCGCATGGTGCGGGATTTCCAGTCGGTCATCGGACGCGAAACGCGCCGGCAAATCAAGCGCCTCACGGGCGCGCTTCCGACGGCGCTCATTGCCTGCGTGGGCGGCGGCAGTAATTCCATTGGTTTGTTTCACCCGTTCATCAACGATCCTTCGGTGCGGATGATCGGCGTCGAGGCGGGCGGGGACGGTATTCGCAAGGGGCGCCATGCCGCGCGGTTCGCCGGTGGAAAAGTCGGCATCCTGCAGGGCACCAAGACCTTTGTCTTACAGGATCGTCACGGGCAGATCCAGTTGACGCATTCCGTCAGTGCCGGGCTGGACTACGCCGCCATCGGGCCGGAACACAGTTTGTTGCGCGATCTCGGGCGGGTGGAGTATGCGCACGTATCTGACCGGGAGGCGGTCGACGCCTTTGATACGCTGGGGCGCTGGGAAGGGATTCTGCCCGCGTTGGAGACGGCCCATGCCGTGGCCTATGTGATCAAGCAGGCCGGCCGCTGGAAAAAGCGGGACGTGCTGGTGATCAATTTGTCCGGACGCGGAGACAAGGATGTCCAACAGGTGGCGGCCTGGAAGGAAGGACAGCGGCGATGAGCTTACGGAGTATGACAGGGTACGGACGCGGCGCCGCCTCGGGGGAGGGGGTGACGGTCAGCGTGGAGATCAGCACCGTAAACCGTAAACAACTGGATGTGACCTTGTCCATGCCGCGCGGCATGAATCTGCTGGAAGCCCGCATCACGGAAGAAGTGCACGGGGCCGTGACCCGCGGTCGCGTGATGGTGGATGTTTCGATCGAATGGTCGGGTACGGCGCGTCGCAAGGCCGTCCGTATCGACACCGATCTGGCCGCGGCCTATGTGCGCGTGTTGCGCGAAGCGGCCGTTGCGCTGAACGTGAAAGACGATCTAGGCATCCATATGTTGGCGGGCATGCCGGACGTTCTGCATTTTGCCCGCCCGCAGGAAGACATTGAGCGGGTGTGGCGGATCATGCGCAAGGCGTTGGTCAAATCGTTGGCGGCATTGAATGAGATGCGCCGCCACGAAGGCCGCGCGCTGCAGCGCGATATTCAGGGGCGTTTACAAACGCTCAACACGCAATGTGCGGCGATCCGCAAGCGTGCGCCGCAGGTGGTGAAGCGGTACCGGCAGGTTCTGCAGAAACGCCTGACGGATGCCGGTGTGGCTTGGGAACAGGGGGATGACCGGCTGTTGCGTGAGATTGTATTGTTTGCGGATCGATCGGACATCAGCGAGGAGTTGACCCGCCTCGACAGTCATCTCAAACAGGCGCGCCGGATGACGCGCTCGAAAGAGGCGACTGGACGTTCGCTCGATTTTCTGGCACAGGAGATGTTCAGAGAGATCAATACGATCGGGTCCAAGGCGAACGACACGCTGATCTTGCAGCGGGTGGTCGATTTCAAGGCGGAACTGGAACGAATTAGAGAACAGGTGCAAAACGTCGAATGATTACGCTGGAACGAAGGCCTCTTTTGATGGTGGTCTCCGCGCCTTCGGGCGCGGGCAAGACCACATTGTGCGATCGATTGATCACGGAATTTGATTCCATCACCTATTCGGTGTCGTGCACCACCCGCGCGCCGCGGGAAGGCGAGATTGACGGCAAGAGCTACTATTTCCTCGCGCAGGAGGAGTTTGACGAACGGGTACGGAACGGCGAATTCCTGGAACACGCCGTGGTGCATGGCAATCATTACGGGACCCTCAAGGAGACCGTGCACGAAGCGTTGGCGGCGGGTCGCGATGTGCTCATGGACATCGACGTGCAGGGCGCGGAACAGATCCGCGAATTCGTCCACGAGGATTCGGGCAACGATTGGATTCGCGATATCTATGTCGACATCTTCATTGCGCCGCCGTCGATGCATGATCTTCAATTGCGTTTATGGGGGCGCGGTAAAGATGAGCAGGACGTGATCCAGCGCCGCCTGGTGCGCGCCCAGGAAGAGCTGCAATGTTGGAAGGACTATCAGTATGTGATCGTCAACGATCGCATCGACGATTCCTATCACGCGTTACGCTGCATCCTCTTCGCGGAACGCCATCGCGTGCGCCGTTTCACCCTCTCGCACGTCCCTTCCGCGTAAAAAAGTGATCAAATTGGCACTTGCCTAATAAAGTAGGCATGCCCGATTATTGATCAATTTATTTTCTATTCCGTTGACGGAAGCAGCGCAACTTTCTATTTTTGTCACCAAGAACGATGATCTTTGAAAATCGGTTGCGTTACGGAGACGGCTTTTTGAATGCGGCGAACTCAGACACTCTCCAACCCTCATTGTACGTGAGTGCAATGATCAACGAGAATGGATGAAGCAGACGCCACGCGGTGGTGTTGGTTTTGTCCCATCCCATCCTCCAAGCACGGAGGAATGAAGGAGGTGAAGTAGACATGGCAGCAAAGAAGAAAGCGAAGAAGAAAGTGGCTAAGAAGAAAGTAGCCAAGAAGAAAGTGGCTAAGAAGAAAGTAGCCAAGAAGAAAGTGGCCAAGAAGAAGGTAGCCAAGAAGAAGGCGCCGGCGAAGAAGAAGGTCGCGAAGAAAAAAGCCGCTAAGAAAAAATAACAGGATCGGCATGTAAATGCCGGACTGCCTAAAAAGGAATGGCAGTCGCCACGGAGTTAGTTACGAGGTGGCGACTGCCATTTTTTTGGCGCTGATTCCATTACGAGAAAGAACAACAGCCAAGTCCGTGAAGCACCGCGTTTCCCCTGAGGCTGCCCCACGTACATAGATTGCCCTCAAGTCCTCCTGACCGTCAACGGGTTTGTACTCATATTCCTTGACCCCACTATATGTAGTAGGGTAGGTTTTCTGGTGACCCTACAAACAGAGTGTGAAAGGGATTGATTGACATGCGCTGCCCTAAATGCGGCTTTCAGGAAGATAAGGTGGCGGACACCCGAACGGTGCGAAACGGGGAGGTTATCCGCCGTAGACGCATCTGTCTGAGCTGTACGCACCGTTTTACCACCTACGAGGAAGTCGTGAAAGCGCATCTGCGGGTCATCAAGCGGGACGGGCGTCACGAGGAGCTCGACCGGAAGAAACTGCTGAACGGCGTCATCCGGGCCTGCGAGAAACGGCCGATCAGCGCGACCCAGATCGACGTGCTCGTCAGCAACATCATCAATGAATTGGAAGCGGAATTCGAACGCGAAGTGCCGAGTACGGCCATCGGAAAGAAAGTGATGGAAGGACTGGAGAAGATCGATGAGGTTGCCTACATCCGTTTCGCGTCCGTCTATCGACGGTTCAAGGACGTGAACCAGTTCCTCAGTGAAGTGGAAGGCCTGATCGGGAGGGAGTAGAAGGCGCATGGTCTGGGATGTACAGTCGGCATGCGATGAGCGGGAGCAGGCGCTGAGCGCCCATCTCCTGCGCGAACTGGAGACCCGTTACGCGACCTCGTCCGAACAGCGGGCCGTCTTCCGCGATGTCGCGCGCAGCGTCGCCGTCTATTGCGCGGACGACCTGCGCCGCGGTATTCCCTCCACCGATCTTCATGTGTTGCTGTCGCGCGCCTTGTGGGGCGTCGGCGCGACCGACACCGCGGAACAAGTGTTGACCGATCACCTGGAACAGCGCTCAATCAAAATGACCCTCAAGGCGTTGCTCTCCGTCAGTGATGTGTCGCCGATGCTTTGGCGCGCCGTCGTGCGCGGGGCGGTGCGAAGACGGACGGATTGGTTGTCCGCGGATCATATGCCGTTGTGGGTGCTTGATCTGGAACGCATTCACATGGCCGCTTGCGATATGGAGTTGGCACGATTCATGACGGCGCGAATCCTGTTGCGCGCGCTCGCACCGGTCTGGGATGCAACGACCGGCCACGGAGCGCTCGCGGTGCGTGGCCACGATGCGCCGGCGCAGTCCCCCGCCATCCCGTCTTTCTGCAGCGACGTCCTGCGCCACGAGAGTCGGGTGCGCCGATGGCGCGCCGTGCCGCGTGTGCTGCGATTACGCTGAACCCCGCCCGCCGCGTTGACTCAAAGTATGTTTCCGTTTGTCCTGAGCGCTCAGTGCGGTATGTTGTGTGCCTATGAATACAGCCCCTTCGCAACGACCGGCGAATCGACTCGCGGGTGAAACCAGTCCGTACCTGCTACAGCATGCGCATAATCCAGTCGATTGGTATCCCTGGGGTGAGGAAGCCCTCGCTCGAGCACGCGCGGAAGACAAACCGATCTTCCTGTCGATCGGCTATTCCGCGTGTCACTGGTGTCATGTCATGGAACGGGAATCCTTTGAAGACGAAGACGTGGCCGCGCTCCTGAATCGTGATTTTGTGAGCATCAAAGTCGACCGCGAAGAGCGTCCCGACCTCGACCATATCTACATGACCGCCGTGCAGATGTTGACCGGCAGCGGGGGATGGCCCATGACGGTCTTCCTGGCCCCGGATCAGCGACCGTTCTTCGGCGGCACCTATTTCCCCCCGGATAACCGATATGGCCGTATTGGATTCAAGGTGCTGTTGGAACGGGTTGCGACATTGTGGGCGGATAAGCGCGCCGACATCATGAAGAGTGCGGAGGAAATCGTTCGGGCCATCAGCGCCCATGCCGCGGCGCGCCCCCCGGCGCAGGGTTCATTGCATGGGAAGCTGGTCGCGCAGGCGGCGGATCAATTGAAACAGACGTTCGATGCGCGCTGGGGCGGCTTCGGGGACGCGCCGAAGTTTCCGCCCAACGGGGCACTTCACCTGTTGATGCGGGAATTTGCGCGGGGAGGCGAAGAGCCGTTGCTGTCCATGGTGCGGCATACGCTCGATCATATGGCGCGGGGCGGCATGTACGATCAGGTCGGGGGCGGTTTTCACCGGTATGCCGTCGACGAAAAATGGTTGGTTCCTCATTTTGAGAAGATGCTCTACGACAATGCGCAGTTGAGCATGGTGTATACGGAGGCGTGGCAATTGACGCACGATCCGTTCTACCGCGAGATTGCGCGCGAGACGCTGGATTATGTATTGCGCGACATGACCCATGCGCAGGGCCCTTTCTTCTCGTCCGAGGACGCGGATAGCGAAGGCGAGGAGGGGCGCTTCTACGTATGGAGCCATGACGCGTTGTTGGAGGTCTTGGGCGAAGAGGACGGGAACCGGGCCGCCGCGTTCTGGGGCGCCACGGCGGAAGGAAACTTTGAAGGAGTCAATATCCTGCATGTGCCCTTGCCGACGGATACCTTTGCGAAACAAGAGGGGACACCGCCGGACCGGTTGCGGGACCAGATCGCTCGATGGAAAGAACGCTTGTTGGAGGCCCGCGCGACCCGGGTGCGGCCCGCGCTCGACGACAAAGTCATTGCGGCCTGGAACGGGTTGATGATCAGCGCGTTTGCGCGCGCGGGTTTGGCGTTTGGCGAGCCTCGGTACGTGGAAGCCGCCCGGCGCGCCGCACATTTCATTCTGTCGGATATGGTGCGCGATGACGTCCTTCATCGGACGTGGCGCGGAGGCACGGCCAAGCATCCGGGGTACCTGGACGACTATGCGTTTCTGGCTCAGGGCTTGTTGGACTTGTACGAGGCGGATACCCATCCGCAGTGGTTGGAAGCGGCGCGCGCCTGGACGGACCGCATGCAACGGGAGTTCCGAGATGATGCCGCGGGCAATTTCTTTTACACGTCGGACACGCTGCATCGCGACGTATTGGTCCGGTCCAAGGCGTCGTACGACGGCGCCGAACCGTCCGGCAATTCCGTGGCCGCCCACGTGTTGTTGAGGCTGGCCGCATTGACGGACTCCGAGACGTTGCGCCGCGAGGGAGAAGCGGTGCTGCAAGCCCATGCGGCCCATATGGAACGCATGCCCCACGGTCTGTTCAATATGCTGGCGGCGCTCGACTTTCTCATTGGGCCGGTGCGCGAACTGGTCTTCGCGGGTGATCCGAAAGACGAATCCTGGCGCGCCTTGTCCCGGGAGGTCGGGGCCACGTACATTCCCAATCGCGTGATCGCGTATGCCGTGCCGGGGGTGGACACGCCCGACCACGCGATCTGGAAAGGCAAGACCCCCGTGGATGGGAAGTCGGCGGTCTACGTGTGCGAAAACCAAACGTGCCGGGCGCCCGTTACGTCGGTCGAGGCGTTGCGGGCGGAGCTGGGGGGCAATCAGTAGCCCGTCCCGATGAGCCGGGAGCGTGAAACAGCGATTGCGCAGATCAAGCCGCCCCCCGTGCAAGATGCTTGCCGTCGGGGAAATACGGTGTTAGCCTCATTGTGTGGATTCTGTTGAAAGGGACGAATCATGAATGTGTTTGGACGATCGCAATGGGTGCTTACGGCGGCGGTGATACTGGGTCTGGGAGGCAGTGTTCTCGCCCGTTCGCCTGATGCTCGCGGCCTGTCGCTTCTGGTGGTTCCGGAGCGCTTCAATATTGTTCAGGTTTCTTTCGACATTATCGATAAGCGGCCCGTGGCGCTGGTCTCGTATCGAGGGGATGCGGCGTCGGAACGTCCGGTGCTCCATGCGTGGACCGGCGATCAATGGTGGCCGATTTCGTTGGAAGAATATGCGGGCGGCCATTTCTTAGTCCAACAGCCTACGCGCATCATTCTGGTCGGCGACGACCGCCTCCTTCCCAAGACCTTGGTTGAGGCCTCAGATTGGGGACCGCGCGTGATGAGCATCGACACCACGGAAACCGATGAACTCTTGAATGCGATGGGCCGTCTTTTGGCATTCAGCCGTTCGGAATGGCGATGGTTCGCGCAACGGTATAACATGGAGATTGAGGACCTCACGCCGGCTCGAGAAGAGGACTCATGGTACGATCAAATGACGCGTGCCCGTCAGCAACCGCCTCGTCGCCATGTGGACGATCCGCCGCTGGTCCCGCTGGTCCCGGTGCCGGACAAACCCGTAGCCGACGAACCCGAACCCATCGCTCCCGTACCGGTGGAACCGGAGCCTAGACCGGAAGCCGAGCCGTTACGCATGCCCGCGCCGCAGCCTGCGCCCTCATCTCCGGAGGTCCCCATTATCGAGGCGACGGAATGGGTTGAGGACGAAGCGCCTTCGGAAGAAGAGCCGGATGACGAAGAAGGACTCATTAAATAGTGGGGCGGGGCGGATCCCCGCCGAACAGGGCGTGCGCGTTTCGCCAAACCCGCTTCGCCTTTTGCTTTCCCTGTTGGTGGGCTGTCTGGTCGTGTCGTGCACAACGCCGACGCACGAGCTCATCGAGGAACCTCCCCCCGCAACACTGATCGTGGCAAGGACCGGCGACCAGTCCGTATTGAGCTGGCAGAGTCGCGTTGGCGAAATCTACACCGTGCTCTACGCCGACGGAAGCCGGGTGGGGGTGGACTGGAAGCCGCTCCAAGGCGCTCACCGCATACACGGCACTGGACAGGAAGTCCGTCTGACGGATCGGATGCCGTCCGGGACGATTCGTTACTATCGGCTGATGGTGGTGCCCGCCGACTCCCGCCCCGCCCGTTCCGGGCGTCGTTGAGTTCGCATATCAGGTCGTTTCCACGAGCGCGATCAGTTCGTCCAGCGAACGGATGACGGCATCGGCGCCGTCGAATTGGAGTCGCTCGGCGGGATAGCGGGCCGAGACCATACCCACGGTGAAAGCGCCCGCGCGTTTTCCCGCCTGCATGTCATCGGGCACGTCGCCGATCATGATGGCGTGTTGCGGCGCGACGCCCAGGAAGTCCAACGCTTTCAGGACCGGTTCGGGATGCGGTTTGGCATTCTGTACGTCTTGCAGGCCGATTATGATGTCAAATCGGTCGAGGAATTGCATGGCGCCGAGGATTTGTTGGGCGCCGTCCGACATGCGCGACGTTGCGATGCCGAGTTTGGTCCCGGGATGGAAGTGGTTGAGCATGGCTTCCAAGCCCGGCATGGGCTTGGAGAGCAGCGGCCCGATGGGTCTGAAGACCACGCGATAATATTGGATGAGGATCTCGATTTCTTCCGTTGTGATCGCGGGCAGGATCGCGGGAAACATCTCTCTGAGCGGGCGGCCGATCATGCCGAGAATGCGCTCCTCAGCCACGGGCGGGGCTCCGAAACGTTCGAGCGCTGCGTTGAACGCACGACAGATCGGGACGGAGGCGTCGACGAGCGTGCCGTCGAAATCAAAGATCAGTGCGCGTATCTTCCGGAAGCGCGGGGTCATTCCTCGTACTCATAGGACGGGAGGAGCGGCGTGTCCGCGGGGTCGATGTCTCGCGCCCGAAAGACGGCCACGAGGGGGCGATGCGGCGAGGCCCGCTTGTTGTCGGGGTGTCGCAGGATATGGGACTTGTCGGCCACATATTCGGGGACCATGTAGGGGCTGGCGAGCATGTAATCGAATCGCTCATAGCGTTCGGCGTCCTCGTCGTAATAGGTCCAGATCTCTCCGTAGGCGTCTTCCGGGCGCAGGTCGACGAGATATTCCTGGTTGCGCCCCATGATGGCGCGTAGGGGCGCGGCGCGGACGTGATCGTTCATGTCGCCGACCACGAGCATATTCAGTCGGTGTTCCCGGCTCAGGGCGCGTCGCACATGATTGTTCAGCAGCCGCGCTTCGTTGCGCCGCATTTCCGTGTGTCCGAGCGCATGGTACTCCTTGGATTTCAGTTGCGCCACGAGTAACCGGAATTGATAGGTGGGATTGATGGAGATGTCCGCCTCAAGAAAGCCGCGTTGAACGGGGACGTGCGCGTCGCCGATGCTGAAAGCGTCGTCCGTATGCATATAGGACGCGATGATCGGATATCGACTCAAAAGGGCCAGGTTCTTCTCCGATTGCTCGCGTTGCAGCAATTCGGTAAAGGGATAGTCCAGTCCCGCCGCCGCCAGATCTTTTCGAAAGGTTTCAAACACAGTCGGACCGCCCATTTCCTGCAGGGCGAGAATGTCCGGCCGGCTTTCGGCGATGAGGGCGATGACCGCCGCGCGCTCCTCGTCGGGTTTCGGGTTGTTGGCTTGTCCGTCGCCGGTCCGGTCGTGATAGCCGTAGGCGCCGACGTTGAAGGTCATCAGGGAAAACTCATCGGGATTCAAGCGGGCGGGGGCAGGCGGCTCCGTCGTCGTCGGTCGATCACACGCGACCCATACAACAGCCAACACCGCGACTGCGATGGTCGTCCGCCACCCCTTCCGATTTGGAAGCCAGCGTGTTTTCATGATGGAATCAGGCGTAGCCTTTTTCGATCTTTTCCGATATGTCGCGATATCCGATGTCCACGGAATAGATTTCCTTGAAATACCGCGCGGCCTTTTCCTTGTCCCCCATGGTCTCGCAGATGCTGCCGAGTTCGTAGAGGGTGTCCTTCTTGGTCGCGTCCATGACCGGCATCTCGGACAACGCCTTCTCGAGCTGTTCCAGGGCGATGTCGTACTGTTGCTTTTGCTTGAAGCATAGCGCCATGTGATAGAGCGACCGGGTACGGCGCTGCGGGTTCCGTTGGGCTTGCTGGAATTGTTGAATGGCTTCGTTGAGCTGACCGTTATGGTATTGCAATACGCCCAAGTCGTAGCGGAACTGCAAGTCGTTCGGATAGCGTTTCACGCGTTCTGCGGCGTCCTGCAATTCGAAGGCGTTTCGCTCTTGCTGTTTGGCTTCCGCGCCGTCCGTGTCGCCGGCCTTCTTGAGCGCGGCGATTTCATGGTCGAATTGTTTCAGTTTAACGTTGGAAATGGCCCGGTCGATTTGCGGATCAGCGCCCCCGCTGAGGTCCTGCGCTTCCTGCAGGGTTTGCAGCGCCTCGTCCATGCGCTCAGCGCGCACGTACAGGTCGGCGAGCCCGCGCCGGTAATTGATGTTGTCGGGTTCCTTCTGAATCTTGGAAAGGCTGTCTTCAATCAGCGAGTCGATGTCCTTGGTGGTCTTGACCGCCTTGGCTTCCTGTTCGAGGCGCGTGGCTTCTCCGGTGTCTTTCATCACGTCGCGATACGAACCGGCATCGCTCCAGCCGCCCTTGTTCATGGTGTCGAGCGCGCTGGCGTCCTTGTAGGCCTTGACGACTTTGGGGTCGTTCGGTTTGAGGGAAAGCAGAATCTCGTACACCTCGCGGCCCTTCGCCGTCAGGTTGTTGTCCAAATAGAGCTGCCCGAGGCGCTTCAAAATGGCGATGTCCTTCGGATAGAACTCCCGGGCCACTTCCAACATGAGCAGCGCCACTTCGGGCAGATCGGCCGCCAGCGCGCTTCGGACGTGGATATCAATGAACATCTTGTTCAGCGGATCGGAGCGCAGCAGGGATTCCGTGATCTTCAACGCCTTCAGCGGATCCTTCTTGAGGGCGGCATTGGCCGACAGGACGCCGAAGATGCCCGTGATCGAGGAGAGGACATGGGTCATCTGGCCGCCGTTCTTGGACTTGAACTCCTTGACTTGAGCGGCGCGCAGAAAGTGGCGGGCCTTGAGGAGTTGCGGTTCGAGGTCCAGCACATTCATGAACATATCCATGGCGTAGTGGGTGTTGCCGCGTTCCATGGCGGCAAATCCCTTCTCGTACATGTCTCGAATCTTGCGGGGTGCTTCTTGTAGTGTCACTTCTGCCATGAAAGTTCTCCTTCCGTTGTCTGCCCGTGAATGATATGAGATTGAGTACGGGCATGCAACTGCTTAATTGCGCGCGCGGGGTGCGATTGTCCCTCATCGCCTGATCGGATCATCATGAGAACTGGCATACTATTCGGACTACTTGTCGGCTGGGCGCTCGTCGCGTCATCGGCGCCGGACCCGCACGACTTTCCTCGCACGACCGTCCTCGATGATCGACCCGCTGTTACCCTCCGACATCTGGCCCGTTTCTACGGGTTTCCGCGTCCCCGGCCTGATGATCGCGTCGTGGAAATGGTGAATGAGCAGCATCATTTGATGTTTGAGCGGGATAGTCGGCGGATGCAAATCAACGGGGTCAACGTCTGGTTGCACGAGCCGATCATCGCGCACAGGCGGGCATGGCTGGTGTCGGCCGAGGATTTGCGCGCGGCCATTGATCCGGTGTTGCGCCCGTCGGTCCATGTCGAGCAGGCCGGATATCGCGTGATCGTGTTGGATCCGGGACACGGGGGCAGGGACGAGGGCGGCCGCGGGACGATGGGTACCCTGGAGAAGGATATGGTGTTGACGATTTCCCGTCAGGTGGCCGCGTTGCTCCAGAAGGCGGGCCATCCGGTGTACATGACGCGGGAGGACGACCGGTACCTCTCGTTGGAAGAGCGTGTGGTGTTCGCGCGTGAACGGGAAGCGGACGTGTTTGTGAGCATCCATTTCAATGCCTCCGCCAATCGGGAAGCGCGGGGGACGGAGACGTTTGTGTTGAGCGCGGGTGATCATCCGTCCACGTCGAGCGGGGGTGGGGAAACGCATCCGCCCCCTGTGCCGGCCAATGCCTTTGATGGCGCGAATATGCTGTTGGGCTACTCGATTCAACGGAACCTGCTGAAGACCACGGAAAACGAGGACCGCGGGGTCCGGCGTGCGCGGTACTTCGTATTGCGGGAGGCGGTCTCACCCGCCGTCTTGGTGGAGTGCGCCTTCTTGACGAATCCACAGGAAGAGCGCGAGCTGCACCGCGTCGAGTACCAGCGACGACTTGCCCACGGCATTGCCCAGGGTATTCTGGAGTATCTGGCGGCCACGTTGCGGGCGCAACTTCAGGATGTATTATGACTACGGAATACGGGGAGGCAGCGATGGATCACGACGAGGGATGGCCACGACTGAAATATTACATGTTCGATTGGGACGACAACATTTTGCACATGCCCACGCTGATCCATCTGGAACGAAAGACCGATGAGGGATGGAAACCACATAGTGTGTCCACGGCCGAATTTGCAGGCATTCGGCGCGATACGGAGAATTATCGTCCGCGCGAAGGGGATTGGGATAAGGCCTTCATTGATTTCTACGATTCCGGGGTGCGCGGCGATCAGGCATTCCTCGAAGATACGCGAAGAGCCCTTCGTCCGATCGTCCAGAAAGAGGCTGAGGGAGCGCCCAGCTTTCAGCGCTTCAAGAAAGCGCTGATGGAGGGATCGCTCTTCGCCATTATTACGGCGCGGGCCCATTCGGCCAAATCAATCCGGCGCGGGGTCGAATATTTCATCGACTCCGTGTTTACCGATGCGGAACGCTTGCAGATGGTCAAGAATCTGCGCCGTTTCATTAAGCTGTTCGGCGAAGACGGGACCTTGTTGACGGACGACGAAGTGGTGTCGCGCTATCTTGATCTCAATCGCTATCGGGGCGTGACCTCGCCCGAGTTTCAGGAGTTGATGGGACGATCCGTCCAGGGTGCGGAAAGCCCGGAACATGCCAAGCAGTTTGCGGTGCAGGATTTCGTGACGCATGTTGTGAATATCATTCGCGAAAGAGGGGTTGAGGCGTCCGTCAGCATTGGTTTTTCCGACGACGATCCGCACAACGTGAACGCCGTGGTGGATTATCTTAACGAAGAGCTTGCGCGGCAATTTCCCGACGTCAAGTTTGTGGTGTACGATACGTCGGATCCCGAACATGAATTGTGGCACAAAGTGGTCATTCGCGGCAAATAACCGCCGCGCATACGGAGAACGAGATATGTCTTTGCAATGGATGAAACGGGGGGCACTACCGCTTGGCCTGGTCGCGTGCCTGTGTCTGGGGGCTTGCTCGCCCCGGGAACGCGAGGAAGACCGGCGGTTGGTGACCCTGATGGGGGAAATGATTACCCGGGACGACTACGAACACGAACCGGCTATGCCGCCGGAGGAAGTGGAACGCATGCGCGGTGACTGGTCTCCGGAAGAATTCGCGATCTGGGAGCAATGCGTGCGATGGCGTCCGCTCAGGGAACGGATTCATCATGAGCTCATGGAGTGGTTTGTGGAGGAGCATCAGCTTGCGCCGACCCGGGAGGAAGTGGAGGCCTATATCGATTACGTGCACATTCAGCCGATGAAATTACATATGCCCGATTTTGAGGTGCCGGGAATGCCCGACGAAGATTCCCACGAATGGCAGAGGGCGGTCGCGGAATTAACGGAATGGAAGCAGCAAAATACGTTATACGACCTGTACGGGGGGCGCGTTGCGGTCGGACAACCGGCGCTGTGGATGTCGGCGATGGATGCGTATCACCAATTCTTGCGGGTGAGCGAAGAAGAGGGGCGCATTCAGTTCCATTCGGACGACTGGCGGAAGATCTTCTGGGCGTGCGTGACTTTGGACGGAGTCCAATCCCCGCGTGAATACGTCTTCGACGAAGACGAGGCCGCGCTTGCAGCGTTGCGGGAATATCCGGGGACCCGCCGCCTGCGCATTTTCTTTGAACGGCTCACACAGATCAGGGACGACGGGTGGATGGAGTTCTTCGAGCAAATGGACCACCCGGCGGGCTGGTAAAACGGTTACGCATAATCAGGCGTTGCCCGATGGACGGATTGCGGTGTAGGGTATAGCAGCCGTTGAAAAGAGGGAGACGTGGATGCGAGGAAAACGTGGCACGGGCATCTTTTCAACAGGCGGGCGGCAGGAAAGTCTGAGAAGATGATGCCCGGGAATCCGAGGGGTTCCGGGAAAACGCGAGGGGGAGACGGTTATGGCAAAATCGATTACAGTGGGCGAAATCATGGCGAAAACGCTGGTCACGTTGCGACCGGATATGGATATGGGACAGGCGATCAACGTCCTACTGAAGAACAAAGTGTCGGGTGCCACGGTGGTTGATCACGACCGCAAGATCGTGGGAATGCTTTCCGAAAAGGATTGCCTGCGAATTTTTGCCAACCGCGCCTATAATTCGCTCCCGTCCGCCAAGGTCGCGGATTACATGTCCAAGGACGTCGTCACGGTGTCGCCGGATGAGGATCTGTTCAGTGTGGCGGATTTGTTCCTCAGACATCCGTTTCGTCGGTTGCCCGTCGTGCTGGACGGGGAACTGGTGGGGCAAGTCAGTCGGCGCGACATCTTGGCCGGCAGCCGCCGGATCTGGGAAGAGTCGCCCGTGAAAAAGGAATGGACCGACGCCAAGTATATTCCCGACGAGATCCGCGCGCGGTTGGATTCGAAGAAGAGTTGAGTGTGGTCCGTTCCCGTCAAGGGGGCTGTATGCTGCTCCACAACCGTTGGTCGGACGCGCTCGGAAAGGTCGGCTTCACGTCCCGGACATGCTGCGCCTCATTCAGTCGCGCGCCGGCAACGAGCGCTTGGTTGTAGCCGCGTGGCGCGGTGATGGCGATGTGGCGGGCAAAGACCGACGACAACGCGGCGGCGGTTTTCTTCAGCAGCGGGCGGTGCGGTGTATCCGTGATCATGTTTACCGCCACAATCCCGTCCTTTTTCAGCGCCCGGCGGTAACGAACGGCGATGCCGTTATCGACCCGTTCAGGCCGATACACGTCGGCGGCGCCGGCGAGAAACACGTCGTCGAGAATCACATCGAAGCGACGATCCGTCTGATCCAAATAGGCGTAGGCGTCCCCGATATGCAGGACGAGGTCGGTGGGGTCGAGATGCATGTGTTCCTTGGCCAATGGGATGAGTTCCTCGTCCAGTTCCACGGCCGTAATCCGGACCTGGGGGAGCAGATGGCGCAGGATACGGACCATGGTCCCCCCGGCCAGTCCGAGCAAAAGGACATCGCGCGGGGCGCCGGACGGATGCCACAACGCCGCCGCGCTCATGGCGTCCCAGGAATAGCCGGTCAGCACTTGTTCCGGATGCCAGGTGGCGAACGTGGCCCCTTCGACCTCCATGTCGATGCGGCGACCGTATTGCACAATGCGGCCGGCGTTGTGGAGGGTGGCAAAAGAATGAAGCAGTTTCGATTTCATCGGCCCACTGTTTCGTGCGCGGGGCGGGGTGTCAAGTGTGCGCGCGGGCGTGCGCCACGCATATTTCAGGGTTCCCCCGACCCTTCGATTACGTTAAAAGCATTGTCAGCACGCTGTCTTTTTCGTATCAAAGATGGGTCCGCTTGCGATTTTTATGATTCTTCAGAAATCCAGAATGAGCACAGCAGAAAGGGAACAGGTTATTCCGTATGAAAGATATCGATATCGTCAATGTACGTAACTTCGCACTTCTCGGCCATACCGGCAGCGGAAAGACCTCGTTGCTGGACGCCATTCTTTTTAAGCTGGGCGCGAACGAACGACAGGGCTCTCCTGAAAACGGCACCAGCGCTTCGGATTGGATGGACGAAGAGAAGAGTCGCAAGATTACGATGTGGGCGAAGTCGTTCGATTTGGTGTATCCGACCAAGAGCGGGCGCCGCATGGAGTTGGTCGCGCTGGACACGCCGGGATATGCCGACTTTTACGGGCAGGTTCTGGCGGCAACGGCCGTATCGGACGCCGGCGTCATCGTGTTGGATGCCGTATCCGGCATCCAAGTCGGCACGCATCGCGCGTGGAAACGCTGCGATGCCCTGGGCCATCCGCGCGCCCTCGTCGTGACCGGCATCGACAAGGAGAACGCCGACTTCTTCCACGTGCTCGATGCCGTGCAGACCCAGTGGGGCAAACAATGCGTGCCCATTGTGATCCCGACGCTGGACCACAAGCAGGTCGTCGATGTGATGGCCGCAAAAGAGATCCCGGAGGATATCGCCGATCGCGCCAAGGAAATGAAGGGCGCGTTGGTGGAGTTCGCGGCGGAAACGGACGATGCCCTGATTGAAAAATATCTGGGCGGAGAAGAATTGAGTGCGGAAGAAATCGCGGCGGGTTTGCACGGCGCCGTGCATGACGGAAACCTGATCCCGGTCTTCGCCGTTTCTTCGAAAACAAATCTCGGGTTGGACGAACTGTTGGAAGGGATCTCCCTGCTCCTGCCGTCGCCGCCGGAACGACCGGTGAAAGACGCCGAGGGCAACGAGGTAAATGTGAACGCCGATGCGCCCTTCACCGGATTCGTATGGCGTTCCTTGAACGATCCTTTCACGGGGCAGGTCACGTTTGTCCGTATCTATGGGGGGACCCTGCAAGCCGGGCAGGAAATCTTTAATGCCACGAAAGGCGAAAAGGAAAAAGTCGGGCACTTGATGATTATCAACGGGAAAAAGCAGGAGGAAATCAAAACGGCGCACGCGGGCGACGTGGTGGCGATTCCCAAACTGAAGAACACCGGGCTGAACGATTCCCTATGCTCCGCGGGTCAACATATCCGTTTCAAATCGATTGAATTCCCGACACCCACCACGGCCTATGCGGTGACCGCCAAGAAAGCGGGGGACGAGGATAAACTGGCCACGGCCCTGCATCGGGTGGCCGACGAAGATCCAACCATCCATGTAGAACGCAACAACGAAACGAACGAGATGATCCTGTCCGGCCTGGGCGATCAACAGTTGGAAGCGGCCGTGGACCGCATGCGGGAGCGGAATCATGTTGAAGTGGAATTGAACATTCCGCGTGTTGCGTACCGGGAAACGGTGACGGCCATGGGCGAAGGGCACTACAAGCACAAGAAACAGTCCGGCGGCCGGGGACAGTACGGGGAAGTCTATCTCCGTGTGGAGCCGCGTGATCCGAGCGACGAAGAATGGTTTGTCAACGCCATTGTCGGAGGCGTCATCCCGGGGAACTTTATTCCCGCCGTCCAGAAGGGCTTGCAGGAAGGATTGAACCACGGCGCCGTGGCGCGCTATCCGGTGATCAACGTCAAGATCTCCGTGTACGACGGTTCCTATCACGACGTGGATTCCTCGGAAGTCGCCTTTAAGATTGCCGGTGCGCGGGCGTTGACGGAAGGTTTGAGCAAGGCGAAACCCGTATTGCTCGAGCCGATCATGCGCATGAAAGTTATGGTGCCCGACCAGTTCATGGGGGACATCACGGGGGATCTGAATCACAAGCGCGGCCGAATACTCGGCGTGGGTAGCGAGGACGGCGTGCAGGTGATTACCGCCGATGTGCCGCAAGCCGAAATCTTCCGGTATTCCTCCGAATTGCGAAGCATGACCGGCGGGCGCGGAAATTTCGAAATCGCCTTTGACCGGTACGAAGTCGTCCCGGCGAATATCGCACAAAAAGTGGCCGCGGAATCTGTCAGAGCGCACGCCGGAGAGGAATAAGGTGTACGAAACTCGTGGGGCGCTGTGCAGCCTCAACGGTAAGCGTGCATGAAAACCTATTCTTCTGAACGATAAGCGGAGCGATAGCGAAGGAGGATCAGAAAGACCCATGAGCGGACACAGTAAATGGTCGACCATCAAGCATAAGAAGGCCGCGACGGATGCGAAACGCGGCAAGATGTTCAGCAAACTGGCCAAGGAAATCATGGTGGTCGCGCGGCAAGGCGGCGGTGATCCCAACGCCAACATTACATTGCGCACCTTGGTCCAGAAAGCGCGCGCCATCAACATGCCCGCCGACAACATCGATCGGGCCATCAAGAAAGGCACCGGCGAGCTCGAAGGGGAGCAGATGGATGAGATCATGTACGAAGGCTACGCCCCGGGAGGCATTGCCATCATCGTACAGGCGCTGACGGATAATCGGAACCGGACGGCGGCGGAGGTCCGCCACGTGTTTACCAAGTTCAACGGCAGCCTGGCGGGGCAGGGCAGCGTGACGCGTTCCTTCAATCGCAAGGGCGTGATCCAGGTCAATGCCGACGCCGCCAGGGAAGACGAGTTGCTGGAATGGGCGCTCGAATGTGGTGCGGAGGATATGACCGACGAGGACGGCTATTTCGAGATCGTCACCGGACCGTCCGAATATCCCGACGTGCTTGGCCGCCTCGAAGAACGCGGGGTAGCGGTGGAGAGCTCGGAGTTGACGTTATTGCCCGAGACCTATATGCCGGTCACCGATAAGGGGCAGGCGGGATCCCTGCTGAAGTTCGTGGAGGCTCTCGAAGATTTGGACGATGTTCAGAACGTCTACGCCAATTTCGATATTCCCGAGGAGATCATGGAGTCGATCAACGAATAACGCCGGAAAGGAAGCGCAACCACGGATTACACGGATTTCACGGATAACCCACCCCGCCGGTCCCCATGCGCTTCGCTTAGGTGACCGGCACCCCTCCCGGGAGGGGATAAGAATAGGAATTAGGACGACAAAAGGAACACCTCCCCTCCTTGGAGGGGACCGAGGGGTGGGTTAAGAACGTGCACAAATAACAAGAAAATGGATCTTCCCCTTTCATATCCGTGTTATCTGTACTACAATCCGTCATATTCTTGTTTTGGTGCGCAGATTCTGAACACCCGCTTCGCTAAAGATCGCGGAGATGTCTTTGTGATCTTCGTTACCTTCTTTTCGAAGAAACATTCGCGTCTATTGGCGTTCATTCGCGGTTCCCGTTATTCGGTTGCGGCTCAGCTGCGCTATGTTCATCCGTGGTTCTCTTGTCTTTGGTCGCGGCGTTGCTGCGCTGTGTAATCCGTGGTTCCACATTATCGTGTCAAAAGTAATTAGAGTCTTGGGGGTCGATACGTCCCTGCGTTCCACGGGCGTGGGCGTGGTCGATGCCGTCGGCTCGAACTACAAGGTCGTCACATGGGGCACGATCAAGAATCCGGCGGCGCGCGCGCATACCGCCTGTCTGGCCCACCTGTTTGAGCAAGTGCGCGAGATCATTCAACGCGACAAACCCGAAGCCGCCGCCGTCGAAGGCATCTTCTTCAGCAAGAACGTGCGCACCGCCGTCACCTTGGGGCAGGCGCGCGGAGTCGTGCTTGCCGTGTGCGCGTTGGAACGCGTACCGGTGTTTGAGTATTCGCCACGTTCCGTTAAGCAGTCCGTCGTCGGCAACGGCAATGCGCACAAGGAACAAGTCGCCCGCATGGTCATGGTCCTGCTCGGACTGAAAGAAGAACCGAAAGAAGACGCCGCCGACGCCCTCGCCATGGCCCTCTGCCATCTCCACCACCACGGCCGCCCGGAACTCAGCAGGAGCAAGGCGATTTGAGACACGAAAGGGGACCGGCGTTCACGGGTGCATGCCAAACACCCTGGCCAGTGATAGCTTATAAGCTATCATGCCGGAAAGGGTGATAGCCTATAAGCTATTACCCTGCAGTCGATCCTTTGCCTCAATGTCTCCTAAGCTCACTGACTGTGACCTTGTTGCTTACAATAGCGTCTGGTACAAAAGCGCGATGGAGAGGAACACGAAAGAGAACACGGGGAAGAGCACGGACCGACACGGACCGACACGGACGGGCGACGGGTTGATTCCGAAGCACGGGGGATACAAGAACACGAAGACGTGGCAACTGGCTGATCTGATTTATGATGTGACCGTGCGATTCTGCGACAAGTACGTGGATCGGCGCAGTCGGACACACGATCAGATGGTGCAGGCGGCGCGGAGCGGTTGCCAGAATCTGCAAGAGGGCAGTGTGGATTCCGGCACGTCCAAGAAGATCGAATTGAAACTGACCGGCATTGCCAAAGGCAGCCTCAAAGAATTGCAGCGCGACTATCAGAAGTTCCTGCAGCATCGCGATCTGCCCGAATGGCCCGCGAGTCATCCCGCGCTGACGCGCTTCAAGGCGCTGCGCTGCGCCACGCTGGAACAATTCCGCGCGTGGGTGGCTGAGGAAATGGGGCGGGCCAAAGAAGAAGGGAACACGGGGGAGAACACGAAAGAGAACACGGACCCACACGGGCAGACACGGACGAAGAGGGATGAAGCTGACTTGAATGTCCGTGTCGGTCCATGTCAGTCCGTGTCTTCTTCTTCCTCTCCCGCCGTTTTCGCCGCCAACGGCGCGCTTTCTTTGCTCAATCTCTGCATCTATCTTGTGGACCGCCAGATGGAAGCGCAAGCGGCGGCCTTTGAAACGGAAGGCGGCTTCACGGAACGACTCTATCGGAGGCGCACGGAACGCCGCAACCAGAGGAACGATTGAATATCGAGGATGCGGTACATGATGTGAAGGCGGTCAACCCGCAAACCCGTGGTGGACAGGAGCACGCCCGAGGAGCTTCTTGACCCGATTGAGGTGAGGGGCTGTCATCGGTGAATCCCGTGTAGAAATGTTCGCCCTGATCACTTTTCAGGA
>SKXR01000120.1 GCA_007128275.1 Kiritimatiellia bacterium
AACCTCCACCTTTCCGCCGAACGGCGAATACACGGGCGTTTCTTCGCCCGCATCCGTAGACGTTTCTTCCTGCTTCTCCGCCGGCTTTGCGGGCGCGGCTTTTCCGCCGCCCGACCCCGAGGGTGGTTCGATCGTGACTTTGAACGTGCGCGTACTCGCCCCTTCCACCACGGTACAGGTCGTGGTCACCGGTCCTGCCCACGACGGCGCAGCGGCGGCGGTGGGCGCCGGTTTTGTTTCCTTTTCCGCTTCCGGCCCGGCCTCCTCCACCTGCTCCTTCTTCTTCAGGGGCAGATTGATACGCGCCTTGCCGCTCAAGAACCGGACCCCTTCGTTCAGGTCCATGTTCTTGCCCGGTACAATGGCGGACGCCACGAGGAAGATGTTCTCTTCCGTAATGGGTAGATCCCGTTCCTTCAAGGCGGCTTCAGCGGCGGCCAAGGTGTCGGGCGCCTCTTCGAGCGGATCGCCGTCAAACGGTTCCAGTTCGAGTTGCTCGGAAGCGATCTTCACCACCTCTTCGTCCGGCGGCTCCGGGGGCTTGCCGAAATAGCCGAGCACGGAACGGCCATAGCCGGCATCGATCTTCTTCCAGCGCCCGTGCAATACATTGTTAAAGGCCTGCAACCAATACTGCTGACTGCCCGGCGTCACGCTGGTCCATGCGCCGCCCGCCTTTACCACCACCGGAAACTCGGCCAGTACGTCGCTGTACCGGTCCATGATGCCCACCGATTCCATCATGTGCACATTCGGTCCGATCGCACCACCCGGCATCGGGAAATTAACCACGCGCGCGTCCGCGGCGATGGTGACCGGATTGAAAGCGTATTCTTTCAGGCCTTCGTCCAGGACCTTCTCGATCTCCGGCATCTTGGTCTCATCGATATCGAGAAAATAGCCGGTGTTCTTCAGTGCATGCCACATGGACCGCACATCGGGTTGCACCGTGCCGGACGCCATCGGGCGCACGGAGAGGTCAATGCCGTCCACGCCGCCTTGAATGCCCGCCATGTAACAAGCCACGGCCATGGAGGCGGTGTCGTGCGTGTGCTGCCACAAAGGAATCTCCGGCGGCAGAATCTTCTTCAATCCTTTCGCCGTTTCGTAGCAGGTACGCGGATCGGTCGTGCCCGACGCGTCTTTCATGCAGACGGAATCAATCTGCACACCGGAAGCCAGCACCTGTTTAATCACATTGATGTAGAACTCGGCGGTATGCACCTCCCGCGACTTGTAGGGCAATCCCATCAGGGCCACGCACACCTGATGATGCATGCCCGCGTCAATAATGGGTTTGGCGGTCTTGATGAGATTGTCGGCATCGTTCAGGAAATCGAAATTGCGGTCCCAGGTGGTCCCGTGTTTCTTCATGAGCTTGCCCTGCAACCCCAGCGCCTTGAGTTTCTGCGTGGTGAGCGTCACGCCGGATACGGACCGCGTCAGGATTTGCAGGTCGACATCGGGTCCGACCACCTTGCGCATCTTGTCCATGCACTCGAACGGGTCTTCGCCCGCATAGAAATAGGGCGCCTGATACCGCGCGCCGCCGCCGAACTCGAAGTGCCGGATACCGGCGTTCGCCGCCACTTCCATGGCCGGCAGGATATCGTTGACCCGCACCTTCCCGCCAAACACGCTTTGGAGCCCGTCCCTAAACGTGGTGAGCATGACGCGGATTTTCTTTTCTTTCTGCGTGAAGATCATCGCTTTCGTCCTCCTGTGATTTCTTCGATCCGGGATACTCGCGCACCGGGAAATAGCGTGGATACCGCCGTGTTGATGGCTACCGCCATGGCCGCGCCCGACGCGGAGCGGGGTGGGGGAAACAGCGCGGTCAAAAGACGCATCGCCAGCGCCAGCACGGAGAGTAGCACCAATACCACCACAAATGCGTTCAAACAGATTACAAAGAGGTTTACCTCATCCATCGTTACCGGCCTCCCAAGAAACAAGCTACGAATATAGCATGGCGCCGCGGAAAGAAAAGTATTTTGGAACAGCGAACGAAGGCGCGAGGACCCCGCATCCCGTCGGAAACCGGCTTGGTCAAGAATAGATAAGCTCGTCCGTTCGACGGGCCGGACCAAACGCCGATCGTCAACACCGCGCCAGGATCCGGCAGCCGTCGCGCGTGACCACCACCGTGTCTTCGAACCGCACGCCGCCCCATTTCTTATAGTAGAGGCCCGGTTCCACGGTGATCACGTCTCCCGCAAGCAACCGCGTGTCGGTCAGGTTCACCGAAGGTGCTTCGTGAATCTCGAGCCCGATGCCATGGCCCGTGCTGTGTATGAATCCTTCGCCCCATCCGTTCTTCACCGTGGTTTCGAAGTCGTGTTCCCGCAACACGCGTTGCGCCGTCTCGTGTACCCGTTTCACGGTCACGCCCGAGCGGATGACCGACAAGGCCGCCTTTTGCGCGGCGCGTACCGCGCGCATCATGCGAGCTACTTCGGGTTTGGGGTCGCCTTTGACAACCGTCCGGCTGATGTCGCCCCAGTATCCGGTGATCTTGTGGCGCGGAAAGATATCGATGACGATGGGTTGCCCCGCGCGCAACGGACCGTGTCCTCGTTCGTGCGGTTCGGCGCCTTGCGCGCCGCCCGCCACGATCGTGTCCTGCGCCATGCAGTCGTGATCCAGCAATGCGCGATCAATCACGCGCCGCACGTCTTCGGATCGCAAACGGCGTCCGTCATTCTTCAACAGATACCCACGCGCATCCACCGCCGCGTTCGTGATGGTCTGTACGGCCGCTTTCATGGCCTGCACCGCCGCGCGTTGCGCGGTCGTGATCATACGGATTTCTTCGGACGATTTGCGGCGCCGCTTCGGGAACAACGCCGCTTCGGATACCGTAAGGCGTATGCCCTTTGCCTGGAGTTGCTTCGCCACTCCCAGCGGGAAGGATGCATCCACCAGCACCGAGCGCCGTCGCTGGTGCTTGAGCAAAGCAAGCGCCCAAGCCGATAGCCGTCCGCGATCCGCGCCCTGCAATCCCAACTGCTGCGGAGTGAACAGGTCCGTCACATCCGCCGTCGCTTTTGCGCGTCCGAATTCCAGCAAGGACACCACCAGATATTTCCGTCGCCCATCCACCAAGAGCACCACCGGGTCCGGCGCCGTAAACCCGCTCGCATAACGGAGATCCGCATCCCGCGTACCGCCTTCAATCAGCAAAATCGGCCTTGTTAACTTCTTTCCCATTTGCATCTCTTACCGCATAATCAATTGCGTACGAAGCTTTTTTACAATCGACATAACCCCACACCACGGAGTTGATCAATTTTTGGGATGCTGATCAATAATACCCTGTGCAAAAGACCTACAAAAACCTTTATCTAGTAGGTTTCCAAGGTGTATCGACTACATATTGTGGTGTTGATAATTATCGCCTGTTTTTCTGTTTTTGCCTTGTCGGTCTCTCGGGCCTGTCATAGTCTTTGTCCTGCACAGGCAATACAGAGACTCATCGAAGGCTGTTAATAAGCTGTTAATGACCTTTTAATGAGTTTCGGGCTCTCGCTGTAAGCATCTGATTCTGCGCTGATAACAGGGAAGTCCTTCGGGGGCTTCCAGGGTGATTTTTTGCGGTATCATCCGGACTCGGTACGGCGCGCGGATAGTGTCGCGAGCGATGAGGGCACATTGATTTTGGTTTAGGGTATTTACGTTCATTTTGGCGGGGAGGTACGCAGTGGAGAACAACGCGTCTACGGTGTGGGGCGGCGCATGCAAGCGGCTACAGGAAGTCCTTTCGAAAGATGTATATGAACGTTGGATTAATGTCATTGAGGCGAAAGCCCTTGAAGATGACACCCTGACGCTTCGTGTGGCCAACGACTTCTATCAGTCATGGCTCGTGGAAAACTATCTCTCCCTGATCAAGGATGCGGTGTCCGTCGTAACCGGGCGCGACTTGACGATCACGTTCGACGTGAATCATACGCATCTGTCCGAACCCGGGACGGCGTCCACCGCGCACACGGTAACGGTGGATAAACCCGAACGCACCCAGCCGCGGCGACCGGCCCGCAAGAAATCAGGTCCGCCCACCCTGCTCAATCCCAATTACACCTTTGATTCATTCATCATCGGTTCTTCCAACAACTTTGCGCATGCCGCGTGCCTGGCCGTGGCCCAATCGCCCGCCCGGGCCTATAACCCCCTGTTCATTTACGGCGGGGTCGGACTCGGGAAGACCCATTTGATGCAGGCCATCGGTAATTATGTGCTGACCCAACAGGCCGACGCGAGCGTCTGTTATATGTCCTGCGAGGCGTTCACCAACGATTACATCGACGCCATCCAAAACCGGAGCCTCATCGAATTCCGAAAGAAATATCGCCAGACCGATCTGCTGCTGATCGACGACATCCAGTTTCTGGCCGGCAAGGAACGCATGCAGGAAGAGTTCTTCCACACCTTCAACGCCCTTTTCGACCAGCATAAACAGATCATTCTGACCTGCGACCGGCCCGCCTCCGAAATTCCGGGCTTGGAACATCGCCTCGTGTCACGGTTTGAATGGGGGTTGGTGACCGAATTGGAGCCGCCCGACGTGGAAACGCGGATCGCCATCCTGCGCAAGAAACAGCAGATATTGAACCTTCATCTGCCCGACGAGATTCTCCAGTTCCTGGCCGAACGCATCCGATCGAATATCCGCCGTCTGGAGGGCGCCCTGATCCGTACCGCGTCCTATGCGTCCCTGACCGGCCGCGAACTCAACAAGGAATCCCTGGAATATCTCTTGCGCGACACGCTGGATCAGGAACAGCAGGAAAAAGTCACCATCGAAACCATCCAACGGGCCGTGGCCGAGTTTTACGACATCCGGCTGGCCGATATGACCAGCAAGCGCCGGCCTCAATCAATCGCCATGCCGCGCCAGGTCGCCATGTATCTCAGTCGTCAGCTCACGCAACATTCGTATCCCATGATTGCCGACGCGTTTGGGAAGAATCACGCCACCGTTTTGCACGCCTGTCGATTGATCACCGATAAGATGACGAAAGAGCCGCAGGTTAGGCAGGCGGTGAGCACGATTCAGCAGAAGCTCGTCCGGCGATAGCAGCCGAACGAAGCCGACGCATGGTCGGTCTGTATCCGCCCGTGTTACGCATCCATGAGGGATGGTCTAACAAGAGACAGTAACTAGACGGGATAACCTGTCGATAAATATGCAGGATGTGCATAACACGAAGTTGCAGACAGGCAAACGATGTTGTGCGGATGATATGAGGGAGTTGTCGACAAGGGAAAATCTGCGTAAGATGCCCTGAAGAAAAGGACTTAAGCTTGTTATTGATCTTATGCACAGATCATAATAAGAAGAATAGATAGATTAATTTTTTATGCTCTTATTATTATTCGATGATAAGTCACTTGGGGAACCGGAGGAACGTGAATGAAACTGAAGATTAAAAAAGAAGCGATCCTTGATGGATTGCAAAAGGTTCAATCCATTGTAAACCCCCGGACCACGCTTCCGATCCTCTCCAACATCCTCTTGCGGGCGGAGAAGGATCGCCTTTGGCTTTCCGCCACGGACTTGGAAGTGAGTGTCCGCGCCAGCGTGGAAGCGGAGGTCCTGAAAGAAGGCGGGAGCACGCTGCATGCGCGCCGCGCGTTCAGTATCTTCCGGGAACTTTCCGGGCCCGAAATCACCATTGAAACCGACGACAAGGACGTGGCCGTCATCAAAAGCGGATCGTCGTATTTCAAGATGGTCGGTATCTCCGAGGACGATTTCCCGCCGCTGCCGAAATTCTCGGAAGGAAACACCTATACCCTGGATCAGGGCGCGTTCAAATCGATGATCCAGAAGACGAGCTATGCCGCGTCCACCGACGAAACACGGCAGGTCCTTAACGGCGCGCTGATGACGTTCCGCGACGATAAACTGACGGTCGTCGCCACGGACGGACGCCGGCTGGCCCTCGTGGAACAGGAAGTCGAATTCCCGAGCGGATCCGAAATGGACCTGATCGTTCCGTCAAAGACCATTAACGAATTGATTCGGACTCTGGGTGAATCGGGTACACTGAAGATTATCGCCACCGACAAGCAGATCGCCTTTGACTTCGGCGATATGCTGGTCGTATCCCGCTTGATTGAAGGCACGTACCCGAATTTCCGGCAGGTCATACCGGCTTCGAGCGATCAACGGGTTCCCGTGGAACGGGAATCGTTGCTGGCCGCCGTGCGCCGCGCCGCATTGATGACCACCGACCAGTCGCGCTCTGTCCGTCTCAATTTCCTGAAGAACAAACTGGAAATCATTACGGAAACGCCGGATATCGGCGAAGCGCGCGAGACCCTGCCGATCAAATACAGCGCGAAGGATATCTCGGTGGCGTTCAATCCGGAATTTCTCATGGATCCGCTTCGCACCTTGGAAAGCGACGAGATCTTCATGGAAATCACGGATGAATTGAGTCCGGGCGTGATAAAGTCGGATGTGCCGTTCCTGTATGTCCTGATGCCCATGCGCATTTCCTGACCGGGAATCCACAGCATGCATCGCAAACCCGGTTGGCAACGCCAGTGGACGCGACTCCAGCAGGCGGCCCTTCAGGAACTGGACGCCGTGGTTAAACGGCTGCCGAAAGATCTGCGAAACAAAGCGCACCGCATTCCCGTCAGCCTGGAACCCGTTCCGGGCAAGGATCTCTTGGACGACGGCCTGGAAGGCGATACGCTGGGGTTGTATGTCGGCGAGCCGTACAGCGAAAACGAGTCCGGCATAGAAAATGTGCCGCCGCAGATTCTCCTCTTCCTGGAAAACATCTGGGACTATGCAGGACACGATACGGCCGCGTATCGCGAAGAAATTCGCATCACCTACCTCCACGAACTCGGCCACTACCTCGGCCTCGACGAAGACGACTTATTCCGGCGCGAATTGGATTGATGAGATGGTGGGCCCGGAGGGACTTGAACCCCCGACCAGAGGATTATGAGTCCCCTGCTCTGACCAACTGAGCTACGGGCCCACATGGGTTATCGGTCCAGTGTACGCCATGCGCGCCGGAGAATACCAGCCGATTCTTTGACCAGCGATTGCGCAGGACGATGGTCTTTTCAATCTCTATCCACGCGCAGCGGCTCGGCCAGAGGCCTCGCCCTACCTGCCCTTGAAGATCGCGGCTCGAGTGGTAGGGCGAACCGTCCCGGTGAGCCGAGAGCGTAGACGGTGATTGCGCAGGACGACGGTCTTCTCAATCTCTACACACGCCCAGCGGTTCGGGCAAGCGGGAAGAGGCAGCGCCTGTGAACGTGACAAATCTCCCGACGAAGCGTATATTTGCAGCATGAGAACGACTTTTTTCATCCTGCTGGCGACGCTGATGACGGTTTCCGTGGGATGGGCGGCGGTTCCGAGTTTTGACCGGTATCGCGTCATTTTGGATCGGAAACCGTTCGGCGATCCGCCGCCGGAACCGACGCCGGCGCGTCCGCCGACCGTAGTATCGCCGCATGAATCCTTTGCCCGGACGATTCGCCTTTCCGCCCTTTACGAAGTGGAGGGCGGCGATCTTCGCGTAGGATTGGTTAATTCCGTGAACAACGACAGCTTCTTCCTGAGTGTCGGCGAAACCTATGAAGGCATCGAACTGGTCTCCGCCAGTTTCGAAGAGGAAGAAGCGGTTTTGCGTCGTGGCAGCGAGATGGCCATTATCAAACTGAAGGACGGCACGGTGGAGCCGATTACGGCCCAGCAACACCAGGAACGCACGCAAGCGCGCCAGACATCCTATGAAGAACGGCGTCGCGCACGCCAGGAAGCGCTGGAGCGTCGCCGTGCCGAACCGCCCCCCGAACCCCGTTTGACCGGCGAAGAACTGGATCGCCATTTGAAAGAATATCAGATGGAAGTGATCCGTCAGGGCTTGCCGCCGCTGCCCATTCCGTTAACCGAAGAAATGGACCGGCAATTGGTCGAAGAAGGTATTCTGCCGCCTTGATCCTGCTCAAGGGAATGTGGACTGCGGTGGCAGAGTCCTCTGTAGCGAAGCGGAAGAGGACGGCGACCCTCCTTCGCCAAGAGGCTACGGAGGGCAAGCACCGGAAGGCGCTTTGGATGAAGACAA
>SKXR01000107.1 GCA_007128275.1 Kiritimatiellia bacterium
AATGGCGCTCAGAGTTCACACAAAACCTGTTCTGGGATATGGAAGACGGCGTCGGCGAGAAATCGCAGATCAAGTTCGACCGCCCCATCGGCGACCTGTATCTGTTCAGACTCAGCTCCTCGGCTGTCTGGTCGGAACTCAGCCGGGGCGTGGACTGGGGTCACTTTGCGTCGTACTACGCAACATTCAGCCCGCGCCGCAGCGCGGCCATCAAGGCCGGTTTCCGCGGACATACGCATCCTTCCACCGTCACCGAACAATATCTGGTGCGCATTCCCTATCGACAACGCATTCATCGCGACTGGCTGTTCCTTGAAATCGAGCCCGGCCTCGACTTCTTCAGGGAAGACAACTACGAGATCGCCCCGCTCATCAACCTGAAGCTCGATATCCTCATCGGATCGATTGAACGCATTTAGGAACGGTCATCCGCCCTGACTGGCGCGTGGGACGGGGGCTTCAAAGAACCGGGCGTGGGCTTCGCGCAGGATGCCGGGAATCTCACCGCGGAAGGGACTCTGCGCGAGGACTTCGTCGAGGTTGTGTTGGTCCAGTTCGGCGGCGTTCCTGCCCGGGAACCAATGGTCCCCCTGCCCCAACAGGTTGTACCTCATCTTCGCCCACCCGATCAGGTCCAACGCCGCACCGTAGGTCCATAGCCGCAGGATTTCGAAGACGTTGATCTCGCCCGGCACCTCGGTCCAGTCCGGCAATCCTTCGTGCCAGTGCTTCACCCATGCTTCGCCGTGCTGCGCGATCAGCGCGGCCTGAATCCGTTGATCGATCTCCGCAGTCAACGCCTTGCGTTCGTCCCAATGCTTCAACGCCTCCACGTGCTCATCAAAATCCGACGGACGCGACGCGCCCAAACTCAACGTATGCACCTCGTCTTGCGATAAACAGTACAGATCATTGAACTGCATCGGCGTGAGCGGCGCGCACAGGGCCTTCATCTTCTCGCTCGGCTCGTACAATTTGCCGCCCTTGTCGTTGGGACTGATGATGAACACGCCCACATCCATGCGCGCAGCCGCTTCAACGGCGGGCCAGTTGAACGGATTGACGTAGTACCAGTGCAGGTTGACGTAGTCGAATTCACCCGACTCGATCGCGCGCACGATCACGTCCACCGGTCCGTGCGTGGAAAACCCCACATGCCGAATCCGTCCAGCCCGTTGCATTTGTCGAATCGCGGGCATCATGCCGTCCGGCTTCAACGCCTTATCCAAGAGTTCCTGCGTATTGACCCCGTGTATGCCGAGCAAGTCGACATGGTCCAGTCCGAGATTGTTCATGGACGTGTCGAACACCTGCATGAACGCGTCGGCGGAATCTTTTGGCCCGAGCTTGGTCTGGACGATGATCTTGTCGCGCGGCAGGTCCGGCAAGATGCGGCCCAATTGTTTCTCGGACGTGCCGTAGCCGCGCGCGGTTTCGATGTGGTTGATGCCGAGTTGAAGCGCGCGGTGAATACAGGCCTCAACATTTGCCTGGCTGTCGGCGTCGATCTTGTCGGCGTCGAGATCGTCCCACGTCTGCTGATACCGCATCCCCCCGCAGGAAAACACGGGCATCTGCAGCTCGGTCCGACCGAATCGACGCCGGGGCATGGTGTGTATTGCTGCCTCCATGCCTCCCACCATGCCGAACGCGCGAGCGTCGGTCAATGTCGTTACGTGATCAGGGCGGCCTGCAATGGGTCCGCAAGCACCTCGATCAGGGTAACGCTATCTGCTCCACGGTGCTCGAGTCATAGTCCGAGTCAGAAATTATGGAAATGGCGGAACCGCCGACACTGCTATAAAACTGGCGAACCAAAATGTCGGGAACTCCATTGTCCAACGCTTCCGACAAGTTGATAAACGAGAAAACAGTGCCAGCCGGCACCGCCGAGTTGTCCATGATGAGACGCAGGCCGGTCAGCGCGTTGTTGTTCGCCGTGACATTCTCCAGGAACACGCTGATGTCGTCGTTGGCGCTCACCAAATCGGTGTGCAGTCCATAGCCGCTGTTCGCGTTGAACGTGGCGTCGGAGATCGAAACGAGGATCTCATCCTCCGCGTCCACCACCAATCTCATACCCGCGCGCTGGCCGGGCGTGTCCGGATCGAATCCGTTGTTATTGAACGTGGATGGCCCCGCGGGAAGGAACCCGGGCGGAAGGCCAACGAACCCGATCCCGCCGAACACGTCGTCGAAATCCCCGAAGGCCTCGTCGCCCATCCAGACAAACGCGTCCTGACCGGCGTCCAGATCGAGCCACAGCCCTTCGCGCAGGTTCCCGGACGCGTGCACGTCGGACAGTGCCACGCCGACATCCCCGGCGGCGGAGACGTCCGCAAAGATCCCCTGCAGCGCATTATTATGCGCCTGAATACCGGCCATGAGCAGAAACGCGTCGTCCGATGCGGATTCGACGTCGATCAGCATGCCATGCAATCCATTACCGCCGGCCTCGGCATTGAAGACGTTCGCTGAAGCCAACCATTCGGCGGCCACGTTCAGCCTGACACCGTATAACGCATTGTTGTTCGCCGTGATGTTGAGCAGCGCGGCAAAGGCGTCGCCATCGTCGCTCGTCACGTTGACGTCCAGGCCCCAGCCGGGACCGCTCGTGTCCGTGTTGTTCGATGCGTCAATTCCCGCGGCGAGCCCGAACGCCGCATCCTCTCCGGAGATATTCGCGAAGAGGCCGCCGTTGTTACCGGAGAGGTTCATCGGACCCATCGGCGTGAAGGACGGCACGGGTTCGCCGAGCAGCGGGAACAGGACGTCAAAAAGTTGATCGCTCGACGCGAACAATCCGATGGCAATCCCGTCGTCACTGTTGATGTTGGCGTTGATACCGAAAATGTCGTTCCCGGTGGCATGCACATCGAGGAACGCGCCCAAGGCCAGGAACTCGCCATTGATGTTCGCGTTCACGCCCATGACGCCGTTGTCCGACGCAATCACCGGCCCGAACGGTGTACCCGGGATCATCAAGGGCGGATCCAGGGCCAGTTCGTCGTTCAGGATGTCCGCCAACGTACGAAGTGGATCGGTGGACGCCATCAGACCGATGGCCGCCTCCCCGGACACATCCATGTTCACGCCATAGACATCGTTGCCGGATGTATGCGTATCAAACAGGGCGGCAAGACCGAAGAAGTCGCCTTCGGCTATGGCATTGATGCCCATGACATCGTTGTTGTTGGCCTCAATCCTGCCCAGCAGATTGAGCGCCACGCCGTTCGGGCTCCGCGCGATACTTTCAATGCCATGGTAATTCTGATTATTATTCGCCTGAATGCCGATCCCGGCGGCCAACGCGAGGAAATCGCCTTCCACGTCCAAGCTCAGTCCGCCGACATTGTTGTTGTTAAACTGCGAATACCCGGTAGAGGTCGACGGCAAGTCTCCGGGATCAAAGCCAAGCAAACCGCCCAGCAGCTGTAGGCTTTCCAGAAAAGCCTGCGAAGAACCAACCAGGCCGAGGGCCACGCCGCTCGGGCTTTCTACTTCCGCCAACACGCCGAAAACGTCGTTCCGATTCGCCTCAATATCCAGCAGCAACAAGGCGGCGAGGGAATCGCCATTGACCTGGATATCCATGCCCATCACGGAGTTATCGTTGACTTGGATCGGTCCGCCCGAAGCCAGCAACGCCTCTAGTTCCGGCGGCAAGGGGCCGCCGCCGATGAGATCTCCTACGAAATCCATCAGCTCCGGAGGAATGCCACCCAGCATCGCCGCCACACCCCCTGATTCGATATCGGCTAGAACGCCGAATGTGTTGTTGTTCGCCTGAATGTCGGACAAACTCAAGAGGCTGACAAAATCGGCGGCCAGACTGGCCGACAAGCCGAATACCGTGTCGGACGCCTGCAGCCCATGAACCACCGCCAGCGCGTTGTCATAGTCGGTCGCTTCCAAGCGCAGACCATACGCGCCCCCCCCTTGGAAGGTGTTATTGCGCGCGTTCACGAAGAACGAGCCGCTCGCGCCCGTGCCGTCGATGAACGCACCCAGAAAGGCGTTATCGAAGAACTGGTTGTTCTCGAGTACGACGCTGACGTCGCCCAGCGTCTCGACCATCACGCCTTGTACGGTGTTATGGATGATGTTGTTGGCCATGTGCAGATTCTCGCCCGTGGACGAGAATATCCCGTTGCCGGCGGCGTTGTTGATGCGGAAACCCGACACGGACGTGTTGGCGGCCATCTCGATCGCGTGCGGGCCAAGCCCCGTTGCGTTAATCGTCGGATGCACGCCGCTGCCGAACACCTTGCCGCCGAAGCCCTGAATCGGCGCACCTTCACCGCGCAGGATGACGTTCTCGGTCATGGTGACGATTTCGTTGTATGGATTTCCTTCCTGGAAGACAAAGACCATGCTGCGCGGGTCGTCCACGCCGCCCTGCACGGTCTGTTTCGGATCCTCGAACGTGCCCGGATTGGCGTCGTTGCCGCGATTCTTGTCCACAAAGGTAATATCTGTGGCGAGTTCCTCGGTTCCCCGACCCAGCGTCTTTCGGTCCGTACGGGTAGCACTGCGCGACGCGGTCGTCGTGAGCTCTTCCTGCTCCTCGGGCTCGGCCATCACGCTACGTATCTGCGGATCCCGCTTCACCATGTCCGTCAACCGATAACGCATGTTCTCGGTCTGCTTGCCGGCCTCCCAACGTTCCGCCGCTCCTTCAAACGGGTTCCGACCACGCGCGATATTCGCCAAGTTGAGCGGCAGCGACACATAGGCGCCGATCGAATAATTGCCTCCCGTGAGTTCGTCGTCGGAATAATAGACGGCATCAATGAAGAACGATGGTTTGATGTGTACTTCCAAGCGCCCCCGGAATCCGTCGACATCGTCCAGACCATCGCGCCCGTAATACTTGTAGTACCCGGCGAAGGGCTTCAGCCGCACATAATCCTGGATCTGCTCAATCGGCAGGTGCGCACCTATTTCGGCGTCCCAGCCTCGTAAGGCCACCTCGTACTCATGGAAGTGGCGGGTGGTCGTCGTGGTCGTCGTGCGGGTCTGCGTGCTGCGCACCACGCTGAAATCCTGCCATACGTCATGCCCGGCCGCAAAGGGATCATCCCATTCGAGCGCGGTCGACACACTCGAACTGCGTAACACGGATTCCTCTTCCGTCGAAAACTCGCCGACCCGCTTCCTATTTTCCAGCGGCACATAGATGTTGGCGCGTAGATCGACGATGCCGGACAGATATTCCAGACCCGCACCGATCTGGTTGAACGAGGCGCCGCGCGCCGTTTCCCGACGGTCATAGAACACATTGACACCGCCGATCGACTGCCCATCGGCCATCAAGTGTCGATAGCCCAGTCCCAGATTGTATTCCTCAGCGCTCCGATCCGTGAAACTGAAGCGCGGGTTGAGAAACCACAGGCCCTGTCCGGTGAAGTGAAGCGGGACGACCAGGTCGCCAATGCCCTCGGTATAGTCCTCGGTCGTCAAGCCCCCGAGGGTAAGCAGGGGGTCCAGTCGCATCATCTCGGCCGCCTCCAATTCCGCGGCGCATGCGGGATCCAGGGGACAGGTCGATACGACAAAGGCAAGAAGGGCGGTCGAGGCAGTCAATCTAAGTGTCATGTGTGGATCCTTTCGCTTGGAGAGAGGGGAGGCAATGGGAGTAAACGGATAGGAGCGCCCACTACAGAAGAAGCGCCACTTCGCGCAGCAACGGGTGTCCGGTTCGACGCTACCTGACCTAGTGCAGCATTCGCAAACATGCCGAAACGATTAACATGTATCCAAGAAACGCGTCAAGAAGACTTGCCTTATCCTGCGTTTAGAGAGAGTACCGAACGCACGACCCTCACCAGCCCCAACGCGTTGCATCACGCCCCTTCTACAACCCGGTCATTTCGACGGCAACCGCGAAGAATGCGTAGGCCAGCAGCCGGAGGGTCAACACGCCCATAAGGATGAAGAACACGTTCTGCATGATCCGCTCGCCGGGCGTGCCGACGCGTACGCGGTGTTCTTTGAGGCTCCATACCTTGGCGGCTTCACGGCCCGAGGCGTCGAGATGAATCCCGCCTGCCACCATCGCAACCGAAGGCCACCACGCGTTATCAAGCACCATATCGTCCGCGCGAACGACGACCGCTGATAAACGCGACGGTCTCCCATTCGCTTGACGCGTTCATGGCCGCATAAGAACGTGATTCTTCTCAGCTCCCCTTCTTCAACAGGGCCTTGGCGATGGCTTCTCCTATCTCGCGGTAGTGGCGTTGCGAAAGGACCTTGGTACCGATTCGGCTATAGGGGATCCGAAACGACAACGCGCAGACACCCATGTCTTCCGTGAAGAATTCCGTCATCGTACGATGGGCTGGGTCCGGCAACGCAACGGCTTCCTGCTTGAACTCGTCCGCCGCATAATCGGGGCCGAGCTCCTGCCGGATGACGTTGGCCCATCTCTCTGCGGCACGATGCTGGTCAGGCGCCTTACTCGCTGCGGGCAACACGCAATAGACGCCGCGCTTGTCGAACGGCTCGGCGGCATGAAATTCCACGCCCAGCGCGGGTTTACATCGGGCGCGCCACCGGAACATATCTCGCTGATACACCCACGCCTCGTGACGGCCGGGCGGCGTTCCCCAGGCCCGATCCACATCAAGCGGATACAAACTCTTTCCATGCACGCCCCGTTCCAACGCGTCGGGATCAGCCATCGGCACGGCCCAAATCATGAAGGGATCCCGCTTGATCCGCGCCATGTGTTGCAAGAATCCTTCCAACGCCCATGATCCCGGCGTTTCGCCCGCCTGTTCGCGCGCAACCAGGTACACACCGCTCTTCCGGCCGCCCGTCGCACCGTAATCGTTCGCCCAGCGAACAAGCGGAGCCCCCTCTTCGCTGCGCCCGATCTCGTCTTCTTTCCAATAGCCCTTGGATTTCGCCATCAACGCCTTCAACTCCGACGGCCCGTACGGAAAACAGAACGCCACCTCCGTCTCTGGTGCAGGGTGCGGTAACAACCAGGACACCGCAAAACGCCCGTCCGGCTCCGTGACCAGCGTACCGCCGCTGCAACGATACCAGCCCTGTCCTTGCGGGCGATAGACCGGCAGCACGTCGAGCGCCGCGACCGGTTCTCCCCAGAGATCGAGATGGCGCAAGGTCACACACATTTTGCCCCCCTGGTTTTCGTCCGGTTTCGTTGCCCGTATCTGGAATGAGAACCACAACGCTTCCGTGCCGCCCTTGGGATCGGCGGCGCATACGATTTCCGGGACAAGCCCGTTCTTCCGGATTTTCACGCCGCAGGCGTTGCCGCCCGGCATGGCCGTGGCTATTTGTAAACTCATGCGCGTTCCTTCAACCGGACTGATGCGTCAATCCCTTGCAATCCTAGCACAGGCCCAATGGCGCGACAACAGGGAGCTCATCATCGTCGAAGCGCTGCGGGATGAATAACCATGGGTCGATCCGAAACGGCCAAGACGGCCTGTCACGGAGCAACGGCGTCCCACCGCGGCAGAGGACCGTTTCTCTGTCCCCGCGACTTGTCCCCCACGACTGCCTATCCACTTAACCGCCCCCCCCTTGCTCGGATACGCTTACGCGACTCACTTCATCAACCTTCTGAACCGCATTTAAGCGGGTCGATGAAGTGTATCCGATGAAGTGTGGCGAGTAAGGAACGCTTATTCTATGTCCCGGGGTTCGCTATGCGGTTTTCAGCGGACCGCTAGACCTTGCCCTTTAAATACGCCTGCCGCTTTGATTCCGGAAACTTCTCGATGGCATAGCGGAGCATGGTGCGCGGCATTCTCTTGTAATGCCGCTTCAGGAATCGCTCCTCCACGGCCCGATCGCGGTTGCCGATTTCGCGCAACATCCATCCGACGGCTTTGTGCATGAGATCGTGCGGATCATCGAGCAGGATTTCGGCCAGGCGCAAGGTATCGTCGAAGTCGTCTTGTTTAATGAAGTGGAACGTAGACATGATCGCCAGGCGTCGCCGCCAAAGATCACGCGAAACCGCCCACTCATACAACACCGACCGGGGGTCACACTTCGATAAGTGTGATCCCACGATATGGGGCGCGGTGACATCAATCAAATCCCAGTTGTTGATCCATTTCAGGTGCGTGGTGTAGAGACGGTAAACCCGATCGCGTTGCTTATCGTCGCCGCGCTGATACTGCCGCACCAGAATAAGCAATGCGAGCAACCGCTCTTCGTGGAACTTGGAGCGAAGCAACTTTCTGACTTCCACATGCGTGAGTCCTACAAATTCCTTCGCAAGTTTTCGGATCTGCGGCACGGTCGCGCCGATGAAGACGTCGCCTGCTGCATACTCGCCCGGCCCGGTCTTGAAGAAGCGTTGAAGGATAGGTACACGCAATGGATCGGCCACGGCCCTCAACGCGCCCCTCGCCTGTTTGGCTGTCCACCTCATGTCACCAGATCTGCGGCCTCCTGCCCGACGCTTCACACAGACGCATTATCCGTCGCGCTCTGCTTCACCGGCGCCTTCGTTCCGCACGAGCTGGACGCGCAACAGCATTGATTCGCCAACCCGCGCAGGATCAGAAGGATCCCGATAACGGTGAGGATCATGGCGCCCCAGCGGACGGTCCACCACGCAAAGACGATGACCAGGGCGCCGAGAATCGTGGTACACATGCAGGGGGCATACTTCGAGACAGCCGATGGATTCTGCTCATTCATGGCAAACTCCTTCAGGAGATTACACCGGGCACACACGCGCGCCGAACATATCCCCATTTAGTCGAAGGTGTACGACGCCGAATGCCCGAAGGTCAATCTTGTATTCCTCGATTCAATACATCCCGGCACTCATCCGCTCATCTTCCGCGCTGCCGAGCACCGCGCCGCCGGCTGCTCCAATGGCGCCGCCAATCGCGGCTCCTTCGAGGCCCCGTCCCTTCTGATGGCCGATTACCGCACCCGTCGCCGCGCCCAAAGCCGCACCAGCCACCGCGCCTTGTTTCGTGCGAACCGTGGACTGCTGATTCGCGCAGGCCGCCAGACTCAAGACCATGGCCAATACCGCCAACATCGTTATCGCCTTCATATCATCGTCTCCTTTCGGTTATAGGGTATGAGACGACGCCGAAAGGAAAATATTCAGCCGGGGATAGCGTGTCGCGTGAATGGGCGGGTATACGTCCGTATGCCTTCCGCCCGACACCCGACACCCGACACTCGACACCCCTTACCCTAACGCGTCGAGAATCTCTTGCCGCTGGGTTTCGAGGTCGGCAATTTCTTGGCGCCAGAATTGGGGGGTTCCCCAGTCGGCGGCAAGTCGGGAAAAACCGCCATCGGCTTTCTGGCGCGCACACCACGCGGTGTAGTGAATGTAGCGCATGGCGCGCAAGGGCTCGATCAGACGCAGCGTCTCATACGGAAATTCGTAAAAAGTTTCGTATCCGTCCAGCAACCGATCCACTTCCTGGCGAGAGCGCGCCAATCGATCCGGCAACATCAACCATAAATCCTGCACGGCCGGCCCCACGGACAAATCGTCGAAATCAAGGAGATGATATCCCTCTCCGGGACGATGCAGAATGTTCCCGGAATGACAATCCGCATGAATGCGCAGGGTGTTCACATCCTCAAACAGGGGCTCGACCAAGTCGATGATCTCCGAACAAATAGCATCATAGCCCTTTGCAAACTCGGAGGCGACATGACCGGAATCGAGAATGTACTCCAGATGTTCCGTGGTTGAATAATCCGGATGCAGTCGGATGCGGTCGCGCGGCACGCGAGTCGCACCGACCTGGTGCATCCGCCCGATGAGGCGGCCGAGCTGCGGCCAATCGTCACGCGACGGGTCTTCCAACGGCCGCCCGCCCTTCTTCGGAAACACGGCAAACCACATGCCGTGCAATTCGTGCAACAACTCGCCGTCCGGACCGGGAATCGGCGGCACGACCGGCACCTCCGCCTCGTGCAGTTCGTGCAGGAAATCCAGTTCATCCTGCAGCGCGTCCCGGCTCCAGCGACCCGGCCGATAAAACTTGGCGATGACAAACGTGCCGTCCGCGCGGCCCACTTCGTATACGCGATTGATGTAGCTGTTCAGGGGCCGACAAAGATTGGTGCAGCGCCCTTCGACAACGTTCTCCACGACATTGATGACCGTATCAGGCGTCAACGCACTGAAATCGGCGGCGGGCTCAGGGGTCGTGTGTGGACTATTCATGACTTTCGCAGGGTTCAGGAGGCAGGAGCATGCGACAAACGGCGATGAATTGCATGCATAAAGTGCGGGGGCCACTGTGCTTCACACATAATCGCTTGCCGCTCACGGAATCAAAGGGATAGACTCTGCTCATGATTATTCGAATCGATTATCATGCCGCGTATGCATATGACGACAAGGTGTCGTTGTCCCCCCACGTCATCCGGGTCTTTCCGCGCCGCGATATGTTCGTGCGGGAGATCGAGCTGTCGTTCCAATGCGGGGGCGGGGCCGATATCCAGTTCCGTCGCGACCTGTTTGATAACGAAACCGCCTACTGCTTCTTCCCCGCGGCCACACACGCATTCGACGTAACGCTCCAGGCCACGCTTGAACTGAAGCCGCGCAATGCCTTGCATTTCCTGCTCGACACGCACGGCATGGATATTCCACCGAACTATTCGGACGAGGAACTGGTCCAGTTGCAGACGTATCTTGCCGGCACGAGCGCCATCGCTCTTCCCTCGCCCCTGGCCGCGGAAGGCAAAAGGCCCACCGTGGACACGTTGATGGCCATGGTCCGATGGATGAATGAACAGATTGAGTACGAACGCCGCGACGAAGGCCCGCCCATGCCGCCCGAACAACTTTTGGCTCAGCGAAAGGGTACCTGCCGCGATTACACGGCGCTGATGCTCGAAGCCCTGCGCCGAAACAGCGTCGCCGCGCGTCTGGTGAGCGGCTTTCTCTGGAAGGGGCAAGCGGAAAACGAACGCGTCGCCGACGACGACCTCCATGCGTGGGTGGAGGCGTATCTGCCCGGCGCAGGCTGGATCGGGCTGGACCCGACCAACGGCACATTCTGCGATCATCACGCCATCGCCACCGCCGCCGGTCTAACGCCCGACGACATCGCGCCGGTCAGCGGAACGTACTACGGCCGGCAACACATCCCCAGCCGCCTCTCCACCCGCCTTTCGATCACGGAAATACCCGCGTAGCGAAGTAGCACATACCGCCACTTCCAACGTTGGACATTCCTCGTCACACCTTTGTCATATAATCTGACGATCGTCAGATTATATGACAAATGGCGTTGGAAGGGGATGCGCGGGTTGGAAGTGGGCTGCTGGAACCGTGTGAAATGAATCAGCCGGATTTTCCCGGCAGCGGGGACGATATACTGGCGGAGTGCCTGTCGGCCGACGCGCCTTCACTTTGCGCCTTTTCTTCCTGTGCGCCTTTGCGTTACCTTCTTGAGCCATGGCCCCCATTCGATGTTTCCTGGATTGGTCCGCGCCCGTCACGGAACGGGTCTGCAAATGGTTGTTACCGGACAAGACGCCTCACGCGGTGGACCTGTCCAACACGCTCGTCATCGTACCCACGCGTCAGGCGGGTCGCCGCTTGCGCGAAGCGCTGGCCTTGCAGTGCGCGGAACACGGTTCGGCGTTGATCCCGCCCGCCGTCAAAGAGCCGCTCTTTTTCACGCATGCCGACCCTCGCGCGCGCATCGCGGGCCCGCTCCTGTCGAACGCGCTGTGGACCCGCCTGTTAAGCGACATCGACCCGGCCGATTACGCCGGCCTCTTTCCCGCGCCGCCGCCGCGGCGCGACCTCGTCTGGGCCTCGCGCACGGCGGAACACGTTCAACGTGTGCGCAACACCCTGGTGGAGGGCGGCTACCTGATCCGCGACGTGGTCACACAACACGGGGACACGCTGGACGAACCCGAACGATGGGCCGATCTCGCCCGCCTGGAAGCCGATTACCTCGGGCGACTCGATAAAGCCAACTTGGCTGACCGCTCCGCCCACCTTATCCGACAGGCGGAATCGCCGCGCCTACCGCCCGGCATCCGCCGCGTCGTCGTCGCGTCCGTGCCCGACCCGAGCCTGTTGATGATCCGCGCGCTGTCCCGATTGCCCGGCGGTCTTCCCGTGTCCGTGCTGGTCCATGCGCCGGACGGTGAAGCGAATGCCTTTGACGAGTGGGGACGACCGCTGCGCGAGGCGTGGCGCGAACGCCTGATTGATATCCCCGACGCGGCGCGCAACATCCATCTCGGCTCGACGCCGATGGATCAGTCGCGCATCACGTTACAGGCCATCGCCGAAGAAGCCGCGCGTATCGGCCCGTCCGATCTGGCCATCGGCGTGCCCGACCCGGACGTCGCGCCGTACGTGGACACGCAACTGGCCGAACACGGCCTGATCGCGTTCAACCCGGCGGGCGTGCCCGTTAAACAACATAGACTGTACCACGCGCTCGACGCGTGTCGGGCCTTGTTCGCCGATCCGACGTACCGCACGACCGCCAATCTGTTACGTCATCCGGACGTCCTGCTCGCCTTGCAGGCCGGGCACGACGTCGATCCAGCCCAACTGCTGACGAAGCTGGACGAAATCCAAAACCGGCATCTGCCCCAAACACTGGACGATCTGAAGCGCGTGAGCGACACGCAACACCCGACACCCGACACCCGACACGCTCTCGCCTTCATCGACAACCTCCTTGCATGCGGGAAGCAAGATTCACTCGCCACCGTCATCACATCCGTCATGGAACGGATCTACTCCAACCAGACGATCAACCCGCAGATCCCCGAGGACGACGCATTTCGCAATGTAGCTTCCCGCATCAATCTCTTGGTCGAAGAAACGCGCGACCCGCTGTTCGCGTCATTGAACCTGACGGCGCCAGACGCGTTGGAACTCGTGTTGCGCGCCCTCGCCGTAGAGTCGTGGTACGAGGAACGCAAAGACGCGCAGATCGACCTGGAAGGCTGGCTGGAATTGCCGTGGAACAACGCGCGCCTGTTAATCGTCACGGGCATGAACGACGGCATGGTTCCGGACAGCCGTATCAGCGATGTCTTTCTGCCCGACGCGCTCCTCGACACGTTGGGCTTGCGCAGCGACGCGGACCGCCTCGCGCGCGACGCCTATTTAATGAGCGCCCTGATCGAGTCGCGCCGCCGGGAGGGCCGCGTCTGTTTCATCGCGGGAGCGTGCGGTCGGGGCGGCGACCCGCTTCGCCCTTCGCGCCTGTTGTTCCGCTGCGAGGACGCCGATCTGCCGGACCGAGCCGCCCTGCTATTCCGCGATCCGGAACCGAATGTGCTGGTGCACCCCGCGTCCGTCAGTTTCAAGCTGGACCCGTTGCGCGAGCGGGAGCTTGTCATTCCCGAGTCACTGGGCGTGACTTCGTTCAGCGCCTATCTGAAATGTCCGTTCCGCTTCTACTTGCGTCATGTGCTGCGCATGGAGGAATTGCGCGACGACAAGGCGGAACTCGACGCGCTCGATTTCGGATCGCTTGTGCATTACGCGTTGCAGGGGCTGCGTGACGATCCCGCGTGCGACGACGAATCGGCGTTGATCGCGCTGTTTGTCGGGCGGGCCGAAACCCGATTGCGCGAGCGGTTCGGCGCGCGCCCCCCCCTGCCGGTGCAGATACAATTCGAGTCGGTCAAACAACGCCTCATCGCCGTCGCCGCGGAACAAATCAAGGTGGTACAAGCGGGGTGGATCCCGAAATACTTTGAGCAGGGCGTCGAGACCACCGTCGGCGGCATCCGGATCAAGGGCAAGATTGATCGCGCGGATTTTCATCCCGACCGGAAGACCTGGCGCATCATTGACTACAAGACGAAGGATCAACGCGAACCGCCGGACAAGTCGCATATCGGTACCGCGCGCGAAACGACGCCGGACTATGCGCTGGTCCCCATCGAAAAAGGAAAACCCAAACAATGGCATGATCTCCAACTTCCGCTCTACGCCGTTCTGTTCCGCACGCTGGAACCCAACGGCCCCGTTTCCGTGGCTCATTTCCAACTGCCGCGCGCCGTGACCGACACGGGGCTCGACGTGTGGGACACGCTTTCGGACGATCTTCTCCAATCCGCGTGGGACTGCGCCAAGGGCGTCGTGGCCGACATCGAAGCGGGCGTCTTCTGGCCGCCCGCCGACAAAGTCGACTACGACCACTTCGAAACCCTCTTCCCTTTCCCGGCCACCCAGTCCGTGGCATGGTCGCAAAAAGTTTTACACAAAGATCGCAGAGGACGCGAAGTTCAGAAAGGACATGAAAATGCATCCGGATTATGAACGGGCGAATCGTTGGAGCAAAGTGGCGATCGGCGCGGCCATCGAGGTCCACCGCCACAAAGGTCCGGGCTTGATTGAATCCATTTACGAAAAATGTTTGATGCGCGAACTTGAACTACAAAACGTCCCTTCCGAAAACCAAGTCACCGTGCCCATCGAATACAAGGGCTACACCTTTGAAGAGCCGCTTCGCCTTGACGTCTACATTGACCGATGCCTCATCATCGAAAACAAAGTCGTCTCCCACATTCTCCCGATTCACAAGGCACAACTCTTGAGCTACATGCGACTCCTGAACGCACCGATCGGCCTCATCATAAATTACAATGAACTCATCCTGAAGAATGGAATTTCCCGATTGATACTGAAAGGCGCCGACAAACCCTGAACCATACCTTTGCGTCCTCCGCGATCTTCGTGTGAAAAAGAAAATGAAGCCTCTCATCCAGCATGAAGCGATTTTGGCGTCCGCCGGTTCCGGCAAGACGTTCCAGCTTGCCCACCGCTATATCCGCCTGCTCGCCAACGGCGTCGAGCCCAACCGCATCATCGCCATCACGTTCTCCCGCAAGGCCGCCGGCGAAATCTTCACCGCCATCGTCACCCATCTCCGCACCGCCGCCGCGTCCGACACCGAAGCGCACAACATGGCGGAACGGATCCAACGACCTGAACTCGGTTCCGCCGATTTTCTTCACATCCTTCGCCGTTTTCTCAACGATCTGCAACGGCTGCACATCTCGACCATCGACAGTTTTACCATCGGTATCCTGCGCGCGTTCCCGATGGAACTCGGCATCGCGCCCGCCTTCGACGTGACGAACAACCAAAGCATCGACGCCGAACACGCGCGTACGGACGCGTTGACCCGCCTTTTCCGTGAACCCGACCAGGATACCGAAGCGAAACAGGAACTGCTCGAAGCGTTCAAACAGGCCACGCACGGCCGCGAAACGAAGACGTTCGCCCGCGAATTCGACCAATTCATCGCCGATTACCAGGAATTCTACAAACTACTGCCCGACCAGACGGCGTGGGGTCAACCCCGACGTATCTGGCCGGACGGATGTGTCTGGCTCAGTCCCGCCTCGAATCTGCGGACCACGCTTGAGTCGCTACGCGCACACGCGGAAACGGGTGAATGGAAAACGTTCGCACGGGATAAGTGGTACGAATTTCTTACCGAACTGGAAGCGTGGCACCCCGGCTTGCCGTGGAACCGAATCGCGTATCTGGCGGATCGGCTCCTGGCCGCCGCGCACCAACTGCGCAACGGAACGATTGATCTCAAGATCTATCGCGACACCTACACGCGCTCCGGCCCGCCCGCGGAATGGATGCGTACCATCGTGCATCATCTCATGCACCTCACGATCAAGGCATCGCTGGAATCCACGCAGGGCATCTATCGACTGCTTAACCGCTTTGAACGTTTGTACGACGCACAGATCAGGCGGCCCGGCCTGATCACGTTCGACGACGCCCAGTTCCTGATCATCCAGGGCGGTCGCGTGCTGTCCCGCGCGGCCGACGACCCGACACGCCTCCACATCGACTTCCGACTCGACAGCCGGCTCGATCACTGGCTGATCGACGAGTTTCAGGACACGAGCGACCTGCAATGGGACGTGCTCCGCAATCTAGCCGACGAGGTGTTGCAGGACACGCAGGGCACCCGCAGTTTCTTCTTTGTCGGCGACGTCAAACAAGCCATCTACGGCTGGCGCGGCGGCAACTACAAGTTGTTCGGCCAGATTCTCGAACAATATGGCGCGCGCATCGAACAACGCCCGCTCAACACCTCGTTCCGCTCGTCACAAGCCGTGCTCGACGCGGTCAACCAGGTCTTCGACACGCTGCCCGACGATATTCCCGAAGCGGTGCGGGAGCAGTGGACCGCCTATTGGGGCGTGCATACGTGCCGGGACGACAAACCCCCGCCGCCCGGCCATATGGCGTTCATCGAGGCGGGCGAAGATCGGCTCGACCAGGAAGCGTGCTATCGCGCGTGCGCCGATCTCCTGCGCGAAATCGATCCGTTACGGCGCGGACTGACCGTGGCCATCCTCGTGCGCCAGGGCAAGACCGCCAAGGCCGTCGCCAACGTCATTCGCGCGGTCTGCCCGGACATCCCGGTCGCTATCGAAGGCGAATCGGAAGTGGCCGACAATCCCGTCGTGCTCCTGCTCCTGGCACTCGTTCATTATGCCGCGCATCCGGGCGACACACTCGCGCGCGAACACATTCGCATGAGCGGAATCACGGCTTCGCCGCCGGATCCCGCCTCGTTGCTCATGGAAATTCACAGGCGGGGGTATCAGGCGTTCTTGCGACGTTGGAGCGACGTGTTGAATGAAACCCATCCGCTCGACGATTTCGGTCTGTACCGGCTACACGCGTTGATTGACGCTGCGGGCGAATTCGACGCCACGGGCAAACGTCATCCCGACGACTTTACGGCTTTCATTCGCGCCTATACTTTCCCGGAACAAGCCGCCGATTCCACCGTGCGCATCATGACCATTCATAAATCCAAAGGGCTCGGCTTCGACCTGGTCCTTCTGCCCGAACTCACCGGCGGCATCGTCGCCGGACTCGATCGCGGCATTCATGTTGCGCGCGACGCCGCAGGCCATCCCGACTGGGCGCTGCTCATGCCGAACAAGTCTGTCCGCGCACAGGACCCCGTCCTGCACCGCGAATCAGTCCAAGCGGAATACGACGGCACTTTCGAGAGCCTGTGCGTACTGTATGTGGCCCTCACCCGCGCCAAGCGCGGGCTATATTGCATCGCAGCACCGCCGCCGAAGACGACCTCCTCCCTCAACTTCGCTTCCTACCTGCGCCTGCAGCTCGGCGGCGACATGGGCGCGAACCCGACAGACGCCCTCACACTGAACAAAAAGGAATACGGCGTGATCCATCAGTGCGGCGAGCCGGACTGGTTCAAAACCTGTGCGCCTCCCAAGCAAGCGGCCGCAACCAAGGCAAAACCGCTTCCGCCCCGCTTTCCGAAAAAGAAATCCAAGCAGCGGCGGTTATTGCAGGTCAGCCCCTCCTCACGCGCCGAAGAACCTCGCGCCGCGCACATGCTCTTCGAGCCGAAGGTCACGCGCAGCCTCGATTTCGGCACGGCCGTGCACGGGTTATTCGAGCAGGTCGACTGGTCGGATACCGTGAACACGGACGAAGCAATCGCGCAATGGCGCGCCACCGTCCCGGTTCCGGACAACGAAGCCGTCGAACATTTCAAGGTCGCGTTAAGCAAACCCGAATTCCAGGCCGCACTCGCCAAGCCGGACGGAAACGTCACGCTCTGGCGCGAGCAAATGTTTGAAGCGGTGATCGACGACGAATGGATCACGGGCACCTTCGACCGGGTGATCATCGTCCGTGACCCGTCCGGGAGAGTGACGCAAGCCGAGATCCTCGACTTCAAGACCAACGACGTACAGGAGGACACCCTCCTCGCCACCGCGGCGCATTACCGGCCCCAACTCCAGCTCTACGCCAAAGCCCTCGCCAAACTCATCGCCTACCCGGCCGAAAAGATCCCCTGCAAACTCCTCTTCACCCGGCCCGGCCGGGTGGTGACGGTATAGGCGCGAATGCGTAACCCGCACAGCGGGAAAGTGGAATAAGAATACTTGTTATTATAGTTTAAGGCATTATCCTATAATACTGATGGCAGTTATTGTTAGGATCGCGTTTGATATGAGACGGCAGTTACAGGGTCGATTTGAGTATAGGACTACGGTCGGCGTGACCGTGCGGGCTTTTGTGCCTGCGCCTCTCCCGCCACACCCCCCTATTGCCTGGTCGCCGGCGTTGCGCCGGGCTTTCGACGAGGCGCTCCATGCGCTGGGTCGGCTGGACAGCGTGGCGCTCCTGCTTCCCGATGTTTCGCTCTTTCTTTATACGCATGTGCGTAAAGAGGCGGTGCTCTCGTCCATGATTGAGGGCACACAATCTTCCCTTTCCGATTTGCTCCTCTTCGAGTTGGAGGAACGGCCCGGGGTCCCGCTCGATGATGTCCGCGAGGTGAGCAATTATGTGGCCGCGCTGAATCATGGTCTCCAACGCCTTCGCGAAGGCTTTCCCCTCTCACTCCGCCTACTTCGCGAAATCCATGCGCTCCTGCTCGCAGGCGGGCGCGGCGGCGATAAGTTGCCGGGTGAGTTTCGACGCAGTCAGAATTGGATCGGCGGAACCCGGCCCGGCAATGCCGTGTTTGTTCCTCCACCGCCGGAACACGTCATGCCATGCATGAGCGCGTTGGAGTTGTTCCTGCACAATCAGCCCGAACCGGTGCCCCCCTTTCTGAAAGCCGCCCTGGCGCACGCGCAGTTTGAAACCATCCACCCGTTTCTGGACGGGAACGGACGACTCGGCCGTCTTCTGATCACCTTGCTCCTTTGCGAGAGCAACCTGCTGCGGGAGCCCATGCTCTATTTGAGTCTTTTCTTCAAGACGCATCGACAAACCTACTACGACCTGCTCAATCAAGTGCGGCTAACCGGCGACTGGGAGGCTTGGCTCGATTTCTTTGCCGAGGCGGTCGCCGAAACCTGCCACCGCGCTGTGGAAACGGTGCAACGGCTTGAACGCATGGCCCGGGCCGACCGGGACCAACTGCGCACACTGGGCCGCGCCGCGGGCTCCGCGTTGCGCGTGCACCATGAATTGCTGGCCCGCCCCATCAACACCTCGCAGACCCTGGCCCGCAGCACCGGCCTGACCCCCATGACCGTCAACAAATCGCTGGAACACCTCCGCCAACTCGACATCATTCGCGAACTCACCGGCCAACGCCGCAACCGCATCTTCGCCTACACCCAATACATCAACATCCTCAATGAAGGCACGGAGCCACCGGAGGGGGGAGGATGATGAATCGAGGAATGTCTGCTGATGCGCACTCGGGAAATCCGTCGTCCCGGTCGCGTGGCGCCCGTGGCGTAGCCGCCAAAAGGCGAAGAGTCGCGTAAAAGTTTGGTGTTTGCTCCCGGCGCATGGTATGGGTTCGGCATGAGAGATGACGCGGAATTCGATGAAGAAACGCCGGAAGAACGGCGCATCCGCCAGTTGAGAAATCAGCTCGACGAAATAACCGGCGGCGAGATGATTTTAGGCGGCCCCGACGACAAGTTGCCGCTCGACATGCAAATCTCTTTTCTCGAACGGGTTATTCAACACGAACTCGCGCCCCGCACCTCGTGGCATGAGAAGCTGAAGGCAACCGGCTACTCCATGCCCGATCCCGACAGCCTGGACGACGAGGCATTGGGCATCGAGCTGTGGCAGGCGATTCAGCGCCTCGCGGAACTGCGCGTCTTTCTCTTTTCAACCGACCACCTCTCCGATCGCGCGTTGTACGAGGAACTCTACACCGAACACCTGAACGACGACATCCCGGACATTCCCATGGATGAAGATTCGGCCTGCCATATCGATCTCGCCGGTTCCGGGAGTGAGGAGGATATCCACACCTGGCTCACCTATTACGCGCGCGACGAAGATCGGGAGCTTTGGCAAACCGAGTATCCTGATGAAACCCTTCCGCCTCGACGCCAACCGCCGTTCGATCGAGACCAGTATTTGCCCAAAAGGGAGTCCGGCTCCGAGGTTCTTGCGCAGGCGATAGACCAATTGATTTGTGCGGACTGGGAGAAGGATGATGGCCCCATCCGCTTATCCAATCAGCTACCCCACGCAGCGATTGAGCATCTGCCGATCCTCGTCACCGCCCGACTTCTGATGGAGCACCTGCGCGATACCGCGAAGGTTAAGGCCACGGCCGGCCTCGGCAATCTGCCTCGCCGTGTGGTGTCCGCCTTGTATGACAAACTTCCTTTCACCACGCACGAACGCGACGTACTGGATCGCTTCTCTAAAGTGAAGAACGAGGAAGACCTATGGCTGCTGCATGCGGCCAGAATCACCTGCGAAGCGGCGCGCCTCATCAAGAAACAGAAAGGCTATTTCTCCATCACGAAAACCGGACGCGACCTGCTTTCCGGCGACCGCGTCGGCGAGCTATATCGCATGCTGTTCATCTCCTTTTTCAGGAAGATTTCCCTCGCGTACCACGACCGCTTGCGGCCGGACCTGCCGGGCATCCAAGACTCCCTCGCGGTCATTTTGTGGCGTCTTGGCATGGTGGCCCAAGACTGGATTACTTTGGAAGACCTCACGCACCAGACGTTGTTGCCGTTCGTGCTGAATGAAGTCATCGAATTCGAATCGTCAATGACTTATGGGAAGCCCGGCGAAACGCTGGAATACCGTTTATGGCGTCATTTATGCAAGTTCGGACTGCTTGAGCAGGACCCGCCGGACGATGACCGGGACTTCATGCAGGAAGTTCAGGCCTATCGCGTTACCCCGCTTTTTGAGCAGTTTCTTCATTTCAACGTGACCATTTGATTCCCGCTTCACCCCTTTGCGTCCTCCTCGACCCTTGCTTCAAAAGACATTCTTGCGCTTTTCTGCAGCAGGTTCCCGCTCAATACGTCTCGACGATGAGACCGAGGATATGACGGTAATGGTCGAGATCGCGGGTCAGCAAAGGAATACCGCGCACCTTTGCGGTCACGCCGATTAACAAATCCATGGTAGGGATCGGGGTTCCCCGCCGACGCAAGGCGACTTCGGTCTCGCCATACGCCACGGCGAATGATTCGTCGGGATAGATCACCGTCAGATTGTCGGTCAGGCGTTCGACGCTGCGAAGTTCCTTTTCCGCATGACGCGCCAGTCGGGCGCCGGCCTGAAGTTCACAGATCACGAACACAGATGCAAAGAGCGGTGCGTCACCCAGCCGTTCCAGTGCGTTCATCGCCGGACCGCGTCCGCGACGCGCCTCGCGAAGGAGATCGATGCAGAATGTCGTATCCACAAACATCCTGCTTCACCCTTCCGAATCCAGGACGGATGACGACGCCAATGAATCTTCTCGCGACCGCACAACCTCTTCCAGGTGTTTCAATGTCTCGTCTGCAACCCCGAGGTTCGGTGCCGCGTTCAACAAGGATCGCGCCGTCCTCACCGGCCGAAGCCGCCGCTTGATGACCTTGCTGAAGGACTCGTTCCCGCGCTTCTCCGCGCTCAACAACTTATACGCCGCCATATCAATGGTAATCGTCTTGACTGCCATAACCACCTCACAATCTACACACACTTACAGTGCACTTATTTCAGCCTTGAGTCAACCAATTAATTCCGCCGTGAGACAGACACGAGAATATCTTTGCGCATTCTTGAGCCCTTCTGCGGCCATCTCCCCTTCGCGGCCTTCGCGATCTTTGCGGTAGAACGCTTACAGATGCGCCGGGCGACGGGCGGTCCAGCCGTATTCGATGTATTCCCAGTCGATCCGTCCGGGTTGGAGCGTGACCATGCCGAAACCCTCGTTGGTGCCGTGCCATTCGCCGCGCCACCATCGCCCGCAGATCGCGCCGCCGGTGATGAAGGTCGTCCCCCGCCAACGAATGAGTTCATCCACATGCACATGCCCCTGCAACACGAGCAACAGGTTATGCGCGCGAAACACGTCCAGCACCTCCCGATTGTTCTCCACCACGCGATGGAACGGATTGGCGATCGTCGCCCCTTCCGTCGCCTGCGTGAAGTTGGTCAACAACGGGATGTGCGTGCCCAGGATGATGGGCGTGTCGGGGTTCACCTCCGCCAGATCTTCTTTCAGCCACGCCAACTGCTCGTCGTCAATGTATCCGCGATAGCGTTGCGGACGGCGCAATACCTCGATGGGGTCGAGGAAGATAAAATGATACCCCTGCGCGTCGAACGATCGATACGTGCGATCCAGAGCAAAGTGATCGAGAAACTCGCGACGCGGATTCTCGCTGGGCGGCGTGCCGTCATCCGGGTCCGCGGCCACCAGGTCATGATTCCCGATCATGGGGTGCACGTCAGCTCGTAAAGAGCGGTGCATCTTCATGTACGCGTTCCATCGAGGCGCCACGGTTTCAGAACTGGATTGAAAGCCGTCGGTGATCAGGTCGCCGCCCGCAATCGCGAGTTCCGCTCCTTGTTCGTTCATCTTCGCGGCGGCCATGTCGAGCGCCAACGGCGTGTCCCATTCCACGCGGGTATGTAAATCCGTGTAATACAGGAGGCGCAACGTCCCGGCGTCCGCCGTCGGCGACGCCCACGACACGCGCCACGGCGAAAGCCAGACAAACCCGGCGCCGGCGGACAACGTCCGCAGGAAATCGCGACGTGTCGGGTTGTATTCGGGCCCCTTCATGACAACGGGAAACCCACCCCTCGGTCCCCTCCAAGGAGGGGATGTGTGCTGTTCTTGCTCGAACTTTTTCCCACTCATGCTCCTCCCTTGGCGTACCGTGCATAATAGCGCCAGCCCGCTTCGAGTACAAGGATAGCGACGAGGATCGCCAGCCAGAAATGGTGTTCCCGCCAACGCGTGACGAGCTGCGTGCTGACCGCGCTGACATAGGGCCGATCGGAAATCTGTTGCTCCCGCATATACGCGAGGTAATCCGGTGTCGCCGCGTAGCGGGATGCGTGCAGGGTGTTTGAGAAATACTTCTCCATGATCATGTGCTCGCGGTACGCCACCGTGTAGTGCTGTGCGTGCTCCGGGGAGCCCTCCTCCTGTTCGCGCGCATGACCACGGAAACGGTCCCGACGAAACAGATGCACACGCGCCTCGTGCGCAAAGGGGTCGACGGCCGGCGTATAGGTATTGAGGAAGTCGCCGTAACGCCGGGGATCATGATAGCGATTCAGGACCGCCGCAACCTCTTCCGCGCGTTCCCGATCCTGGCGCGCCAACTGTTCGAGCGTGAAACGGGAAAAGAATACGCCAATGTCCGGGTCTTCGTAGCGATGGCCGTACTCGATCATAATGCTTTCGTTCGTGCGCAGAAAATCGAGACCGGGAACCCGCGAGGCGTACCACTCCACGCGCGGAATGGTGTTTGACGCGCAGAGGCCGAGCACGATGAACTGCGCCATCGCCAGCCGGGCCGTCAGCCGCACACCGGCCACACTTGGTTTGCCGGCAATCAACGGCGGTCGAATGCCGCGGCTGACGCCGACCTGGACCAGGACGGCGCTACCGAAGTTGAGCCCGATGTCGCGGAAATCGAAAAGGCGACGCGGCGTGATCCATTGAATGATCTCGTCCACCGTGCCGAGCAGACCGGCGATCAGCGCGGCGGCCACGTAGATGCTGACATCCCGTAACCGATGCAGGAGCGCGCGATAGGTCAACACGCTCAACACGCCGTATTGAATGAAGTGCAGCGCCTCTTCGGGATTCGTGCGGAGCTGCCAGGTCCACGCCACAAAAAGAGCGGCCGTTGCAATCAGCCACACCATGTTCCCTGCGCGCAGGGTCGCGGCGCGGCGCCGTAGATAGAGCACCGCCCAGGTCAGTGCGAGGCCGATAGCCAGCAACACGATCCACGTGAAGGCCTCCCGCCCCCAGCGATCATCCACAACCCGCTGCACGGCCCGCGCCAACGGAATGAACGTATAGATGAAGAGGGTCCATACACCCACGTACAGCCATGACAGGCATGCACGTTCTCTGGGCGGACGCTGAAACATGGCGACAAAATACCCCGCCGCCACCCGCGTTGGCAATCAAACGCGCCGTGGTTGACCCGACACGCTCATCGCCTTGGGGCTATGGCGGGATCAGACTTGAACGGTTTTCAGCCGGGGCCCCTCCCGCCCGTCAACGGCGATATGGGCCTTTTCCCTGCCTTTTTGGAGGCTTTGAAGAATATATACACTTGATGATTGCTTTTTCGGAGATGGGGAAGGCATGCTGTGCTCTAGTTTGTAGAGAGTAGTTCAGTGAGTTGGTAGGTTGCCCTTCGCATGCACGAGCATGGTGGGAGTCGATCCGAAACCCGAACGAGTCGGGAACAGTCACGGAAGTCTCCCCACAGCAGAAAGAGAAAAGTAATTATGGCAACCAAGCTATAT
>SKXR01000250.1 GCA_007128275.1 Kiritimatiellia bacterium
CTCCGCGTTCCCCGCTCTGTTCCAAACTCGTCGCCACAGCCGCCAGGACCGATCGGGCCGATACGTCGCCCAGACACACCGGCAGAGCATCCACCATAAACGAGTCGCCCCCGAAATCCGATACGCCGAATCCCATGGCCGTCAGAAGGGAAATGTGCTTGCGTACCAAGGCCGCATCGTGCGGAGTCAGCTCCACGGTTTCCGGGGCGAGCAATCCTTGGCTCTTCACCTTCCGTTGCACGGCATCGTTCATGAACCGCTCAAACAACAAACGTTCATGCGCGGCATGCGGGTCCATTAAGACCAAGCCGTCTTCTGTTTCCATCACCACATACAACCCGCCCACTTGACCAATCACCCGGCACCAGGACCACGGACTTCCGCCGGACGGACCGGCCTCCGAAGCGTCGTCGCGTTCAGCGTGGAAGACGGGCGGCGGGGCTTCCCCTTCCGCTTGGGGGGGAATACGCGGGTAATTAAACATCGGCAACTCGGGCAGATCATCGATCCGCAACCGGGGCCCGGCCGGCTGAGTCGCCGCCGTGGGACGGCCTTCGCCGCCCGGCGCAGTCTCCGAGGCGGGCCCCGCAGGTTGTGTCAGCACACGACGAAGCGTCGAGATGATCGCATCGCGGACGGCGTCCGGATGTCGGAAGCGGACCTCCTTCTTGGTGGGATGCACGTTCACATCCACCAAATCGGGCTCCATTTCCAGGAACAGAAAGACCGACGAGAAACGACCTTTGGGGACCAAGGTATGATAGGACTCGTTCAACGCGTAGCCCACCAACGGCGCGGACGCGGGACGACCGTTGATAAATACGAACTGTTCCGAACGATCCCCGCGTTGCAGGTGGGGCATGCCCACATACCCGTGCAACCGGACTTCCCCGTCGGTCTTTTCCACCGGGCGAAGGTTTCGGATATAGTCCCGTCCAAACAAGTCCCCCAACCGTTCGATCATGGACGCGCCGCCCGCCAGCGCGTACACCGCACGATCATCCACGGACAGGGTCAGGCCGACCTCCGGGTGCGACAAGGCATATACGAGAAACGTTTGTCGTACGTGCGTGAGTTCGGTCTGCTCCGCGCGCAGGAATTTGCGCCGCGCCGGCACATTGAAAAACAGGTTGCGCACCTGAAAACTCGTGCCCGGCGGGCATCCGGCCTCCTTCACCTCGACGACCTTGCCCCCCGTGATATGGAGTTCCGTGCCGTTCAGGGCATCCGCAGGGCGAGTAATGAGGGTAAACCGCGACACGGAGGAAATAGCCGCGAGCGCTTCCCCGCGAAAGCCCAGGGTCGCCACGCTTTCGATATCGTCCACATCCCGGATCTTACTCGTCGCATGGCGTTCCACGGAAAGAAGCGCATTATCCCGGTCCATTCCGGACCCGTTATCCGTGACGCTGACCAGGCGTTTGCCGCCGCCGCCGATCCGCACATCGATTTGCGTGGCGCCGGCGTCCAACGCATTTTCCATGAGTTCTTTCAGCACCGAAGCAGGCCGGTCCACCACCTCGCCCGCGGCAATCTTGTTGGCCACATGATCGGAGAGGACCTGAATTCGGGGTATCGCGGTGACATCAGTCATGGCGCGCAGTATAGCACACGTACTCAGAAATCAAGCCAAGGCCATTCCCCACCCAGGGCAGACGCATCCAAATTTACGTCTGTTGTCACATAGAGATAAGTCCGGCGCGGAGCGTCACTCAAAGGGAATTTGGACTGTAGGCACCGGACACCGCTTTGGCTTTTGGCAAACCAAACAGGGATTCTTAACAGAAGGCCGCAGGGGCGGTGAGCTTGCGTGGTTACCCCGGGCCTGGAGGGCGAGGCTCCCGCCGAGCCGATCCCGCCGAGCCGGATACGGTCCCGTGGCCTCACTTAATCTTGCGGCTCCGCAAAGCGTCGCCCTCCAGATTGCCCCCTCCAGCTTGCGTGGTTGCCCATCGCTATGCGGCGCTTTGGATCGCGTCAAACCACAGGGGGCCGTACAAATCCAAATCAGCGCGGAGCGCCGCACCAGAAGCTGATTCATCGCAATGACATCATGCAGACGCACGACACGCAGCCCGAACGCATCGGCGTCGGAACAGGCCAACGAATTGGAATGTTGATGCGTCTGCCTTGGTTCTCCACCCGTGACGGATATTTGTCACACCCCTTCACCCCGTCGTCGGGTCGTATACTCGCCTACCGTTTCCTTGATCAGCCCGGCCATGGCCGGCCCCACGCCGGGCACGGCGGTGAGATCTTCGATCGAAGCGCGTCGCAGGCGGGCGATGGAACCGAAATGCCCCAACACCAGTTCCTTTCGCTTTTCGCCAATCCCGGGCACATCGTCCAGCATCGATTCCCGCAAGCGTTTCATGCGCAGCCGTCGGTGATACGTGAGGGCAAAACGATGCGCCTCGTCGCGAATCTGTTTGCACACCTTGAGCGCGGCCGAATCGCCCGGAAGTCGAATGGGGCCTTGCGCCGCGCCCTTGCGTTCATACGCCATAGCCATCGGATAGATCTCCTCGAAACGTTTGGCCAATCCGACCGCCGGTAGCGTGTCCAAGCCGAGCCGGTCCAATTCCGCGCGGGCGGCGCGCAGTTGTGTGACACCACCATCCACGAGGACCAGATCCGGCAGCGCGGTCTTCTCCTCAAGGACGCGCGCGTAACGGCGTCGGATCACCTCCGCCATCATGCGCGGATCATCACTGCCTTCGACGGTCTTGATCCGGAACAAGCGGTACCGGTTGCGCTGCGGCAAGCCGTCCACAGCACACACCATGCTGCCCACGGCGAACGTCCCCGAAATATTGGAGATGTCATAAGTCTCGATCACGCGTGGCGCCCGATCGAGCCCGAGCGCCTGTTGCAGTTCCTGCACTCCCGCCCGCGCGTCCTCGACCTTGAGAGAAAGGGATTTCTCGCCGCGGATACGTCGTTTGACCGCTTCATGCAACAAACTCAAGGTATCGCGCAAGGCGGCGGCGCGTTCGTATTGCTGCGCCTCCGCCGCTTTCTCCATGGCCTCGCGAAGCTCCTTCAACAGGTCCGGACGTTCGCCCCGCATGAAGGCCACCGCTTCGTCCACCCGCGTCCGATACGCTTCCTGCGAAACCTTTGCGATGCAGGGCGCGGAACAGAAACGGATGACGTCATTCATGCAATGTTTATGATCCTGCGGGCCAGGCACGCGTGGGCGGCATACCCGCAATCCAAACCGTTTTTCCACGAACTCCTTCGCCGCATAAACGGCGGCCGAGTTGCCGTACGGGCCGAAATAGATCGCCTGATCCTCCTTGCGTATTCGGCAGGTCGTGAAACGCGGGAAGGGCTCGCTCGGGTCCACGCGCAGCAGGAGAAAACGTTTATCGTCCCGGAATAATACATTGTAGCGGGGCCGATACTCCTTGATCAAGCGCCCCTCGGTGATCGTGGCCTCGGCCTCATTGCGCAATACAAGAAACTCAAAATCGGAGATGCTGCGAATCAAGCCGCGCAACTTGGGCTCCGCCGACCGGAGCGTGCCCTGCCGAAAATAGGAGCGCACCCGTTTCCGGAGGGACACGGCTTTGCCGACGTAAATGATCTTCCCATGTCGGTCGCGCATGAAATACACGCCCGGCTTGTCCGGCAGGGTTTGCAGCTTCTTTTTGACTTTCTCGGGCAATGCCATGCCGCACTATACCTCAACCCGGGGATTTGCACAGGGCGGCAAAGCCACCCCCAAAGACAAGAGAACGCGGCGGCTACCCTTTCGCGCGCACGGCAGGGTCCTGTGCGACGGGCGAGTCTTTGGGCGTCGCCAAAGTGCCGTTGTAGAACTCGATGACGTGTCCCTTCTCAATCAGCCACGTCAACGGCTGCAAAACCGCCGCCATTTTGACCGGATCATCGCCCGCCGAAGGACGCACACCCTGCACCAAGTCCTGCCTCGAACAACCGGGATGGGCTTTAATCCATTCCAACGCCTCGCGAATGTCCTGCACCACATGGCCCGGATCGATGGCTTTAGGACGAACGGCCGTGACAAAGGTATGCCCTTCTTTCGTATCAAACAGGTGCAGCCCCATACGCCGAAACGCGCCGCGCAGGGCGCGGATCAAGGTGACCGGGAACTTCTGTTCGCGCATCCACGCCGCCCGCAACATGCGGAGCAAACCGGGATCCTGGATATCGCGACTGACGCGCCCGGGCAGCACCACCCGGGCGATTTCAATCACCTTCTTCGGCGCCACATGCTCTTCCACGTGGGCGCGAGCCGTATCATGATCCATGGGCTCGGCGGAGTCTCCGCCTGCCGTGAGGCGATATACCGTGTGCGTCCGGGACTCTTCCTTCCAGCGTTCAATCAGTTCCGGGTCGCGCACGGTTTCAATGTTCCGACGATACTCATCCACGGACATGTGCGCATACCGGGTACGATGGATTTCTTCCACGCGCTTGGCGTAATCGTGATGATTGGGCGGACCCAGCAACTCGCCGCTGAGCCGGCAACGCGCCACACAGACGAAATTGCCGGACGGCGGCTCCTTCTGAATCGCTTCCACGGTAAACACGCGCTTCATCGCTTCCTCGACCGTGTGCTTGAAGCAGGCGTTGCGATCGGCGAACACCAGCCCTGACAAGCGCGACTGATACAGTTTCGCGGCGTAGTGTCCACCGGGGCGCTTCTGTGCTTCGAATTTGACGAGATGCCATTCCGGGCTGTTCAGGAACAGGTGCGCGACTTCGGGCAATGGAAACGCATGTTGGGCGGCGCGAATATCGACCGCCATGGCCGCCAAGCGTTCCTGTTCCGGAATGAAGGAGACCATGAAGGGCAGGCGCTCTTCACGAGGCGGCGGCGACGACGGTCCGCGGCGGTCCCGCGGATGAGGCTCCCGCACATCACGCCGAGGGCGCTCCCGTTCCCGTCCGCCCCGGTCCATCGGTTTCCGGTCGCGACGCCCGTCGCGTCTATCCCTGTCCGAACGTCCGCGCGGACGTTCCGTTCGCCGGGCATCGGGGTGATCCTCCCGTCCCCGATACGGATCGGTTTGCGGCGGCTTCCGCGCCCACGCGGGAACAAAATTCAGGTCGAGGACAAGCGATGACGCGGGCTCCGCGTTCCCGGACGGATCGGCAGGGGGTGTGGGTTCGTCGTTCATGCGGTTTTTGTATTGCTTGCGGACACCGATATGGGCCTTTAATAATGCATTGTGGTCCGTTGTGTAATCAATAACTATAGGGCCCGACTCATTTAATCAATCGCAATCATGAAAACAAACAACACCTACCCCACCGAACCACTCGAAAAGTACTCATCGGCCATCACGCTGTCGGACATGGAAATATTCATTTTCCCCGAGTTGATGTACAGCCTTGTCCTGGCGAACATCATGTCGCCCCGGATCTGGGCGTGGAGGGAGGATCCCTGGTTTAAAGGCATCGAGAAGATGACGCCCTACCGGAGGGTCTTGCGCCTGAAACAGTTCATTATGGACCATTACGAGTTCAATCTCGATCTGGACACCTGGGGCTTGACGACCAAGGACCGCGAACTTGAACGGTTCCAGGGCATCGTGGACGAGGATACGCTCCGGCAAAGCAACGCGCTGTTCGGATACGAAGGCGACAAATACTATTTCGACATCGATATCCGCCGACATTTCGGTCTCGATAAATACACGTCCGATATCATCCCCTACTGGAAGACGGAGACCGTGGAGGCCATGGACGCCTTTCAGCATCGGGAAGGGTATACCCAGGGCGCCGGCGAATGTGTTTCGCTATCCACGCTGTATGCCGCCGCGCTGTTCGTCGTCTGCCGGATTCCACTCGACGACATCTTTCTGATCGCCACGCCCCTGCATTCGCAGAGTTTCGTGGACGTACGCGAAGGCATCCTCACCAACAACCGGCGCGTGGTGACCAAGAACATGTGGTACAACGGCACGGAACTTTCCTACAAGGCCCAGCGGGCGTTGCGCAACGAACAGATCACCATCGTCGCCCACCACACGGGATACAGCCACGCCGTCTACCCCCGCGCCACGATTGAGCCCGGGGCCTATGCCCGCTTGAAAGAGAAACTCGACGCCTTCCTGGTCACCGACGTAAACGCCGAGATCATCGCGAACTTTCTGAGACAGGAAAGCAAGGTGCAGCCCTGCTTCCAGATCGTGCACGAGCATCACGGAAAACTCCGGTACATTGCGGCCGAACGGGTGTATGCCTATGAACATTCGAGTTCCTTCCGGGTCAGCGATAACACCCGCGAAAAACTATTGTGCGAGATCGAGGATGACGAGTATTTCCCCGACCCGATTCCCCACCGGATATCCTTGAACCTGTTCGACGAATTCTTCCGCGACACGAAGATCGACCTCGCCAATCCGGAAGACCAGCAGCGATTGCAGGCCCATTTCAAATGCAACGAACCGCACGCGAACGAGGTATTGCAACGGTTGCTGGAATTCTGCCGGGTTAATGCGCGATATCCGGACCAGCATCAACCGAAAGAATATGAGCAATCGGAACCGATCCAAATCTCGCCCGACATGGATCGGGAAACGATCATCGCCCATCTCGATTCGTTGCGCCCGGCGCACACCGTCGCGGATTTGGCGTTCTATGTCTATCGTGACATGACGCGCACCGATTGGACCCCGTTTCTCAAGGCCGCCATGGAACGCAATCCCGTCTGTGTCGAAGGCGCGAAGAAGCTGGACGACCAACAGCTCATCGAGCATGTGCGGGCCTTGCCCGAGGAATCCATCTACGACGGCCCGCGCCTCGCGCAACCGGACGAAGTCTGGAACTTCGGCCGCGGCGACGGACTCGAAAAGGCCATCTGCCTGGCCAATATCTGGAAAACGCGCTATCCGGAAGCCGCCATCCAACTCCACGTCGAAGGACACCCTGTGCGCCTGACGCTGGGTCAACAGGAGGTGACGTTCACCTCGGGAAAGGGCTTGTCGGCGACATCGGCCCTGTGAAGCCCCGTATCCGGCTTGGTACTCGGAGATTCGCCTGTCCCGAATGGCGCTGAATTAAGCCATGATTCACCCGTCTTGTCGCGCCGGAGCCAGAGATCATAGGCGAACATGTGATCAGATCATGATCACGCTTCTATCTGTTCGCCCTCTTCGGCTCACCGGGACGGTTCGCCCTTCTATGGGGCCTGTCAATCCCGGGTCCGAACTTTTGTAGTTATTTTTTGTCTATTTTCTGTTTAGGCCGCGTCCGGGTGGGGCCCCGTCAAGGAGGAACGGCGGAGCCGTAGTGTCCTTGACGGGGTGCCCGGCGCGATACAATGGATCGTTGGGATTGCCTCATCAGCTCGGCATGGGGGACTCCGTCCGCTGTTCCATACGCGATGATTGCATTATGATGCGCAATCCCAGCAATAATACTTATCTTCCTTTCTTGTTCGATCTGAATGCGGTTTGATATGAGGGCGTGCCGCGTTTGTTCCGCGACGGACTGTAACCACCTTCTATCCGTGCCCACTTTTCGTGGAACACCAGTTGCTGCTTGCGCTGTTCCCAGCTCAGAATCAAACCCGATGTCGAGAAGACCCATCTACCTGACGGTCCTTCTAAAGACCCAGGGCGAACCCGGTTTCTCAAACATTCAGCATGCACATTCTTTCTTAGACTCCCTTCAGCATCACGTCGTTACGCTTTCACACGCGCCCCCTCCGGAAGCTCACCGAACTGGCCGTATTTCCACAGCGCAATCAGGAGCTTACGCGCCAGCGCCACAATCCCCACCCGCCGCATGCGGCGGGTCCCGTGGCCAAAGCGCCGGTTGAACCACAGGGTTAAAGCACTGTCGGCCTGGAAGTGCACCCAGCGCCAAGCCATTTCTATCATCAGATGCCGCACGCGCGCATTGCCCGCTTTGCTGATGCCCTGATCGCGCCGGCTATCCCCGCTGGAATACGGACTGCCCGTGAGCCCGGCCGCCGACCCCACTTGACGGCGGTTCTTGAAGTCGCGCCAGGCAAAAAATTCCGAACTCACATCCCAAGCCGTCTGTTCGCCCACTCCGACCAGGC
>SKXR01000020.1 GCA_007128275.1 Kiritimatiellia bacterium
AAATACCTCCGCGGCCTCCATTACTATGGCCCTCGACGAAGCCGCCCGGAATGGTCGAATCAAGCGAGGCGAACTGGTGCTGATGGTGGTGTTCGGTGGTGGATTTACATGGGCCGCAAGCTTGGTGGAGTGGTAGGAAGAGAGTATTCAGTAATCAGTATTCAGTATTCAGTTGATATCCCGGCCATCGTTTGGACCGACGTCTTTACTGAACACTGAAACAGTGGGATCAATGACATGAGTAAGATAGCTATACTGTTTCCCGGCCAGGGCGCGCAAAGCGTGGGCATGGGCAAAGAACTTGCGGAACAGGTGCCGGAATGCCGTGCCTTGTTTGACCGGGCCGGCGAGGTCCTCGGTTTCGATCTGGCCCACATTTGTTTCGACGGACCGGTTGAGGAGTTGACGAAATCCAATCACGCGCAACCCGCGATTTTTGTGGTGAGCGCTGCGGCCTATGCCGCTCTGAAAAGGGAGCGGCCGGACCTGCAACCCGCCGCGGTCGCCGGACTGAGCTCCGGCGAATGGGCCGCGTTATACGCCGCCGGCGTCGTTTCTTTTGAGGATACATTGCGCGTGCTGGAAGCGCGCGGACGGTTTATGCAGAAGGCTTGCGAGCAGGAGCCCGGCGGCATGCTCAGCGTCATCGGATTGTCCGTGGATCAACTGGAATCGATCGCGACCGAATGCAGCATCCAAGTCGCGAACCTTAATTCGCCGGAGCAGACGGTTCTTTCCGGCCGGGTGCAGGGCATTGAGCAGGCCGAGGGCATGGCCAAGGAAGCAGGCGCGAAGCGCGCCATTCGCTTGAACGTGGCCGGGGCGTTTCATTCCGAATTGATGGAGCCCGCCGCCCGGGAGCTGGCCGCCTTTCTGGAAGGCATCACTTTTTCCGCGCCCGGCGTACCGGTGGTTTCCAATGTGTTCGGACGGCCGTTCGCATCCGTGGACGAGATCCGTGCCGGCATGGTGCGGCAGGTCACGGAATCCGTGCGCTGGGTCGAGGATATTCAGTGGATGACCGCGCAGGGCATAGCCACGTACATGGAGTGCGGGCCGGGTAAAGTGTTGTCGGGGCTTGTTAAGCGTATTGACAAGCAGGCCTCCATTCATAACATTCAGGACCATGCCTCAATAACGGCGGTTTTGGAAAAACTGTAAGCCACTTCGGGAAGGATACTCTCATGGGTCAATTTGACGGGAAGATTGCGCTGGTCACCGGCGCCGCACGCGGGATCGGTCAGGCCACGGCGCTGAAATTAGCCGCCGGGGGAGCCGACATCGCCCTTTGTGATCTGCAGAAAGAGTGGATCGCGGAAACGGAGGCCAAGGTCAAGGCATTGGGGCGCCGGGCGGAATCCTTTGCCATGAACGTGGCGAACAGCGAAGACGTAACCCGCGCCGTGGGCGAGGTGGAAAAAGCATTTGGCCGGATCGACGTACTTGTAAACAACGCGGGCATCACGAAAGACGGGCTGTTGATGCGCATGTCCGAAGAGGATTGGGATGACGTGCTGGATATCAACCTGAAGGGCACTTTCCTGTGTACCAAGGCTGTTTCGCGGATCATGATGAAACAGCGGTCCGGGTCCATTGTCAATGTGGCCTCCATTATCGGGTTGATTGGAAACGCCGGACAGTGTAATTACTCGGCGTCAAAAGCGGGAGTCATCGCCCTGACAAAATCCGTGGCCAAAGAGTTGGCCCCCAGAAATATTAGGGCCAATGCAGTCGCTCCCGGGTTTATCAGTACGAAGATGACGGATAATTTGCCGGAAGAAATTCAAAAGAAAATGTTGGATAACATCCCTCTGAAACGGTTTGGTACGCCGGATGACGTAGCCAACGTAATCGTATTCCTGGCCGGAGACGAGGCCGCCTATGTCTCGGGGCAGGTGTTAACCGTTTGCGGAGGTATGGTAACCTGAGTGGTAAGAACAAGGAGATAAGCACATGGCACTGGAAGATAAAGTAAAAGACATCATCGTGGAACAGCTCGGCGTAAACCCCGAACAGGTCACGCCGGAAGCGTCGTTCATCGAAGACCTCGGCGCTGATTCGCTGGATACCGTCGAATTGGTCATGGCCTTCGAAGAAGAGTTCGGCGCGGAAATCCCGGATGAAGACGCTGAAAAACTGACCACCGTCGGTGCGGTGAACAGTTACCTGAAGGAAAAAGGATTCGGCGAAGGCTGATTCCGAAGGACGAATGTCAAACCGGGGAGGCTCGATAAACGGGCACTCCCCGGTCTGTCATTCTGAGACAATGGACGGTTCCCCCGGGTGACGGCACTCGGTTACGGCGCCGATGGTTTCGATTTTCCTGTCGCTTAGACTCTCCCGCAAGGATGTGAACGCATGTCGCGACGCCGCGTAGTAGTCACGGGAATGGGCATTGTGTCCCCGTTGGGATGCGCCGTAGACCTTTTTTGGACGCGCCTACTCAACGGCGAATCGGGGATTCGGCGCATTCAGCAGATGAATCCGGACGAGTACGACTCGAAGATCGCCGGAGAAGTGACCGATTTTGATGTCGACGCGTTTATCTCTAAGCGTGAACGCCGCCGCATGGATCCCTTTACGCTGTTCGGTATTGGCGCGGCCAAAATGGCCGTCACCGATTCGGGACTGGCTTTTGACCAGGAGGATCCGGATCGAGTCGGCGTGGTCATTGGTTCAGGCATCGGCGGCTTGCAAGTGCTTACGCAGCAGGCACGCATTTTGATGGAGCGCGGGCCGTCGCGCTTTTCCCCTTTTATGATCCCGCAAATGATCGTGGATATCGTCGCCGGGTACGTATCCATCGAGTACGGTTTGCGCGGGCCGAACTTCTGTATTACGTCCGCCTGTGCGACCGGGACTCATTGTCTGGGCGAGTCGTTGCGGATTATCCAGTCCGGCGACGCGGACGTCATGATCGCCGGCGGCACGGAATCCTCCATCTGTGAGTTGGGCATCGGCGGGTTCTCCGCCATGCGGGCGCTCAGCACGCGTAACGACGACCCGCAGGGCGCGTCGCGGCCGTTCGATGCGGATCGGGACGGGTTTGTGATTGCGGAAGGCGCCGGCGTCTTGGTGCTTGAGGAGTACGAGCGCGCGAAAAAGCGCGGTGCAAGAATGTACTGCGAACTGGCGGGATACGGTCGGACCTGCGACGCACATCATATTACGGCGCCGCGCGAAGACGGAAGCGGAGGCGCGAAGGCCATGTCGTTGGCGGTGAAAGACGCCGGACTGAACGCCACCGATATCGACTACCTTAATGCGCATGGAACGAGCACGCCCCTGAACGACAAGGGCGAGACCCTGGCCACCAAGGCGGCGCTGGGCGAGGAGCAGGCTCGGAAGATCGCGATCAACTCGACGAAATCGATGATCGGCCACACGCTCGGTGCGGCGGGCGCGCTGGAATCGGTCGTGTGCGCTCTGACACTGCGCGACGGGATCGTGCATCCCACCATCAACTACACCACGCCCGACCCCGATTGCGATCTGGATTACGTTCCCCACGAGGCGCGCGAACTCCATGTGCGAGCCTGTCTCAACAATTCGCTCGGCTTCGGCGGCCACAACGCCACGTTGTGCTTCAAAAAGCTGGATTAACGTTCCCGGCTTAAAGCTCCCCTGCCGGGAACCGATCCCTAAGCGCCGTTGAAAAAGGCTCCTCGGGCATGCCTCCACCTCCTCACGGCGGCGGCTACGAAGAAACAGACAACGTAACCGCACCCGTGAGGGCGTGGAACTGTGTGGCTATGACTTTTTCAACGGGCGGCTAATCGCCCAGCACCGCCTCAATCATCGCTTCCACCATCCCGACCGGAAGGCCGATGACGGTGTTGGGATCGCCGTCGAGCCGTTCGACCATGACACACCCTTCCTGTTGCAGGGCGTACGCCCCGGCATAGGCGAGGGGTTTAGCGATTTCCACGTGATTGCGGATATGGGATTCCGACCATTTGCGCATCGTCACATTCACGGTGTCGTGTGCCGCCACCTTCCTCGTCCCCCCCGGACCCATCACGCAGACCCCCGTGATGAGCAGGTGGGTGCGACCGCTCAATTCTTTCAGCATCCGCACGGCATCGTCCAGATCTGCCGGCTTCCCGTAGGTCCGGCCGTCGAGATACAGGACCGTATCCGCGCCAATGACGACGGCGTCATGGTGCTCAGAGGCGACAGCCATCGCCTTCTGCTCGGCGAGAAGTTCGACGTACTCATTCGGGTCTTCACCCGGCTCGTACGGACGTTCATGCACGCCGGATGGTTGCTGGATGAATTCGTAGCCCGCCGCACGCAAGAGTTCGGCGCGGGCGCGGGAAAAGGAGGCGAGGACAAGTTTCATGGGACGGGTTGTTGGTTCTAGGTTCTAGGTTATGGGTTATGGGGAGAGGGATGATGCATATTTTCGTGAAAGTACCAACCTCAAATCTTCGCCGCCACTCACCCTTAAACCATTAACCACTAACCAAGAACCATTCATGGCAGCGTGCCGAAGAGCAGAATACCCTCGCGTTCGACGCGACGCCATAGCGCGTCGTTCTTGTCTTCGTCCATGTTGTTGACGTCCAGCAATACCGGGTCAATGGATACCGCGTATCGTTGCGTGACGGCTTCATTGAGTGCGTCCATGCAACTGAATGCTCGGATGCGATTCCTGCCGGTGGAAAAAATCATCGTCAACTGGATGCGTGTGTTGAGTGAACTTTCATCCCGGGCCAGCGGTCCGGTGGCTACAACGGCAATGGGGCGGGGGAGTACGTGTCGGCGCACGGTCTTGGTGAAATCCGTCCAGAAGAGGTCTTCCGCTTCGAACGCCGGTTTCAGTCCTTTGGCGACGAAGTAGTTGTTGCGGTTCAGCGTGTAGTGGTGTTTGTTGCCCGATTCCTCGAATTGGACGGCAAAACTGTCGACCAAGGCATCGAGGGCGAGCATGGTGGCCCGGTTGGAGAGGCCCGTGCGGCGTTCAATCTCACGTCCACTCAGAGGCGTCTGGGCGTGGTACAACGTCCGGAGTACCAGCAACTGGCTGTATCGCGTGATGAGGACATTCAATCCATGCATGCGATCAGTATATCGGCTTTCCGGCGCTCGTCGAGCCCGGGCTATTGGTGGTTGGGAAGAGATTCAGGATCATTCAGTCCTTTGCATTGCAAAGCCGACGCTTGCCAATCGCTTTTGAGGGCGAAGCTATGCGACGCCGAGCCAGCCGGTCTCGCATAGCTCGACCCTCCAATTCACCGATGCGCACGTCAATGGAGGGCGGCTTGTCCCGCCGAAGGCCTTGCGAAGGCGGAAGCTACGCGACGCCGTCTGGCGGAGATTGGGGGCTCGTATAACTCGCCCCTCCAAGACCGCTGGTTTTGCGAAGCCGGTTCGCTAATGCGGATTCGGCTAACCCATCTTCAATGGCTATTTTATCTCTTGACCTTAACTCGGCATATGAAGCAAAGTATGCCGATTTACGGGCTCACACTCTTTTAGGAAGTATTTCGTATGTTTGGCCGCATTCTTGGCATGTTTTCCAATGATATCGGGATCGATCTCGGTACAGCGAATACCCTCGTTTACGTTCGTGATCGGGGCATCGTATTGCGCGAACCGTCTGTAGTGGCGATCCAGTCGGGCACGAACCGCGTGCTGGCGGTCGGGGAGGAGGCCAAGCGCATGCTGGGCCGGACGCCCGGCAGTATTGTCGCTATCCGCCCCCTGAAGTCTGGTGTCATCGCCGATTTCGAGATTACCGAGGCCATGTTGCGATACTTTATCCGCAAGGTGCATAATCGGCGGACGATGGTCAGGCCGAGGGTCATCATTGCCGTGCCCAGCGGAATTACAGAAGTGGAAAAGCGCGCCGTCAAGGATTCTGCCACCCATGCCGGCGCAAGGGAGGTCTATTTGATCGAAGAGCCGATGGCGGCAGCCATCGGAGTGGGGTTGCCGGTTCAAGAGCCGGCGGGGAACATGATCGTGGATATCGGGGGCGGCACCACGGAGGTGGCGTTGATTTCGCTCGCCGGGATTGTGTTTAGTCGCAGTGTGCGGGTCGGGGGCGACGAGATGGATGAAGCCATTGTCCAGCACATGAAGCGTGTGTACAATTTGATGATCGGGGAACGCACGGCGGAAGAGGTCAAGATGACGATTGGGTCCGCGTATCCCATGGGCGAAGAAACGGCAATGGAGGTCAAAGGCCGTGACTTGGTGGCGGGCCTGCCGAAAACGCTCACGATCACATCTGAGGAGATTCGCGAAGCTTTACAGGAACCGGTATCCACGATTGTGGAAGCCGTGCGCATTACGCTCGAACGTTGTCCCCCCGAATTGTCCGCCGATCTTGTGGATCGCGGGTTGATCTTGGCGGGCGGCGGCGCGCTGTTGAACGGATTGGACAAGCTGATTGCCGAGCAGACCGGTCTGCCCGTGCACGTGGCCGACGATCCGCTCAGCGCCGTGGCCGAAGGAACCGGCGTGGTGTTGCACGAGCTGAACTTCCTGCGCAAAATGGCCGGTTCCGATAAGACCATGTGATCTCTCCCGACGCTTCTTGCGTGGACGGCGTCCGTATGGGCACGCTCCATGGACAGCCCCCCTGTACTTCGCCGTATGGTGTATTGTTGCGTTAATGGATGGTGGGAATAGGTTGAGCGGTGAGAGAACGTAATATTTCAATTTGGCTGATTTTGGGCACGGCATTGCTTGTCGCGCTGAATCTGCCTGAATCCGTCTCGCAGCGGGGCAAATCAGCCATTCGCGAGTTTCTTTCCCCTCTCCAAGGCTTGGTTTCCAGTGTGAACCATAACGCGCGCCACTGGCTCGGTGCCGTGCGGGGGTTGGGCGATCTGGCGCTGGACAACCGGAACATGGCGGCCGAGTTAACCCGTTTGCGAAGTGAATTGCGTTACTTGGAGGCGTTGGAACAGGAGAATGTGGAGTTGCGGCGGCAACTCGGCTACCTGAGTCGTCCCGAACGAGAACTTATCCCCGCCGAAATCATTGCCCGCGACATCAGCGGCTGGTGGCAGACGGTGCGCATCGGGAAGGGCTTGGCGGAAGGCATTGAACCACTCATGGCGGTCGTCACACCCGACGGACTGGTCGGGCGCACGATGAACGTGTCTCCGGGCACGGCGGATGTGCTTCTGATATCCGATCCATCCTGTCGGGTGTCCGCATATCTTCCGCGTACCGAGGCGCATGGTGTCACCATAGGCCGGGGCTTGTCCGTGCGGGGCCTGCCCCTGTTGCGCATGGAGTTCATCAATAAGAATGTTGAAGTCCGGCCCGGCGATGAAGTGGTCACGTCCGGCTTGGGCGGGACGTATCCGAAAGGGATCCTGATTGGATATGTCGAACGCGTCATCATGGACGATAGCGGCTTGTTTCAAGTGGCGGACATCGCACCGACGGCGGATATCGGACGGTTGGCGTATTGCTTTGTGGTCGCGGAGCAAGCCGACCCTGTGGAGACGTTGATACGGCGGCGCGATGCGAGGGGCGGCGCGCTATGAACCTATTGGTGATGCTTTTTCTTATGGTGGCCGGGGCGTTGATTCAGGCCGTGGTTCCCGCATCGCCCGCGTTGGGACTGGCGAAAGTGCCCGCGCTGGCCGCGATTGTGGTATATTATGCTCTTGCGCGGCATCGTAGGGATATGCTGTGGGCCGCAATCCTGGCCGGATTGGTTCAAGACGGCTTGGGATTGATCCCTTTTGGGTACTCCTCATTCGCCTTTTGTGTGATGGGGTTGATGATCGCACGTTTTAAGGAGTTGGTTTTTGTGCACGAAATGTTGACGCATATGATATTCGGCGTTCTGATGGCCGCCGGATACACCCTCATATTGTTTGTATTACTCACCTCCACCGGTCTCATCGAAATGCCTGTGTCGCAGGCTTTTCATAAAGCCTTTGGCGGCGCTCTGCTGGGCGCCGTGGCGACACCGCTGATCTTTCA
>SKXR01000024.1 GCA_007128275.1 Kiritimatiellia bacterium
AGGTGATCCAGTGAATGGCGTCCACATCGCCGTCGACGGTTAACCGGATATGATCATGCGACGCTCGGACGCGAGTGATGTGAAGGCTCGGCGGCGTCATTTGTTTGCGGGGTTTGTAGAAGTAGAACGCGCCCGACTCCATGGCTGCGCGGACGCCGGGCTTGGTGAGTTGTTCGAGCGGAAAGATGTTGTAGTTCCAGCCCAGATGGGCGGTCACGTGCATGTCGTCGCCCGCGAAACCCCAGATCGGGCGGTCCGGCATCATCCGGTGCAGGACGCGGTCCCACAGGTCCCGGTCGTCGGGGCATCGGTCCTTCTGGTTGAAGACTTCCATGCCGATCAGATGATCGTGCCGTTCGTAGAAATAGACGTACCATGCGGGCGGGCGGTTATACCGGCCGGGATGAAAGAACATCGCGAGGCCGCCCCGTTTCCCAATTTCCACGAACGCGGTCTCTTCCGATCGGGTGTAGCCCGCGTAATCGTTGAATAGACTGCCGATGTGATCGGTGAAACTGATTTCAACGCCCGGCACGGAGATCATGTTCAGCGCGTCCGGATCCCTGTTCTGCCAGCCTTCCTTTGAGATGTCCCCGAAGGTCCGGTTCCGCCAGCGCCACGAGAGGTTCGGCTGATTCTCGACGGCCTCGTAGATGGTGTTCAGTTTGGTCCACGGATACAGGATTTCGGACCGCGCAACGTAATGGTCGGTGTCATGATCGGTCAGGGCCAGGATGTGATACCCCAGCTTCTTGTAGGCGTCGATCGCTTCATGGGGCATGTATTCGCCGTCGGAATACACCGTATGCGTGTGAAAATTTGCGTAATACGCATTCCCCGCATCCCAGTCGACCGATGCGTAGGGATTTACGAATGCGCGGTCGTCCGCCCATCCCGCCGCAATCGCGCCGTACCAGAGGAGGGCGGACAAGAGGCCTTTTCGTATGAGACTCTTTTTATTCATGCTGTTTCCATCTCCTCATCATGCGGATTGCGAAGGATCACTCTACCCGGCACAGGATGAACTGCAACCCCGGATGTGGTCACTCGTCGGCGTACAACGGTTCCATGCATGGGCCCCGCTCAGGGCTGAATGCGGATGGTTGCAGGCAGGCGTCCGAAATGCACCGCGCCCTCCGTGATCGCGGCGGGCTCGCCGTTTATCGACACGCGCATGGACCGAAGTTCTTCCGGCAAAGGAAGCACGAATCCATGGGGCGGCGCCGCGTCGCCGCTTGCCGAGAACATCACCGTGTCGTCGTCCTGCGTCATCGTGTAGGCGATCATGCCATATTGCGTGGGGAGATTCTTCACACGGACACCCGATGTCAACCACGCGGGATCAACACCCGCGGCGAGCACCAAGGCATCGTCTTTCACGTAGGAGAACATGGAGCGCACGGCGTTGATATAGTCGGAGCCCACCCACGTGTGGGGCATGTCGCCGATGTAGGAAGGCGCGCGCGGCCGTTCATGGACCACTTCGGCCATGTGATTCCACGCGCGCGGACGCATGGAATCCTCCATGAAATGGCGCAAGATGGCCAGCGCTCGGTCCCGTTGACCAAGCCGTATGAACACATCGGCGTTGCGGGCCTCGTACGGCGTGAACGTGTCCGGCGTGCCGGTGTGCCGACGCGCCACGCGCCGCTGGTATCGCTCAAAAGTTTCCAGCAACGTGGATTGCGGAAGATGTCGCGCCTCGTCGCACGCCATGATGGCAATGGATGTGGACGTGGGATCTTCGTCCCCGAGCTCCGCGCATCCCGGGATGTAGGGGATGTTGTCGCGTTCGATGACCGCGCGGATGGAGGCGATCAGGCAGGTGCGCAGGTGCTCCTCCTCTTCGCGCATCCATGCGGCGGAATCCGGGTCGCCCATTCGCTCGGCGAGATAAGCGCCGTCTTTCAGGCCGCGCAGCATCCAGAAATTGTCCCAGTAACTGTGTTTGGCCGGGAAATACCCTTCGTGGCTGTTGGAGTGGGGCAGGATGCCCCAGTACACGGTGTTGCGGTACTGGTCCGTGAGTCGGCGTTTCCGGATTTCCCGGCCGTAGTCGAGCGCGCGCAGAACCTGCGGGTACACCGATCGCACCAACGCCTCGTCGCCCGCGAAATCGTAATACTGCCGGACAATGAATACGAACTGGCCCTGGCTGTCGAACTCGTGGCCTTCGCCTCCGTCCATGTTGGGGTTGTACCCGATCGGCCGTCCGTCCTCCGTGATGATGTACGGGACCCAACCGTCTTCGTTGACGAATTCGCTGAATTTCTCAATGAACGCCCGCACGGGTTCCGTATGCCCCATACGCAGGGTGGCGACACCGGTCAACGCGCCGTCGCGGATCCAGGAGTGATTGTAGTTCCGCGTACCGGGCTTGAACCAGGGCGGATCGTAGTTGATGAAGACATAGGCGAGATTGCTTTTCATCGTTTCGATCAGGCGCGATTCGGGAATGTCGATGTCCACGTTGCTGAGCAGGTCGGTCCAAGCCGCGCGACCCGCGGTCCAGATCCTCTCAAAAGCACCCGCCGGATCGGTTTCCCACGAGGCGTGGACCTCGACGTGGTCATGGAGAGGATGGATGACGACCACGTCGCGGTATTCGCCGGGGGGCACTTCTAGATCGTATTGCAACCCGACGCCCACTTTCCCTTCCGTATCCGCGGCGCGCGCTTCAGTCGGGAACAATCCTTGGGAGAGGTAATCGTTGACGTCGCCCCCGCTCAGGGGGGAGGCGCCCATCCTGTCCGGCATGACGGGGAGCAGGATGCCGGGTTGTTCGTTGATCAGAATGGTTGCCGAACGATCCTCGGCGATGCATTCGGCCGATTCGATCCGGCTCATTCCGCCGTGTTGCCAAACGGGATTGAGTTGGACCGGACGGACCGCGAGCACGAGTGCGCATGCCAGCGGGGCGTTGCCCGTATTGACCATGCGATAGCGGACGGCGGTGAACGCGGCGCCGGACCGTCCGAACGTCAGTGCGGCGATGTGCATGTGCCATCCCGCGCCCGACCATTGTACCGAGGGGAGGGGAAGATAGTCGGCTTCAAGGCTTTGGGAGAGATCCACCGTGGCCCAGGTGTGCAGGTCTCCGTTCATTTGGACGAAGGGCTGTACCGAGAACGCGCCTTTATAGGGTTCAAACGTGCCGGTCTCGCCGAGCAAGCTTTCCTGGTCATCGTTCGGAAGGCCGGTCACGGTCCAGAATTCCTGTTCGCGAGTGAGCCACATCGGATAGCGTCCGCGCTCCGCGTTGCGCGCCCGCGCCTGATACTCGCGGAGCGGCGTGGCCTGCGCTTCGCGGCTTTTCAGCTCGATATGCGCCAATTCGTATCCCGCTCCGGCGCGACTGGTCTTGCCGGTAATCCGCAGATAGCGCGCATCGATCGCGGGGAAGAAGACATGGTCCGTGTCGCCCGTGCCGAACGTTTCGCGGTGGGCGGTGCTCCATGCTGCTCCGTCCGCCGACCAGTCAATGGTGTAGGTGACGGCGTGATGTTCGCCCCAATGGAGCACGATCCCGCCAAGTCCCATGGTGCCCGGGAAAGCCAGTTCTACCCACTGCTCCCCGTCTGCACCCGATCTCCAGAACGTGTCCGGCCTGCCGTCAATCACATGAGCCGGCTCATGTCCTTCGGCCGAGGAACTTGCGTCGACACGGACTTGTTGACTCTCGTCGAGGAACTCGATGTTCCAGATTGAGTTGCCCCATCCCGTGCCGCGTTGATGACAGACGATACGGAGAAACCTTGTGTGGACCGGCTCGAAAAGCAGGATATCGGTCTGGCCGTCGCCTTCCGTAACGGCGTAGATCGTGCGCCATTCGTGACCGTCGTCTGAAACGGCGACTTCATATTTCTCCGCAAACGCCGTTTCCCACAGAATCTTCAATCCGGTCAGGGTCATCGGATCTTCGAATTCAACCTGCCACCACGCGTCATCCCGGAAATCGCTACTCCATCGGGTGGTCAGATCGCCGTCGATGGCGTAATGCGGCGCGTAGTCACCGGACCCCGACGATGCGGTGGCGGTCATGCGCGGCGGGGCGGGTGTGTTGAATTCCACCGCGTAAAAAGAAAATCCCCATTCGGTGCCGCGCCGTTCGCATGCCACCCGGACATAACGCGCCGGGCGACGGTCGAATTGGATGGTCTTGACGCCGGGCGATCCGGCGCGTTCGTTGTGAACGACATCCCACGTTTCTCCATCGGAGGAGAGTTCCACCCGATACGTGGCGGCATAGGCGTCTTCCCAGTGGATGGCCATGGTATGCAAGACGTGTTCCCGTCCGAAATCCACTTGCCACCATTCATCGTTGTTGAACTCGCTCGACCAGCGCGTACCGGGATTCCCGTCGATGGCCCGATCCGGTTGATGTTCCTCCTCCACCGACGACGCGGTCGCGATCCATGAACCATCGTTGATGAGCCGGTCCTCGGCGGGCGACGCCGAGAACGCCGGGCGACCCAAGCCAACGGCGAATAGAATGTAAACGCTTACAATTGCGAAAAGTGCTGTCCGTGATCGGGGTTTTGTGGTCATTGAATTTGCCTCAGGGGGTGACGGTATTGCCGGGCACAGTTTTTCGGAGGATGCGCAAAATGCGGCGCCTTGGCAATACGAAATCAAGGGTTATCCGTGTGCCTGTCAGGGTCATTCAATTCTCTGCATCGCATTGAAAAAGTGGTGGGTACCCCCTCTCTGGAGGGCGGAGCTATGCGACGCCGGGAACGTGCATGGAAACCTAACCGCCTCCACTTCTATTCAACGCGACATCACGGGCTCGCATAACTCGCCCCTCCAAGGTGACTGGTTATTCCGAAACGGGTTCATACATGCGGAGTTAGGTTGGAGAACGTATTGACCCTGGTGTGCCTGTCCCCCGCGGGTCATCCCGCAGGGGTACCTGTCCCCGAGGTGCCCGTGGCCTCATCACGCAGGCGGGCGACGGCGGCGTGGAGCGCGTGGGCGATGCGTTGGTGGGGGGAGTCGCCTTCGCCGGCTTGTTCGAGCTCTTCGGGGGTCAGCGGTTTGCCGATATGCACGGTGATTTTGCACGGACGCGGCAGGGCGCGACCGACCGGGAGCGCGTCACGGGCGCCGTCTATGTACACGGGCACCACCGGGACGTGAGGATACTCCTTGAGGATCAGTCCCAGTCCGGGACGGAACGGAAGCAAGTCGCCTTCGGGAGAACGCCTGCCTTCCGGAAACCAGACCATGGCATCGCCCCGCTTGAGTACGGCGGCGCCCAAGGCGAGGCTGGCCAGGGGGCCGCGCCGGGGGTCAATGGGAAAAACTTGTCCGAGCCGGCTTAGCTTTCGCCAGAACGCGCTTCGGAAAAGCGCATCGGTCAATCCCGCCCAGTAGAAAATGTCCACTAGCGGACGTCGGAGGCTGCTGATGAGGGCGGAGGGATCCAGGTAGCTGGTATGATTCGGCGTAAGTACGTAAGGCGCGTTCTCCGGGAGATTTTCCCGGCCTCGCAACTCGACACGAAACAGGCTTCTCATGAACGCTTGATGAAGGAGGTATATCATAAAGCCGACCGCCTTGTGGATGGGGCGGCGCGGTTGTATCCAGCGCTTGTCTTCGTCGCTCAAGACGGAGTCCGGATCGTGAATGGCTTTGCGCGAGTCGCTGCCTGCTTTCCCGGACGGTCCGATGGCCGCTTCAAGCAGGTCATGGACCGTTTCCGCGTGTTCCATGACTTCGTCGCCGAATTGCAAGCCGGTTTCGGCTTCGATGGCGGTGGATAATTCCACCCATTCCATGGAGTCGATGCCAAGATCGGATTCAAGCCGTGATTCGGGGGCAAGGCGCTGTTCGGCGTAGCGCTTGCCGAGCAGCTCCCACAAGGCGTGGGCCTTGTCGTTGTCGAGCAGGCTCTGATCGTCGGAGGACATCTCGTCAACGGAGATGGGACCCTTCTGTGTCTTCGCCTTGTCGTCCTCGGCGTCGTAGAGTTCTTCCAACTTGTGCCGTCGTATTTTGCCGAGGCGCGTGCGCGGCAATTCGCGGCCGCTCAGTTTGAAGTTGGACAGGCGTTGATAGGAAGGGATCTTCGTTCGTATGCGTTGCAGCGCCTCCTTGATGCGGTCGCGCGCTTCGTCCGCGTCCACACTGCGGTGCGGCACGATGACCGCCACGAGTTTCCCTTCTTTCTGCAGGATGCCGATCTCGTCGATTTCTTCGCACGCATCCTCATACTTTTCTTCCAGTTTATCGGGTGAAATATTCTCGCCGCCTTCCAGTACCAGCATCGTGGAAACACGGCCTTCGAGATGCAGAAATTCGTCGTCGTCGAACCAGCCGAGGTCCCCGGTGCGGTACCAACCGTCGGTGAACGACTCCTTCGTTTCTTCGTCCAGATTATGGTACCCCTTAAAGACGCCGGGCCCCTTTGCCAGCACTTCGCCGACCTTGTCGTTCTTCTTCGGCGCCGTTTCATTCCCGTCCTCGTCGTCCCCTCCGGGCGCCGCCTCCCGATCGATCTTCAGTTCGGTCCCGGGCACCACGCGACCGACCGTGTCCAGCTTCCCTTCGCCCGGACTGAGAATGGTGAGGAGGGGGGACGTCTCGGTCAGGCCGTAGCCCACCGCTAAATCCCATCCGAACGCATTGATTTGCGCGGCCACCTTCGGGTCAAGCGGCGATCCGCCGGACGCCATAAGCCGTAATTTCCCGCCCATCTTGCGGTGCAACGATCCGAACAGGATGCGTCCCGGAGACCTTCCGAGATGCGTGCACGCGGCTTGGCTTATCGCGAGGGCGGTGCGGAAGAACAGGCGGACAAACGCGCCGCCTCCCTCGGCCTTATTGCGAATGCCTTCCACCAGTGCCCGGTGCAAGCGGGGTACGCCGAGAACAATGGACGCTTCGCGTTCCCGGATGGCGCGCGCCAACTGCGGGCCGGTCAACGCCGCCGGAATGATAATGGCGAGTCCGAGTCGCAACGGGGCGAACAGGCCGATGACAAAGGGATACACATGATGCAACGGCAACGGCAGGAGCAGACGATCTCCTTCCCGGATCAGCCCGCTCTTGCGGGCGACGTCCAGTTGATAGGCGATGTTTCCTCGGGAAAGGGGAACGCCCTTGGGCGGGCCGGTGGTGCCGGACGTATAAAAGAGCACGGCGCGTTGGTCGGGGTCGCCGTCTTCGGCCTCGCGCGCCTTGTCCGCCAGCAAGGATTGCCAGGAGTCCCGGCCTTCTTCCTTATCCAGTTTCAGGAGCTCGGGCTTTTCGTCCGTGTCGAGCTTGGCGATGCGCCCGGCGCCGCGTTCGTCCGTGAACAACCATTTGGGTTTGGCATCCGAGAGAATGTGGATGAGCGAATCGTCGGCCAATTGCGCGTCTATCGGCGCGATCGTGGCGCCGGCCCGGAGTACGGCGAGCGTCACGGCAATGTATTCGGGGGAGGGCAGGGCCAGCATGGCCACGATGTCGTCCGATTCCAGACCGGCATCGATCAAGCCTCCGGCGATCTTGCCGGCGGCGGCGTCCAACTCCGCATACGTCCAGGAACGAATGTCGTCGGGGGTGAACGCGAACACCGCGGGGTCTTCTCCCGACCCGCCCAGCCGGGAGAGCGAAAAGTCCTGCGCATCGCTCCGTGTGTCCTTCGCTTCGTTCATCGCATTCCGTCTCCTCTGTGAATACTATAAAGGAGTTGGAGGAGGCGTCAAACGAAGTCGATCCGAAAAACGTCCAAGGTCATTCCGTTCCCTGCATGGAATGGCAAAGTCGACGATTACCCCGGCCCAGGGCAACCACCCAATCTGGAGGGCGACGCTCCGCGGAGCCGCCAGATAAAGCAAGGCCACTGCCCCGGACTCGGCTCGGCAGAAGCCTCGCCCTCCAGGCCCGGGGGAACCGCGTAAACTGGAGGGCGACGCTCCGCGGAGCCGCCAGATAAAGCAAGGCCACTGCCCCGGACTCGGC
>SKXR01000247.1 GCA_007128275.1 Kiritimatiellia bacterium
CCGGCGCAATTGTCGGGCGGCGAACAGCAGCGGGTCGCCATCGCCCGCGCCTTCATCAATGAGCCGCGCCTGATCTTCGCCGACGAGCCCACCGGCAACCTGGACGAGGAAACCGGCGCGCATGTGCTGGACCTCCTTTTCAACTTGAACAAGGATTTGGGCACCACCCTCATGCTTGTCACCCACGACCATGAACTGACGCGCCGCGTCAATCGCATTGTGCAATTGAAGAACGGCCAAATCATCAGGACCCGATAGCCCGACAAAGGAATAGGACGCTCGGCACCCGACACCCGACACGCGACACCCGACACCCGACACCCGACACCCGACACGCGATACGCATTCACCCCCGACACCGTTTACGACAAAGGGCTGGAACACTGAACACTGAACACCGTACACTGAACACTCCCTCCCCATTCTGGATTCTGCGCATGGCTTGGCGCGATAGTCGGGGCAGCCGCACGCATCTTCTGTTGAGCATTGCGGCTGTTGCGCTGGGCATTGGCGCGCTGGTGGCGATCCGTTCCTTTGGTGAACGCATGGACGAATCCATCGAGTTGCAGACTCGTAGTCTGCTCGGTGCAGACGTCAGCATCCGCGCCCTTCAACCGTTCAATGAAGCGATGGAAAGCTTCCTGAACGATGTGCCGGGCAAGCAGGTACGGGAAACGCGCTTCTTTTCCATGACAACGTTTCCCCGCACGGATTCGACCCGCTTGAGCCAGATACGCGCCCTTTCCGGGCCCTTCCCGTTCTACGGTCATTTCGAAACCGACCCGCCCGAGGCCGCGCAGCGCGTTCATTCCGAATCCGCCCTGGCGGTGGTGGAAGACAGTCTCCTGTTGCAGTTCGAGGCGGAAATCGGCGATACGATTCGGATCGGCGCGCGCGATTTCACGATCGTCGGACGGCTCCACCGCGTTTCAGGCGAAGCGCCGGCCACCTCGGCCTTTCTCGGGCCGCGCGTGTATATTGCCATGGCGGACGTGCCCGACACGGAACTGCTGCGCGAGGGCAGCCTCGCCCGCTACTACGCCCATTTCCAACTGCCGGACGACGTGCCGGCGTCGTCCCTTGTGCAGCCATACCGCTCGCGCCTGGCCGAGCTGCGCCTGGAAATGGAAACCGCGGAACAGCGGCGCGCCATGACGGGTGGCACCCTGGACAACCTGTACCGTTACCTGAACCTCGGCGGATTCGTCGCCCTCTTGCTCGGGGGCATCGGGTTGGCCGGGTCCATTCAGCTCTACGCCCGCAAGAAACGACCCCACGTGGCCGTACTCCGCTGCCTGGGCGCACATGCGCGCACCGCACTCGCCGTTTATATCGTGCAAGCGACAGGCGCCGCCGTCATGGGCGCGCTGATCGGCCTGATGCTCGGCGGAGCCATTCAATATGCGCTCCCCTCACTCTTGTCGGACTTCTTGCCCGTCGAGCTGGAACCCGGTTGGTCATGGTCCGCGGCCGGTCTGGGACTCCTATACGGATTGGCCTTGTCGGTGGCCTTTGCCGCCTATCCGCTGGTCCCGTTGCGACGGGTATCCCCCCTGACCGCCTTGCGCCCGGACCTTGCGGACACGCCACGCCGGATCGATCCGCTGCAGCTCGCGGTCCTGGCCGCGCTCGCCCTCATTCTGCTCGGGTTTTCCATCATGCACACGGACCGCTGGACACAGGGCTTCATGCTCGCGGGCGGGCTCGGGGCGGTCTTCGCCTTGCTGACTCTGTCTGCGCGCCTCCTGATGTGGCTGGCCCGACGGCTCCTGCGCGATGCGTGGCCTTTTGCGTGGCGGCAGGGAATCGCCAACATACATCGACCCTACAACCAGACGTCGGTGCTCCTGCTCGCCCTCGGACTCGGCGCCTTTCTGCTCGGCACGTTGTCGTTTACGCAAAGCAATCTCCTGCACCAATTCCGCGGCACGGATGCCGGAGGCCAACCCAACATGATCCTCTTCGACATTCAACGCGACCAGGTCGCCGCCATCGAGGACATCGTACGAGACCACAATCTGGAGCATCTGGAAACGTCACCGATCGTCACCATGCGACTGCTCGAAGTCAACAGACGCACCGTGGCTTCGTTGCGCGACGATCCCGAACTGGACATCCCCCACTGGGTCCTGTTCCGCGAGTACCGTTCCACCTACCGCGAAGTGCTCGACGAACGCGAAGTCATCGTCCGCGGCGAATGGCAGGGACGGGTGAGCGATACGGGCGGACTCATCCCGGTCTCCATCGACCAAAGCCTGGCCAACTTCCTCCGCATCGGACTCAATGCCCGCATGGTGTTCGACATACAGGGCGTGCGCCTGCACACCTATGTCCGCAGCATTCGCAACGTGGACTGGCGCCAGATGCGCACCAACTTTTTCGTCATCTTCCCGGCCGGCGTGCTGGAGGACGCTCCGCAACATTTCGCGATGGTCACGCGCGCACCCGGTCCGGTGGAAGCGGCGCAACTGCAAAACAGCGTCATTTCGCGCTACCCGAACGTGTCCGCCATTGATCTCCGCATGATTGTGCAAGCCCTCGACGAGGTCGTTGATCAGGCCGCCCACGTCATCCGCTTCATGGCGCTGTTCAGTGTGCTCACCGGACTGCTCGTACTCAGCGGAACCGTGGTGACCAGTCGCTATGACCGGAAGGAAGAAGCGGACCTGTTGCGTACGCTCGGCGCCACCCGGGCGCAACTCAACCGAATCATGGCGGCGGAATACATCATTTTGGGCGGACTGTCATCGATGGCCGGGATCGTCCTATCCCTGTTAGCCGGCTGGCTGATCGCGCGGCAACTCTTTGACATGGCCTTCCGGCCCGCATTCTGGCCGTTGCTGCTCATTCCGACCGCCATCACAGCGGCCACCTTGCTGGTCGGGTTCCTTGCCACCCGCGCCTTTGCGCGCCGCAGCGGTTGATCAGGGCCAATTCCTGTACACGCGCAATATTCAGTCTTGCCAATTCCTCCGTACAGGAGTATCCCTTTCCCCGTTTCAAAGAGGAAGAATGACATGATTAAGCCGCGACCATACCGCCCGAACACCGGTCTTTTACTGACCGTCTTCACATCTATATTGAGCCTGCATGTGCTTCTCTTTACCGGCTGTCTGAACAGCAGCAGTTCCAAGAAACTCGGCGACGGCCATGATTTCGGAGAAAATGATCGCAACGTCGTGCTCGTGCTGGGCGACAGTATTTCCGCCGGCGGCTTCTCCGGCGGGGCGCCGTGGCCGGCGCGCTTTGCGAATATGGTCGGCAAAGCGGTCGTTAACGACAGCATCGGCGGCGCGACCGCATCCGTCGGCGCAAGCCGGGTGCAGGGCGGCCTCAACAGCCGAAAGCCGGGATTCCTCATCATCTTCTACGGCGCCAACGACGCCATTCAAGGCGTGGACGTGAACGCCACCGAAAACGCGTTGCGCGCCATGGTATCGGCCGCCAAAGCCAATCAAACCATCCCGGTCATGGCCACGGTCATGCCGATGGAAGGCGGTCGCCGCATCTACAACGGCCGCGTGGACCGCATCAACGAGCGCATTCGCGTCATTGCCAGCTCTGAGCGCGTTAAGCTCGTGAATCTGCACCGGACGTTCCGAGGCAAGGAAGACGAATACTTCGTCGACGGCCTCCATCCGAACGATCGCGGCGAGGAACTGATCGCGCTCGAGTTTCTGGACGCCTTCAAGTAAACGTATTCGTCTACATCCCGAAATCGTTTATGCCGATCGTCCCTTATCTCCAGATTGCCCGGCCCGATCACTGGTTCAAGAACGTGTTCGTGGTCCCGGGCATACTGCTCGCCTTCTTCTTTCACCGCGAATTGGCGCTGGCGGATGCCTGGAGCGGCATCGTCCTCGGCTTCCTTGCGGTCTGTGTGGTGGCCTCAAGCAATTATGTCCTCAACGAAATCCTCGACGCACCGTTTGACCAATTTCATCCGTCCAAACATCAGCGGCCCATTCCCAGCGGCAACGTCAAGGTGCCCCTGGCGTGGGCGTGGTGGGTGCTCCTTTCGCTGCTCGGTTTGGCCTTGTCGTTCGCCGTCAACGTACCGTTCGGCATCACGGCCGTGTTATTGTGGATCATGGGCGCGCTGTACAACATTCCGCCCATCCGCCTGAAAGACGTCGCGTACGGCGACGTGTTGAGCGAGTCGGTCAACAACCCGATCCGACTCGCCATGGGCTGGTATTGCGTCGGAGCCGCGTCGGCCCCGCCCTTCTCCATCTTCATCGCCTACTGGATGTTCGGCGCGTTTCTCATGGCGGCCAAACGGTTCGCCGAATTCCGCAACATCGACGATCCGGACCGGGCGGCGAAATACCGGAAATCCTTCGCGTTCTATACCCAGGAAAAACTGATCGTCAGCATCTTCTATTATGCGACCCTCTTCGCGCTCATGGGCGGATTCTTTATCGCGCGTTATCGTTTCGAATTGATTTTGGCGACACCGCTCGTTGCTTACGCCATGGCCTATTACATGCACATGGCGTACAAACCGGACAGCCCGGTCCAGCAACCGGAACAACTGTTTCGACACAAGAAGCTGATGGTCGTGGTGATCGCCGCCTTCGTCGCATGCACGCTGCTGTTGTTCTTCAGCCTGCCGGATCTGCGCGTCCTGTTCGAACCGTGGATCGAACCGCCCAACGGATGATCGACGGGCAATAGTACAGGGCGGCTTGTCCCGCCGACTTGTCCGCCATAGCTTCAGCGACGGCGGAAGGCCTTGCGAAGGCGGAAGCTATGCGACGCCGGGCAAGACGGTCTCGCGTAGCTCGACCCTCCAGGGGACAGGGGTGGGCCGCCGCTCAATCCTCTCCGCCGCCGTCCGTGAACTCCGCAATGCGCAGCCGCGAGATCTGCACCTCACCGGTTCCGTGATAGAACACGCGCGGCTCAATAATCACGAAATCGTCCCGCTCGAACTCGAACCGCACCGTCTGCCATTCTTCCGACACCGGTGCGGGCTTGGAGAGGAACACGGACTCCGTCTCGCTCAGCGCAATATCCAACGTCGCCGCACCCTCTTCCGAGGCGCGCACATCGAATTCGACCACAAACCGGCCCGGATACAGATAGTAGAACCGCCCGAATAACAAACGCTCGGCTACATCGCCCGGTCGCGCGACGCGGATCATCATGCGCGGATCGTCCGCGTCCCATTCATTGGTGCCGGTCACCCGGTGCAGACTGTTTATCGGAATCGTCAGATCAAACGGCGGATCCTTTTCCATGGGGCTCAAGTAGAAGCCATCCTCCGTCTTCTCCAGTTTCACCGCCTCGTATTCACCGAAATAGCGGGATACCGCGCGATTGGACGCCTCGATCCAACGCGCAACCACCACGCCACCTTCGATCCCCGTCGGCGAAAACACCAGATCGTGATTGGGCCAGGCAAGTTCCACCACGCGACGTTGCACAAAGATCAACGACTTCTCGGGCGCATTCAACAGGGTATTGATCGCCTTGCTGCGCAGCCGGGTTTCGCCCTGTAAGTAGCGCGCCTGCTCCATGACAAACGGATACGCCAGCACCGCCCAGAGCAACACCGCCGCCGCCGCCACCGGAATAAGCACGCGCCGCCGCGCTTCAAACCGACGCCACAACGCGGCCACGCCCAGCGCCGCCGACAGGACCAGCGCCGGATAGACTTCAAAGTAGTAGTTCGGCCCGGTCTCATTAAAGCCGGGATACCAGAACAAGACATAGCCCAGCGCAACCGCTACGGCGGATGAAATGAACAGCAGACTCCATCGCTTCGACCAGCCGACAAGCGCCAACGCCAACCAGACCAGTAAACCGCCGCGGAACCCGAAGATCCATTGATCCAGAAGCAACACGTTGCCTTTCAAATCCGACAGTCCTTTGGCCAGCGTATGCTCGACCGGCTGAGGCGCGGGGAAGACCGGCCAATGATGTCGCAATCCGAAACCCAGCTTGTCGGTCGGGTCATAGAAGAGGTAGGTCATTTTTAGCGGATTGCCAACGGCCACCCAGTTGTAGATCAGAATCACAAAGATACCGAAACAGGCCGCGCCCGCAAAGAAGGCGGTTCCCCAGAAGGCGCGCGCATTGCGGCGCGTCCACAGATACCATAACGCGTCCACGGCGAAGGGAATAGCCATGAGGAACGCGGTGTACGTGCGATTCAAGAACAACCACGCCCAGCACAAGCCCGCGACCAGCGCCCAAGCCGGCTGTTCCCGTTGTTGCCACAGGATATAGGCCAGCAATAGGCCCGCCGCCGCGAGATAGCCGCTCACATGGCTCATCGTCGTCCCGTACATGAACACATAGAACGGCGACAGGAGCAGCAACAGGATCACCGCCGGCACCGACGCCCCGATGCGCTGGGCGGCGCGCGCCGTCAGCAACACCCCCAACGCCGCCGCCAGCGCCACCATGAAATAGGTGTTATTGAGCCAGACGCCGAACATCATCCAGAGCCCATGCCCCGGGGGATATCGCGACAACCACCCTGCGTCCTTGTCCACGATCACCATGCCGTACCGGAACGGCTCAATGAACGGCGGCGGGGGATACTTGATCTTTCCCTGGGCGAACAGGTGCGCCTGCAATTGATAGCTCTGCTCATCCGTCGTGATCGGCGCGCGGTGGAACACCGCTTCGCTGATCCACCACGAGAGCAGAAAGGCGGTGAGCGCGGCGCACCCGATGAGTATGGCCTGTCTTCGATTCATAAAGGGAGGCCGGAGTGTGCAACGATACCGCCCGCGGGTAAAGCAAAAGAAGATTGCCGGAAAATGGTTAATGGTTAATGGTTATCGGCTCATGGGCATAACCCGAAAACAGCTATCGTTAATTCTTCGGGCGGCGGCGGGTCTGCTGCTGCTCGCACTCCTGATCGCCTGGATCGGCATCGATTCGCTCAAGGACACGCTCACGGCCTTCCATCCCCTCTATTACGGCGCGGCACTCGCCCTGCTCGGCCTGCATTTTCTCTTTCAAAGCCTGATCCTGCGCACCCTGTTGGTGGGAAAAGGCATCCTCGTGCGTGCGCGGCACGTCTTCCGCCTAACCCTGATCTCCAACTTCTTCGGGATGTTTCTCCCCGGAGGAATCGGGCCCGACATGGTGCTTTGCTACAATGTAGTGCGCTCCACGGAAAAGAAGGAAGTGGCCTTCAGCGCCATCATCTTCAGCCGGATCTCCGTCCTGTTCCTCATGGCGCTCACCGCGTTCGGCGTCAGCTTCCACCCGCTGGCCGCCCGCGCGGAAATTCAGTGGCTGACCGGACTGGTCGTCCTCTCCTTTCTCGCCTACTGGTTCGTCATGGCCAACCGCAACACGCTCGCGCTCGCCCGACGCCTCCTCGACTTCCTGAACCGGCATCGGCTCACGTCGGTGCTCTACAAAGTCTACTTCGCCCTCTCGGATTACGGACGCGACCGGCGTTCCGTCCTCCAAATCGCGCCGTTTCTGATCGGCTCCGCCTTGATCAAGATCGTCACGGACTACGTTATCGCCCTGTCGCTCGGTTTCGATATCCCGCTTCTCTATTTCTTCGTCTTCATTCCCTTGATCACGATCATCTCCGCCCTCCCGCTGACCTTCGCGGGGCTCGGCGTCCGCGAAGGCTCCTTTGTCGGCCTCTTCGCCCTCGCCGGTGTGCCCGCCGAACAGGCCATCGCCGTCTCCCTGGTCTCCTTCACCCTGGTCATCATCATCGCCGCCATCGGCGCCGTCCTCTACGTCCTGCACGGCGCGACGCTCGTGACCCAAGCGCCGGATACGGCGTCGCGTAGCTCCGCCCTCCATTGACGTGCGCATACGGGAATTGGACGGTCGAGCTATGCGAGACCGGCTTGCACGGCGTCGCGTAGCTCCGCCCTCCATTGACGCGCGCACACGGGAATTGGAGGGTCGAGCTATGCGAGACC
>SKXR01000110.1 GCA_007128275.1 Kiritimatiellia bacterium
CCCCCTGCCCCGTCGTCGCCATCGGCGGCATCAACACGGAAAAGGCGCCCGCCTTGATCAAGGCGGGCGCCGATGGGATTGCCGTCATTTCCGACATCACCCGCGCGGCCGACCTGGCGGCGCAGGTACGCGAATGGCGGCAGTTATTTCAGTGTTAGTACTGTGGCGCTTGGAACGGCTCGTCCTGGGGCGCCATGGGTTGCTGTTGTTGCCGCTGCTGTTCCAGCTCCATGTAGCGTTCCACCAAGCCTTCGTGCTCTTCCATGATCGATTCCGCATCCGGATCGACTCCGCGCATGGCCTCCATGACCAACTCTTCCAACTCTTCGCGCGCCTCCTGCATTTCCGGATCCATGCTGGCCTGCTGCTCGATGGGTTGCAACCGTTGCGCCGCCTGCTGGAATTCCATATACTTCGCTTGGAATTCCTGGGCTTCTTCGGGATCCAACTGCGAAGGATCGCTGACGGCACGCAATTCCTCCACCAGCGTTTCCGCCGTAGCGATATCGGCTTCGGATTCCGGCGACAAAGCCAGCATCTTCTCGCGTAACCTCGCTTCATAAGCTTCAAACGCGTCCATCACGTCCTGCACTTGCAAGGCCTGTTGCTGGATTTGCTGTAGCTGCATGGAGATCTGTTGCAACTGCATTTGGATCTGCTGCATCTCGACGGCCGGATCCACGGCGACAGGAGCCAAAGGCTCGGGCTCGGGTTCGGGCCATTCCGGTTCCATCGCGGGCGGGGCTGTCTCAACCGGCTCGGCGCCCCAAGGATCTTCCGCCTGCACTTCGGGTGCCGCAGGTTCGGCGCCCCAAGGATCCTGTTGCTGCACCTCGACCTCGGGCTGATCCTGCGCCGCGCCCCACTCCTGTGCGTGGACCTGCGCGGTCATCATTAGTCCGGTCACCGTCATCAGACGAATGATCCATTGCTGTTTTTTCTTCATTGCTTTTCCTTTCCTTTCGTTCGCTCCTTCACCTAGAAGGATTTTCCTGTTCGGGTTCAGGCATCCACTCAAGGACACCCGTGTCGGGCAAATCCCGCTCTTCTTCCATCGATTCCGGAATAATCGGCGCCGGCTCCATCGGCGAAGGAGGCACATCCGGGAGATCCGAAGGATATTCCACGGCGCCCTCTTCCGGATCCTCCAAGTACAGGGGGTCCGGCGTTTCCGTTCCGCAACCAATCAACACGGAAAATCCCGCCCATGCAATCATCCATGCCAATATGCCCTGGAATTGTTTCACAATATAGCCGATATGAAAGACTTTATTTTGCATGAATCATCCTCCTCTCCGGGTGAATAGACACATTTCCGGCCACTTCAGTTCCGACAGGAAAGCGCCGGGTGCGCTCAAAATCTTTGTAAAAACTATCCGGGGGTCATGGCCCGGGATACAGCTCAAGCAGGGCGGGCGTAATGTCTTCCAGGCGTGTAATGCGCTCGCGTAGGAAGTCCGCTCCGGAGCCGATCGCAACGAAGGGCACCGGGTGGTCGGTATGATGCCGATGCGTTCCGTCCTCAATATTCCCGTGGTCGCTGGTCAATATGAAGAGATGCCCGTCGGTCTCCGTAAACGACAACAGGCCGTCCACAAACCGATTGACCGTGGTCAATACACGGTCGATATCCTCGGGCGTGCCTTTGTGCGCCATCAGATCGGTTTGAAAATACTCAAAAAGGGTGAAGTCATGTTCCCCGGCAACCGCCATGAGATGGGCGGCGGCTTCCTCCGGCGTCGTGGGCGGCACCGCGTATCCGCGCTGACGAATGATGGCGCGCGTGATGTCCTGATACACGGCCCGACCCGCCTCCAGATCGTCCATCATCCGCACGGCATTAAACGCGTGAAGGGCGGCCACGGTAGTGACGGATTGACGCCGCAGGGCGTGTACCTCCGCCACGTCCTTCAGATGATAGGCGTTGGCAAACGTGCTCCGATATCCGCGCGATTGCAGTCTGGAGAAAATGTTCTGCGCGCGAATCAGCGCTTTCAGGGCCGGCCCCGGATACCCTTCCACGTGTCGCCCGTTGATGCGTGCGGCGTTGACGCCGGTAAGAATGGTGGTCTGACCAGTCGCGCTCTGAGGCAGTCCCGGAGTATCGAGCTGCGGATCAATGGGAATCGCTTTCTCCTTCAACAACCGTTCCAGCACGGGGTAGCGCCCGGAATAGACCGGATTCACGGCCGGATCCTCCACCCCCAAACCGAGACCGTCCACAAACAAGAACAACGTCACCGGAGACTTCTTATGATTTTCATCCATTAATTCCCCATAACAGTTGACAACGCCCTAATAACTCCTTAATGTCTATCGAATTAACGTAGTTAAGGCGATCTCACTCATGATATCCAATAAATGCAATTACGCTTTACGGGCATTGCTCGAACTGGCCAAGCGCGACGGTGGCGGTCCGGCCACCATTGTGGATATTGCCCAGGCCCAGAGTATACCCGCCCGCTTTCTTGAAGCAATACTTCGCCAGTTAAAACAGGCTGGTTTGACAGAATCGGTCCGCGGGAAAAAGGGTGGCTATGTGCTGGCCAAGCCCGCGCGGTCCATCACCATCGGCGAGGTCATCCGCCTGATGGAAGGCCCCTTCTTCGCACCGGAACCGGGATCGTCTTCGAAAGGCGCCGGCCAGGGAACAAGGACGCACGATGTCTTTGAGAAGATCTGGCGCCGGGCGGAGGACGCCCTGAACGAGGTGTATGACTCCACCAACTTCGCGGACCTGGCCGAGGCGGATCGCCAAGCCTCCATGCAGTTTGTAGCCGACTATACCATCTAACGCATCCATGACCGCGACCCATAACATAGATCCATTTCCGCCCCGCTGGGAATCCGTGGATACCGGCAACCTCCCCGAGGTGTTACGGTACGCTGTGGACATGTTTCATCCACGCCTGACGCAGGCCTCCAGTTTCGGCCTGGAAGATGTCGCCCTGATCCACGCCCTGGTCGATATCCGCAAGGATGTCCGCGTGTTCGCGCTCGACACCGGACGCCTCCCGGAAGAGACCTATGAGTGCGCGGAACGCATCCGTACGCGCTACGGTGTGCAGGTCGATTGGTATTTTCCGCGAGCCGACCAAGTCGAAGCGTTGGAAAAGAATAAAGGGCTTTTTTCGTTCCGGGAATCGGTGGCAAACCGGATCGAATGCTGCGGCATTCGCAAAGTGGAACCGCTGAACCGCGCCTTGAAGGATGTGGATGCGTGGATCACGGGACAACGAAAAGAACAAAGCATCACGCGCACGGCATTGAACGTATTGGAACGTGATCACGCGCACGGCGACATCTGGAAGTTCAATCCCCTCGCCGACTGGACGCTGGACGAGGTCTGGGCCTACGTGCGCGAACACGAGATTCCCTACAACCGCTTGCACGATCATGGATACCCCTCGATCGGCTGCGCCCCCTGCACCCGCGCCATTGCGCCCGGTGAGGATCAGCGCGCCGGACGCTGGTGGTGGGAGAATCCCGAACACAAAGAATGTGGTTTACATAACCGAAAGGTCGACCATCGTGAGTACGAACGTGGAAACCTATAGTCTGTCCCATGTGCAAGCGCTCGAATCGGAAGCGGTGCATATCATGCGTGAAGTGGCGGCTGAATTCGAGCGGCCGGTGCTGTTGTTTTCCGGCGGCAAGGATTCGATCTGCCTGTTGCGCCTCGCCGAAAAAGCGTTCAGCCCGGGTCGCTTCCCCTTTCCCCTGCTGAACATTGACACCGGCCATAATTTCCCGGAACTGATCGAATTTCGCGATCGACGCGCGGAGGAATTGAAGGCCAAACTGATCGTGCGCCATGTGGAAGACGCCATTCGCGACGGGATCGCGCAACCGATACCCGGCGAAACCAGCCGCAACCGGCTGCAGATTCCCACCCTGCTGGCCGCGATCGAGGAGTTCCGGTTTGATTGCGCCATCGGCGGCGCGCGGCGCGATGAAGAGAAATCGCGGGCCAAGGAGCGCATCTTCTCCTTTCGCGACGCCTTCGGCCAATGGGATCCGAAGAATCAGCGTCCCGAACTCTGGAACATCTATAACGGACGCATCCATCCCGGCGAACACATGCGCATATTCCCGCTGAGCAACTGGACCGAAATGGATGTCTGGCAATACATCGCTCTGGAAGACCTCGATCTGCCGACCATCTACTTCTCCCATAGCCGGGACGTCGTACGTCGCGACAACCAGTGGCTGCCCGTAAGCGATCTACTGCCGCTTAGGAAAGGCGAGAAACCGCAAACACACAACGTCCGCGTACGCACCATCGGCGACATCTCCTGCACCGGCTGCATCGAATCCACCGCCTCCTCGGTGGAAGACATCATCGAAGAGATTTCCATTGCGCGCGTCACCGAACGCGGCAGCCGCGCGGATGACAAACGCTCCGAAGCGGCCATGGAAGACCGCAAGAAGGAAGGGTATTTCTAATGCCACTCGACGCCCAACACTCGACGCCCGACACCCCACACGCGATCCCCGGCACATCCGGTCGCGTGGAATTGCTGCGCTTTACCACGGCGGGCAGCGTGGACGACGGGAAAAGCACGCTGATCGGACGCCTGTTGCATGACAGCAAATCCATTTTCGAGGATCAAATGGAGGCGCTCCAGCGTTCCACGGACCTTACGGGCGGGGGCGAAGTCAATCTCGCCAACCTGACGGACGGCCTGCGCGCGGAACGCGAACAGGGCATCACCATCGATGTTGCCTATCGCTATTTCGCCACGCCGCGCCGTAAATTCATTGTGGCGGACACGCCCGGCCATGTGCAGTACACGCGCAACATGGTCACCGGCGCGTCCACCGCCAACCTGGCCGTCATCCTCATCGACGCGCGCAAGGGCGTGATCGAACAGACGCGCCGCCACGCGTACATCGCGTCCCTGCTCGGCATCCCTCATCTGCTGGTGTGCGTGAACAAGATGGACTTGGTCAATTATGACGAAGGCGTCTTCGACGAAATCGAAAAGGATTTTTCGGATTTCGGCACGCGGCTCCGCACACAAGACATCACCTTCATCCCGGTCAGCGCGCTGAAGGGCGACAATATTGTCGACCGCTCCGTACACATGCCGTGGTACGAGGGGCCCACCCTGCTGAATCACTTGGAAGAAGTCTACATCGCCAACGACCGGAACCTGACGGACGGGCGCTTTCCCGTGCAGTACGTCATTCGCCCGCAAACAACGGAACACCATGATTTCCGGGGATTCGCCGGACAGATCACCGGCGGCGTCTTCAAGGTCGGCGACGAGGTCATGGTCCTGCCGTCCGGACGCCGATCCACGATTGCGGAAATCCATTCGTTCGACGGATCGCTCGAACTCGCCTATGCGCCCATGTCCGTAACGCTCCGCCTGACCGATGAAATCGACATCAGCCGGGGCGACATGATTGCGCATCCCAATAACCTGCCCTACATGGACGCGCAACTTGATGCGATGGTGTGCTGGATGGATGAACAACCGCTGCAATTGTCCCGTAAATACCTACTCAAGCACACCACCCACACCGTGCGTTCCATGATCCGCAAGGTGAATTACCGCGTCGACACCGACACGCTCACCCGGGATGACACGGCGGGCATGTTGCAACTCAACGAGATCGGGCGACTCAGCATCCGCACCACCGCCCCGTTGTTGTTTGACGCCTACGAGCGGAACCGGTACACGGGCGGTTTCACCCTCATCGATGAAGTCACCCACCGGACCGTGGCGGCCGGCATGATTTGCGAACCGGCCAAGAAACCGCCTGCGCCGGAATTCGATGAGTACATCATCTGATTCGACATGAACCGACACAAAGCCTTCCCCCTTTCCTTCGTGACCACCGGGAAACATCTCCTGCTGGTCGGCGGCGGGGCGCTCGGCGCCAGTCGCCTGGCTACCGCGGTGCTATTCGATTGGGAACGGATCACCTTTGTGGCGGAGGATCCCACCCCCGAAACGCGCGATTTGGCGGGAACGGATGCGCGGGTGACGCTGCACGAACGCCCGATTGAGGAGTCCGATACGGACCACGTCGACCTCGTTATCGAGTCCACCATGGACCGGCAACTGGGCGCCCGGCTGGCCGGCTGGTGTCGCCCCCGGAAAATTCCCCTGAACGCCATGGACAAACTCGATTATTGCGATATATACTACCCTGCGTTGATTCTTCGGGGGCCGCTGATTCTGGCAATCGCCAGTAGCGGGGAAACGCCGGCATTGGCATCCACGCTGCGACGCTTGCTGGAAACGCGTCTGGGTCCGGGCTGGTGCAATGCCGCACTGCTCATGGCCGAAACCCGGCGCGCGTTGCCGCAGAATGCCGCCCGGATGGAATTGCTGAAGCATATAGCCGGGGATGAACGGTTCTTGAATCTGATCGCGGAAAACAACATAACAGGGATGCGGGACTTCATCGAAGATGCCACTCGTAGCATGTCAGGTTAATACGGAACACCCGGACCAACGCGTGGAAGCCATTCACCGGCTTCGCGGTGTTGATCGTCCGTTGCTGATCCTGAATACGTGTCAACGGCTGGAATTTTTCAGTTGCAGCGAGGTGCACATCCCGGAACTGGACACTTCGCAGGAATGGAAGGACGCCGTGGCCTTCGAACGGCTGGCGCGCATTGCCGCGGGATTGGAAAGCCGTATCCTTGGCGAACTGGAAATCCTGGGCCAGGTCCGCAGCGCCTACAAGAACTTCCGCCAATCGCTCCGCCCCGATTGCTGCAACCTGGACCGCCTGTTCCAGGACGCCCTGGCTCTTGCACGACGCGCGCGGCGAGAAAGCGGTATCGACCGCAACCTCACTTCCCTCTCCGCCCTGGCCTCGCGCGAAATTCTCGCGCGGGTACCCGACGGCGAGCCGATTGCCGTCATCGGTTCGGGCTCGATCGCGAGCAGTGTGGCCCGCTATCTCGGCAAGCGCGGCAAGTCGCCCGTCCGCGTCACCAGCCGCTGCCCCGAGCGAGCCATGACGCTGGCCCAGGAAGTCGGCGGTTTCGGGGGCGGACTCGACGAGTTGGTCCCCCTTCTGAAGGGCGTAGCCGGCATCATCACGGCCACCGCCGCACCGCATCCCATCCTGTATGCCGAGCACATTGAACATGCGAAACGCCCCTTGCACATCGCCGACCTCGGCGTGCCGCCCGACTGCCATGAAGCCGTGCAGTGCATGAGTACGGTGACCTATGTCGGACTCGAACACATCGAAGAGAAGGCGCAGGTCAACACGCAGGACCGCCGCGACCGGGCGGAAATCGCCGCGCGAATCATTCGAGATGGAGCGCTTGCGTGGTCCCGAAACAGTTAATCGTCGTCACACGATCCAGCCGGCTCGCGCGGACCCAGACCGAAGAAGCCCTGCAACAACTGCGCGCCCTGCTTCCCGACACGGCGTTCGACGTGCGCCCGCTCCAATCCCCCGGCGACCGTGACCTCGCCACGCCGTTAACCGATGCCGCCGTACCCGACGACTTCTTCACGCGCGACCTCGATGACGCGCTCCTGAGCGGACAAGCCGATCTCGCGGTCCACTCCGCCAAGGATCTGCCTCAAGAGATCCGTGGGGAGCTGGCCGTCGCCGCTCTGCTGCCCGCACGCGATATCCGGGATGCCTTGGTGCTACGAGCGACCTGGCCCGCCGATCAGGCGCCGCGCGTCATCGGCACCAGCAGCCCGAATCGCGAAACACACATCCGCACCCTGTATCCCGACGCCACCACCAAGCCCATTCGGGGAACCATCGATCAGCGCCTTGAACAACTGGACGCCGGGGACTACGACGCCGTCATCGTGGCCGCCTGCGCATTGGAACGGCTGGGCTTGTCCGAGCGGATCAGCGCCTGGCTCCCCTATGAACCCGCCCCGCAACAGGGACGGCTGGCCATTGTCGTGCGC
>SKXR01000007.1 GCA_007128275.1 Kiritimatiellia bacterium
CACATGGGCGAGCCGCCGGGATACAGCGATTATTGGGACGCGGGCATGCGCCTGCTGGACGCCCGCACCCATTCGACCCTGAACAGCCTTACTTGGCTCGACGATTTGTCGATGCTGCAGACTTCGGAATACATCGAAGGCTTCCAGATGGGGAAGAACTTGGGCGTCTACTATGCGAAGAGCCATGACGACGACGTGGCCTTCAATGAACACCTGCAATATGCGATCAACCTGACGCGAGCCGGATTGCCCGGCATTTACACGGACGGCAATCGCCAAGCCCCGACCCTCGGCGACAGCGGAGGCGCCTTTCCCCGGCACGCCAATACACGCCCTTTCGGTCAATTCGGCGACACCCGGATACCCAACCTGGTTCACATTCATAACGCCTTCTCGCGCGGCGATCAGATTCCGCGTTGGGGCGACGACCAGGTGCTGGCCTATGAACGTCGCGACAAACGCGAGAACGGGGACATGACCGACGGGGACGGCACCGTCATGTTCTTCATGATGAGCCGTAACTGGGATGCCGGCGAGTACCGGGATATCCCGACCTCTTTCCCGGACGGTTCCATCCTCTGGCAGTACGCCCACGGCGGGGGACAGTTCTATCATCAGGTTCAGGACGGCACGATCAGTGTCATGCTGCCTCCCGCGGGCTACTTCGTCTTCTCCTGGCGCAGCCCGGAAGAGTCGGACCTGTGGAAATGGGGTGGCGGCAAGCCCATCGAGATCAAGTCCGACGGCGAACCGGCCGATTCCATGTCCTACGTGCGGTGGGACGGACCCGACGGCGACGCGGAATTCAATCCGTACGGCTTGCCGAACCGGGGCTATCCGCAAGGTGTGGAGCCCGAGCCCTTCACCTACATGCACACCGTGCCGCGCGTGACATCGGCGACAAATCTCAGCTTCTACGCCCATGTGGACGGTTCGGCGGAGAACGTGCTCTTCAAGCTGAACGGCGGCGTCCCGTTGAACGATATCCAGCATCACGGCGGCGACGAACGCGATCATCCGCCGGGCTGGGACACCACGGATGTGTATCTCGGATATGAGCAGGCGGATTTCCACAGCCGGATTTGGGGAGAGAAGTTCGGTTCCGTAGATGCCGACCGCAACAAGATCGGGTCGGCCGGCGCGGAGTCGTACGAATTCACCGTGGGTAGTTCGGGGATCACGATCCATGAGGCGGATGCCGAGAACGAGTACGACACCACATACACTCCCGCGTTCGTCTATCACAACCCGCAAGCCGATACGGACGATGGCCGTCCGCAGATGACGCCCGCGCCGCAAGACGCCGCCGGACAGCCGATCCTTGTTGAAGTGAAGACCGGAAACCAGGGCGACACCGACCGCGTCTTCCTCTATTACACGACCGACGGTTCCTGGCCCGAAGGCGCCGCCGGACTCGGCATCGGCACCACGAAGGCCGTGGAACTCTTCTGGCGCACCAACGTTATCGAAAACGGTGGGGGCAACGGCGGTGCGGCGACAGATGACGCAAGCAAGTATGGCGGGGGATGGACCTCCGGGTCGAGCGGGGGCAACGGGTTCGGGAATTGGAACCTCTACGATGCCGGGTCGAATTCGGGACACTTTGTCTGGACCAGCACGGAATACGGCCACGGCGACATCGATACCGATGATGTCTCGTTCGGCATGTTCGGACATTCGGGTGAATGGTCCAATGCGGAACGGGGCATCACGTCCTGGGGCGACGGAGCCGGCTTCTCCATCGATCTGGCCGTGCAATCGCGCAGTGGCGGTCGCGGAATCAGCTTGTTCAACAGCTCAACCGTTCTTGACGGCACAACGGAGATTTGGAATTTCAATATCAATGACGAGGGGTACGGAGCCACCGGTTTTGATTATCAGGGCGACATGATCCTGAACCTCGTCGCTACACAGAACGGCGCGAATCTCGACCTCGTCGTGACGGGATCCAGCGCGGGCGACAATTGGTCGGACACCTGGAGCACGACCATCAACGCCGAAACGCTCGGCGGTTTCCGTCTGTACGTGGGCGGGAATCCGGATGGAGATGGTGCAGGAAACCTGTATTTCAACAACCTCGTTGTCACCGGAACGGGGGGCGGCGGGGAAGTGAATGACTGGTGGGCGTACGGCGAGCTCCCGGCGCAGCCGGCGGATACGCTCGTGCGCTACAAGGTCAGCGGTCACCGCCAGCAGGGCTTCGATGGCCGGGACGACTGGGACACGCCGTATCCCAACAGCTGGGACAATCTTGGGCGCAAACTGAACATGATGGGCACGTGGAAGATTGAGAACTTCAATCCGTCCACGGTCGTCTATCATCCGCACAACGATTACGGCGCGCAGCGTACCGGGCTGGTCGAAGGATTCAATATCATCCGCGCCCGCGCATTCCTGCAACGGGACGGCGCCGACGCGGGCAACGGTCAGCGCGCCGCGATCTACAACACCTTCTATCAGCCGTTCTATTACGACGCGGAACCGCCCGCGGGCGAAGTGGTGTTCCCGCAGGAGAACGATACGGTGTACGACAACCGCTATGGCGCGGTGGTCCGCACCGATCCGACCGTGCGCCAAGTGTGGTACAACATCGTCGATACCGATCCAAACAACGACGACGCCGCAACGGGCGCGAACCACGGGAACGGACTCAATGCGGAAGACGAAGTGTCCTGGATCCCCGCGCAGCGTGTTAATCCGAGCATCAACATCGACAGCGAATACCCGCTGGAATGGCGTTTCAGTTACGTCAACATCCCGTCTTCCGGGCAGGCCACCATCCACGTGAAGCTCGCGGAATACTCCTCCTCGACCAATCCGTTGGTGTCCGATGTGGAAGGCCGTTTCACGACACTGGAACGGACCATCAACACGCAGGGGCCGGACTACTCGATGTATGTGGCCTGGCCGCAGAACGACGGTGATGTGGTGGGGCAGGGGTACGATATGAAGGTCCACTTCAGCGAGGCGCTGGCCGAATGGGACGAGGAGATCACGCGTAGCCGCTTCCTGATCCGGCTCAATGGCGTGCCGCAGGATCGCGAAGACCTGTTCTTCAACTACTACATTGACGCGAACACGCACGAGCTGGGCTTCACGCTGCCCGACCTCTTCAACGGCGATCCGAACTACGAACACCGGATCGAGGTCATTCATGCGAACGCGGCGGGACAGGGCATTACCCTCGTTGCCGAGCGTCGCGTACGCGTCACACAAGGCGCGGGGCGCCCGCCGGTGCTGATCATCGATCCGCCGGAATTCAATCTCGACGGGGCGCGTTACCAGATCGTCCTGCCGGACGTGGCGGACCCCGACCCGGAACAGCGGCAACATAATGTCAGCGTGCAGACCTCGAACACGGCCCAGTCAGTTTCCATTGCATTCACCAATTCCACGGGCTTTGTGGCCCCGATCCCCGCCGCGACCAATACGTTGTTGGGGACCGTCTCGGTGACGACTAACAGTACGGCGGTGATCGGAACCGGAACGGCCTTTGACGCGGAGGTGTCCGCAGGCAGCGTGTTGGAAATCGATGCGCGTCGTGTGGTTGTGGCCGGCGTCCAGACTACGAATTCGCTCACGCTGACCAGTCCGTGGCGCGCGGCGACGGCCTCGGGCCTCACGGCGCAACGCATCACGGGCAATCCCACCGCGGTGGGGAACAGCCTCTTCTGGCAGTTCCTCTGGACCAACCTGCAGGCGGGTACCTACACCATCGTGGCGACGGGCGATTTCGGGCCTGACGGGCTGATTTCGAATCAGCGGACGACGCCGGTGTTGCTGCGCCAAGTGGTGGAGCGGGACGATTCCGGCGATTCGGACAACGACGGGATTCCGGACGCTGACGAAACTACGTCACGGTCTTTACCCGACACCAACCCGGAAACGTGGGGAAACGGCGATGTCCACATGTGGTTGGTAGCCGGGCGTACGGACCCGTTAAGGCCCATCACCGATGGCGGCGGATTGCCGGACGGGTTGCAGCTTGGTTTGGTTAATCCGCTTAATCCGGACGCGACGGATACGTCCGTCGACACCAATGGCGATGGATGGCCCAATTTCATTTCAGACCGCGATCCGCCGATCTTTAATACGACGGATAATTGGGAGCATCCGCGCTATAACTTCAATGCGTCGCGCACCGACCAGATCGGCGGGTCCATGACCGATCCAAACCGGGCGGACACGGACGGCGACGGGTTGCCGGATCACATTGAAGACATGAATCGGAACGGACGGGTGGATGTCGGCTTGCTGGATGGTAGCGGTGTGGTCACGAACATTCTGCGCAACTGGTTTGAGAATCGGGATATGTATCTGCCGATGGTCTACAATACGTCGCGCGTGGATCGTGACGCCTTGCCCGCCAACGCGCGGTTTCTGGAAACCGATCCGAACAGTCCGGACACGATCGGCGACGGCATGAGCGATGGTGCGGCGGATACGAACGCCAACGGCCGCGTGGACATGGCGCTACTCCATCAAAACGGCACGACGGAGCCGTTCGACATCAGTCATCCCGACAATCAGCATTATCTGTTGGGTATGGATGCGGCCAGTCAGTCTGCTCTCGCGGCGGTGGGGGAGCCGAATATTGTTTCGCGGGCGATCAACTACGACAAACTGTTCGAAGACTTTGGGCGGCCCCATTTTGATGGCGCCACCTGGCAGGACACGAACAAGTGGCCGCGCGTTCTTTTTCTTGAATTGGATCCGCTGGTACAGGACACGAATCAGGACGGTCTGCGCGACGGCTGGAAGGTCCGGTACGGTCTCGATCCGTTCGACGATGGATGGTACAACCTGCGTACCGGCCAAATTTCGCCGACCAACACCCAGCAGGGCGCCGACGGCGATCTGACGGGGGACGGCGTGAACAACGCCCAGCACCAGGCGGCCGGAACCGATCCGCGGGTCAACGTCAACATCCCCGTGCCGGCGGGCTCCATTACCATCGGGCCGGGCCCGGTGATCGGGGAATTGAACGGCCAGCCGGTTCACGAAGAATTCATGAACTGGACGTGGGACGATCTGCGGGCGCTGGACTATTACCACGGCGGCGGCATCAATTCCAAACAGGGCGACGTGTATCGCGGATGGGACGGTTTCGATGAGTCCCGCGATCTGGTGGCCTTCTATACGCGCGACGGCGGCGCGTCCGCGTCCGGCGGCGACGATCGCTTCTATTTCCGCGTCGACATGTACGACCTGCAGCCGTTTGCCGAGGAGGAGCACGTTGATATCTATGTCGTCATAGACACGGGCGATCCCGGATCCGGCGAGCGCGTGCTTCCGGATCAGGTGGACACCCTGACCGATATGCGCTGGCAGTTGGTGGTCGCCGTGTACAACTCATCCAGCGGGCGGGTGTACGTGGACATGAACCCGAACCAGAACACGAGCGTCTTCAGCGAAGATTTGTTCTCGCACGGCGGCGTGGTGGGCCGTGACGATTACTTCCTCGGCGCCTACTTCAATGCCGAACTGGACGCCGTGGAATTTGCCATCGACCGACAGGCGCTGCTGGACGTGAATTACATCGGCGATCCCGCGGTACTGAACTTCCAAGTGTTCACCACGAAGTCGGGCACGCAGAACAGTCCGCCGGGGCCGGGCGATATCGGCGGACGCAGCGACATCCGCGACAGCATCCTCAACGATTACATCGCCGAGGACGATCACTGGGCGCAGGCCGCCCTGCAGGGGCAGGGCAGCGTGTTGCGTCAATGGATTCGCGGCGACGCGCGTCCGAACCGCGCGAAGTTCGCCAAGATCGTGCACGGCAACCAGGCGATTCAGCCCGGCGGCGTGATCCAGGATCTGGTCAACAACGACGCCGGCGCCGGGTATTACCGGGTGCTGGACGCGCACCATATCTTCGGCATGCCGCTGAATCTGCACATTACGCCGACGCTCGCCTCGGCGCTCCAGTGGGCCAGCGTCGATCCGGCGGCGGGCAAGGAGTACCGGGACGGACCCGCGCTCAACGCGCGTATCTCGGACATGGCCCAGGAAGGCCTGGTGGCGCTGATGGCCGGCACGTTCTCCGATCACATGCTGCCGTATTTCACGGCGGACTTCATTGCGGACAACGTTGCGCTGGCTTCTGAATTCCTCGAGACCATATACGGCGTCGAAATCACGACCAACTCCGTGTTCTGGACGCCCGAACGATTGCTGGACGCGGACGTGTTCGACAAGATCGAGCAGCTCGGGTTCCGCGCCACGGTACTGGACCAGATGGAGCACCTTTTCCAATGGTACGGCCGCCAGGCGGCGCTCGGCACGCGCGGCTACCAGATCAACCGGATCAACGGCGTCGACACGTTTGCCATCAACAATGGCGCGAACGATTTCCGTTTCGCCAATCACGGCGGCGGATTGAACATGCCGTTGCGGCGCCTGTTCAACCGAAAAGCGCGCGGCGATTGGGATCAGGTCGTCATCCTGATGAGCCATTGGGAGGATTTCTCGAGCAAGAAACTGGCGGATGCCTACGACCGCAACATGCGGTGGATCGCCAACCGTCCATGGATCAAGCCCGTTACCCTGGAAAGCATTCTGCGCGAGGAAGTCGATCTCAACGGCGACGGGAATGGACAGCCGTGGTACGTGGTGGAGCGCGCGTCGCCGGGCGCAGCCAAGCTGTCGCACAACTACATCAACTATCTGACCCGTAGGGATTACGATAACTGGTATGTGGGGTCCGGACTCGAAGAGGGGCTGGCGGGCAAGGTGTTTGACAGCCGGCCCGGCGTGCCCATGCCGAATGCGTACGGCATGATGTACACAGGCGGCGTGGTGTCGCAGGCGTGGGATCGGGTGCAGGGCGTTACGCACGACGGGCTCGGCCGCCTGGCCCGCGGGGTGTTGCACGCGTCGGTGTTCCAGACCGCGTTCCACAGCGCGTCGCCCGGCAACATGGCCAAATTCAGCAACGGCGAGTACATCGAGCCGGACAGCGCGGCCAAGAACGTGGCCGGATTCGCCGCCGCCGCGCAGGCACAGACCCGCAAGGCGGCTGTGTATGCCCGGGTTAATCAATGGCTGGCCGCGGCCGACACGCTCTCCACGGCGCAGACGGCGATGGAGGACATCGACCTGGACGGCGATCACGAGTACCTGCTCTACAACCGTCGTGTGTTTGCGGTGTTTGAGCGCATGGGCGGCCGCATGATTGCCGCATGGGTGCGCGATCCGGCCTCGGGCGCGGCCTATCAGACGATCGGCAACCTGCTCAGTTGGGCGGGCTCGGAAACGGAATACGAAGGGGAATCGAACGAAGACGCGTACCGGACCTCGGCGCTCAAAGACTGGTGGGCGGCCACGTCGGGACAGAGCTATGTGAACGATGTGTATTCGTTCAGCACAGCGTCCGGCGGGTGGCAGATCACCTCGTCCGATGGGCACATCGTCAAGACCGTCACGTTGGGCGACAACACGGGCTGGTTCACGGTGAACTATCAGGTGGATCCGTCGCGCGGCACGCTATTTGTGCGAAACGGCCTTTCGCCGGACCTCTACGGTCTGCTGCTGCACGGCCAGCAATACCTCTCGGGCGAACAGCATGACGGCGGAACCCTGACGCTCTCGCACCTGCATCCGGAGCGCACGGTGTCGGTCCTGCTCGCCTATGGCGGCGCGCACAACGCGGTGCTCAACGGGGCGGCGGTGGACGGCGGCCTGCATACGCGCCGCATGCGTAACCAGGCGCAGACGCATCAGGTCGAGCTCTCCGGCGACGGCGCCTTCAGTTTCGCCATCGGCTTCGAAGTCGGCGATGAAGGCGAGCAGTACAACGACGGTGTGCCGTATTCCTGGTTAAACGCCTACGGCTATGATCCGGAAACGGTGGACGTGCATGAAGTGCTGGCCGCCAATAA
>SKXR01000188.1 GCA_007128275.1 Kiritimatiellia bacterium
CATGTTGCCGTACCTGTTTTCGGCCTTCGCCATGGGCGCGGTCGGGCGCGCGGCCTTTGCCATGATTGAAGAGGTTCGCCGCCAGTTCAAGGAAATCCCCGGTCTCTTGGAAGGCACGGGGAAAGCCGATTACGCGCGTTGTGTGGATATCTCCACCGCCGCGGCGATCAAGGAAATGACGGTTCCGGCGATGCTTGGCGTCTTAACGCCGGTGGTGGTCGGATTTCTGGGCGGCGTGGAAATGCTCGGCGGCGTACTGGCCGGAGTAACCGTGTCCGGTGTGGCGATGGCGCTGTTCATGGCCAACTCGGGTGGTGCGTGGGATAACGCCAAAAAGTATATCGAAGCCGGCGCGTTCGGCGGCAAGGGATCCGAAGCGCACAAGGCCGCCGTTACGGGCGACACCGTCGGCGATCCGTTCAAGGACACCGCCGGTCCTTCCATCAACATCCTGATCAAACTCATGAGCGTGGTGGCGCTGGTGATCGCGCCGTTGCTGGTGTGAAGAGGGGGTGTCACGTGTCGGGTGTCGCCGGATTTCGCCCGCGACACTCGACACCCATCACCCTATTATGAAGATCACCTTCCTAGGCACCGGCACCTCCCACGGCATCCCGGCCATCGGTTGTACCTGCGCGGTGTGCCGGTCCACGGATCCCAAGAACAAGCGTCGCCGCAGCAGTCTGTATGTGGAGGCGGGCGGGCGACATCTTATCATCGACACGGCACCGGATTTCCGCGATCAGGTTCTAACTTTTGGGGTCAGCCGTGTGGACGCCGTGCTGCTGACCCACGCGCACGCCGATCATATTTTCGGTTTTGACGATCTGAGGCGATTCTGTTTCATGCAGAAGATGCGTATTCCGGTCTACGGGTCACAAGCCACGATCGGCAGCATGCGCATCAAATTCAGTTACATTATGGAGGAGAGCCTCTGGCGCGCCACGGCGCCCCAAGTTGACTTCATCGAAGTCGATTCTTCCTTTTCCATTGCGGACATTGACATTGAACCCTTGGCGGTGCCGCATGGGCCCATGGCGGTATACGGATACGTGATTCGACACGCCGGACAATCCGTCGGCTATTTCCCGGATTGTAGCGCGTTGGATGCGATGACGATCGATCGCTTGCGGGGCGTGGACGTGATGATTTTGGATGCGTTGCGTGAAGAACCGCATCCGACCCATTTATGCCTCGACGAAAGCGTGGAATATCTGAAGAACATCGGAGCCGAACAATCGTATATCACCCACCTATGTCATGCCCTGGAGCATAACCGCACACAAAGTCGGTTGCCGGAAGGGATCGCGGTGCCGTACGATGGGTTGGTCACGGAGTGGTAAAGGGCTTTGCCGGATTATGTGGTTTCATCAGTACTGTCGAATAGCTTGCGCGATCTTTCTCTTTGCGGTGTCCGGCGGGGGCGCCGGACCGGCGAAGGAACCGCTGGTCGTCGTGCTTGCGAACCGGAATGTACCGGAATCCGTGGAGCTGGCGCAATATTACATGGCGGCGCGAAACATCCCCGCGGAACACCTGTGCGTGCTTGATTTGCCGTCGGGCGAACAGATGGCGCGGCACCACTACTCCAACAACCTGCGGGAACCGCTTCTGGCGTTCATGCGTGAGCGGGGCCTGATTGAACAGGAGGCGAGGCCGCCCAACGAGGTGGACGGCCATCAGACCCCCTGGATCACGACCGCCTCGCGTGTCGATTATGTCGTCTCGATGTACGGCGTGCCGCTGCGCGTGGGCGACACTCGATTTCGGTTGATGACGCGCATTACGGATCGGCTCGGTCATCCGCGATTCAAGAACATGGCGGCGGTGGACTCCGAATTGGCGTTGCTGTTGGCGCCGCCATATGACATTTCCGGTCCCCTGACTAATCCCCTGCATCACGCGGTCTCGACCAGTCGAACGCTAGGGCCGGACCACTATGCGGTGGTGGCGGCGCGGCTGGACGGGCCGGATCCGGATACGGTGCGGCGCATGATCGACGACACCTTGTTCGCGGAGCGATACGGGCTTCTGGGCCGGATGTACTTTGATACGCGCGGCCTGAAAGGCGGCCCCTATTACCTCGGCGATTATTGGATTCGGGAAGCGCAAGAACGGTTTCTGCGGCTCGGATATGAAACGGTGATCGATTCGGAGGAGGAGGTATGGGACGCGGCATTTCCGATGGAGCATGCCGTCCTGTATATGGGGTGGTACGAGGAACATGTCACGGGACCGTTTACCCGCGGGGATTTCCGTTTCCAGCCGGGCGCCTTGGCGTATCACATTCATTCTTCCAGTGCGGTCAGCCTCCGAAAGGCGGACCGCTATTGGGCGGCGCCGCTGCTCGCGAAAGGCGCGGTGGCCACGATGGGGGCGGTCAGTGAACCGTTCCTGCAATATACGCCGAATCTGCAAGTTCTGTCGGAGCGGCTTGCGCACGGGTATAGTTTCGGCGATGCCGTGCACATGGCGAATAGCGTCCTTTCCTGGCAGATTGCCGTAATCGGAGATCCGCTGTTTCGCCCGTTTCGCTATTCCGTCGCCGAACAACTGGAGCACTTGAAGGAAGACGAGCGGCCCGAGATCGAATGGGCCCATATCCGCCACGCCAATCTCCTGATTCAACAGGGGCGCTTCAATGTGGCGCTTTCGTACTTGCGCGCCCGATTGCGCGAAGGAGAGAGTTTGGTAATCCGGGAAAGATTGGGCGACCTCTACGCGCTCAACGAACTCTATGGCGATGCCGGAAAGCAGTATGAGAAGGTCATCGAAGGGGCCGTGACCGCCGAAACCGCGGTTCGCGTCGGCGCCCGCTGGATGGGGATTCTGCGCTGGTTAGGCCACGATGACCGGGCGAATGCCCTGCGTCACCAATTGAAGAGGACATGGGGCGACCACCCCACGGCGGCTTGGTTGGATAAGCACTGATATGATCTGGATTGATTCACACGCTCATCTGGATTGCTTCATGGAAGCGGGCGAATTGCCGGACGTGATCCAGCGCGCCCGCGACCAGGGGGTGTCGGATATCGTGGCCATCGGAGGATCTGATGTGGCCAACACGCGGGCGCTGGAGGCGGCGCACGCGCATCCGGGCATCCATGCCGTACTCGGCTTCGACCGCGACGAGGCGGAACGCGATCCGGACACGGACTCACTGAAATCCATGCTCCGCGATTCCGCCGTGATCGGGGTGGGGGAAACCGGGTTGGACTATCACTACAGTGCGGAAACCGCTTCGCAACAATGCGCCCTGCTGGAACGGATGCTGGACGTGGCGTGCGACACCGGATTGCCCGCGGTCATCCATACACGCGACGCGGAGGAGGATACGCTGTCCCTGCTGCGCGCCTTCGTGACGCGCTGGAACGGACCTTCGGATTGCCCCGGCGTGATTCATTGCTATACCGGCGGGACCGCGTTCGCCCGTTCGTTGATGGATCTCGGCATGATGCTTAGTTTCAGCGGGATCATCACCTTCAAGAAAGCCGAGGCTTTGCGCGAGGTCGTGAAAATCGTGCCAAACGAACTGTTGCTCATTGAAACCGACGCCCCGTATCTTGCGCCTGTGCCGTATCGGGGCAAGCGCAATGAGCCGGCGTATGTCCCGCTTGTGGGAGCGGTTGTGGCGAACGTGCGCGGGTGTGCCGTGGAGGAAATCGCACAGCTCACCGCGAACAACGCGCGGCGGCTCTTCTTGGATTTCGCCCGGGTGGAAGGGGAGACGAAAGGATGACGCCAATGCGTATGGCGTTCTGTGGCTGTTTGGGGGTTGTTTCGATCTTCATCGCCGCCTGTGGCCCGTCGGGTGAGCCGGCCCGGGAATTGGCGCTTTCTGCCGTTCCCGTTCACTCGTATGAAGTGGTTCAGTCTTTTCCGCACGATCCCGGGGCCTTTACACAGGGATTGCAGTATCATGACGGATACTTGTACGAGAGCACCGGCTTGCGCGGCCGCTCCTCGTTGCGTCAGGTCGAGCTGGAAACGGGGCGTGTGCTGCGGCGGGTGAATCTTCCGGACCGCTATTTTGGGGAAGGGCTGGCGGTTGTCAGCAATCGGATCTACCAGCTCACGTGGCACTCGGAAACGGGTTTCATTTTTGATCTGGACACGTTCCAGCGGATCGGCCGGTTCGCTTACGAAGGGGAAGGGTGGGGGTTAGCCTACGATGGTGCGCACCTGATCATGAGCGACGGTACCAGTCGGCTTCGGTTCATGGATCCGGCCGGGTTCAGCGTGGTTCGGACGTTGGAGGTCACTGCGGACGGCGTCCCGGTTGAGCACCTGAACGAGCTGGCGTGGATTGAAGGGACCATCTGGGCGAACATTTTTCAAACGGACCGGTTGGCGCTTATCAATCCGGTGAGCGGCGAAGTGGGCGCGTGGATTGATTTGACGGGTATTCTGCAGCCGCACCTTGTGACCGGTCCCGTGGATGTCCTGAACGGAATCGCCTATGACAAGGCCTCGGGCCGTATATTCGTGACGGGCAAATGGTGGCCGCGTCTGTTCGAGATTCGGGTCGTCGAGTAAGCGCGCGACCAAGCAGTCCGTTGAAAAAGTGGACCGAGTGGCCTTGATAGGGTGAAACAGCCTTCCAGCCTGTTTCCTGAAGGCCCATTTCTTCGGAAAGAACAGGCAAGATGCCTGTTCCACCCTGCTTCACACATGTAGAAGCCGCCCTACCGGCGCGGCGGGCGGATGGCTTGCACGATCTCGGCCTGATCGATGTACCATTCGCGATCCTGTTTCACCCAGCGCAGATGAAATTCATGGATCTGGGATTCGTTGCGCGCGCCCCACCGCGCCGTGCCGATCGCGGTGAACCGCATGTTCGCCGTACCGGCCGGCCGATCCACCTCCAAACGGCGGTCACGGATACGGAAATCCAGCGTCTCCACGCGACTGTGCACCTGATAGAAAACCGTCGAGAGTTCCCGCCGCGTTACTTGTTGCGGCAGTACCGGATGCAGGCGCAGGACGGCGTCGGGCGTCAAGTAGCCGACCACCTGCTGGGATTTGGCCAGGGTGCTCAAATGCCCTTCGCCGGCGGTTTTTTCCACCGTTCCGGCCAATTGGTTGAGGCGCTTGTTAATGCGGCGCGTGTCCCGATCCATTTGGTAGATCGTCACGGCCACGATCGCGGCGAGCGCGACCAACCCATAGCGCCAAACCTTGTGCGTCAAAATAATATTCTCCCGGCGATGCGTGACCTGTTCACCACGCCCATGGTATGCCATTCCCACGGTGTGGACCGATTATCGCCCGCGACAAAATATTCGTCCACGCCCAGCTGTTCCGGGGGCGTGGTCCATCGACCGCCTTGGATGACGTAGGGTTCTTCGATCCGCATCCCATTGACGAACAGGGCGCCCTGCTGGAAATAGACCGTATCCCCGGGGGTGGCCAACACGCGTTTCAAGTACATCGTTCGACGGGTGGCCATTTCGATCACGACCACTTCGCCGGGGAGCGGGTCACGCAGGCGATAGACCAGGGTGTTGGCCATATTCAAGCCCCCGTCGCGAAATGTCGGTTCCATGCTCTCACCCCGCACGAATACGGGGATCAACACAAAGCGGAACACCAGAAAGCAGAGGGCGGCGAGAATTCCCGTGCGCACCAAGGTGTGCGCGGGGCGTCGGCCGATAAGCAGGACCCTCCACGCATTCACGCGCGGCGCGGCTGGATCCGGTATGTGATGGGCGCCCATGGGTGAAACCATCCGTCACGGATCCTGACATTTCAAGCTCGGGATGGGATGAGAAGAGGGTATTTGGCCGAGTAAATGGCTTAACCTCTCTGATTGAAATTGGGCGGAGAACATGATTTAATGCCGCGGTAGGTATGGAAGCCTCCGAACAGAACCATCGATTGAGCCTTGTTTTTGATGGCCGGGTACAGGGCGTGGGGTTCCGGTACACCGTGGCGGAAGTGGCCAGCCGTCACGCCGTGAAGGGGTTTGTGCGCAACGAGTGGGACGGAGCGTCCGTATCGATCGTGGCCGAAGGCCGTAAATCTGAACTTGAAGCGTTTGTTCAGGGAATCTATAGATCGGCTGTCGGACCCGGGATCCGACATGAACACCGGGAGTGGGGAGAAGCCACGGGCGCCTTTGACCGTTTTGAGATCCGATACCGCTGATGGGATCAATTGATGAAGTATGCCATATTAGGAGACATTCACGCGAATCTGGAGGCATTGCGAGCGGTGCTCGCCGATGCGAAGAAACGGGGCGTGACGAAGTATGTATGTCTGGGCGACATCGTGGGCTACAATGCCAGTCCCGTGGAATGTTTGGAATTGGTGCGGGAATTGAACTGCCCGGTTGTGCGCGGCAATCATGACCACTATTGCGCGATTGACGACACCCTGAATGGATTTCACCCCATTGCGGCCGATGTGGTGGGCTGGACCCGGAAACAGTTATCGGCCGAGCAGCGGGATTTCTTACGCGGGCTGAAATATGTGTCGCGTGTGGAGACGTTCACGATTGTGCACAGCACACTGGATACCCCGGAGATGTGGGGGTATGTTTTCGACAAGCTCGAAGCCGACGCCAGTTTTGCTTATCAGACGACGTCGCTTTGCTTCTATGGGCACACGCATGTGCCGTTGGCCTTCGAAAAGACGGATCGCGTCCGCGTGGGGCTCTATTCGAAAATAAGAATTATGCTGGGCCGCAAGTATTTTATCAACGCCGGCAGCGTGGGCCAACCGCGCGACGGCGATCCGCGGGCCGCCTATGTGACGTTTGATATGTTGAAGAACGAAATCGAACTGCATCGGGTGGCCTATGATTTCCGGATCACGCAAAAGAAAATCGCGGACGCCGGATTGCCGGAACGTGTGGCATCGCGTTTGGCAGTTGGACGCTAATCGCTCTCCTCAGGGGTATGTACAACGCATCATGAAATACTTAATGACAGCCATGGTAATCGGATTGGGCATGATCACGCCGGTTTGGGGGCAGATCCAGATCTCTTGCCGTATCGAGCCCACCCGCGCCGTGTTGTACGAGCCGATCATTGCCACGATTCGCATTCAAAACACCACCGGTCGCGCCATTACTTTACGGGACGACACGCCGGGCGCCCGATTGTGGATGGAAATCGAACAGCAACCCGGCCGCACCATGCGCCAGACCAGTCCTTTCGTGTTGGGTAACCCCCTTGTTGTTCCTCCGCGCGAGACGATCACGCATCGGATCAACATTGCGCAGGCTTACGACATGCGGAACACGGGGCCGTACACCATACGAGCGCGCTTGGACTGGGATGGGACCGCTTATGTCTCCGGAAAAGTATTCGTGGATGTCGTGCCCGGGCTCGAAGTGAAGCGGCTGATGGGGGCGGTGGCGCCGGACGGAACCGGGCGACGCTTGTATCGTCTGTTGTCCCTGAACCGGGATCGCGGGGAACACCTCTTTCTACGAATCGATGATGAATCGCAAGGCCTCTGCTATGGGGTGATGGATCTCGGGCGCATTGTCCGCGTGCAGAGCCCGATGATGCAAGTGGATGGAGCCAACCATATCCATATCCTGCATCAAGCGGGTCCCGGCCGATTTCTCCATCACGTCTTTACGCCGAACGGCGAACAAGTACTCCGTCGCGCCTATACCAGCGAAGATCCGGGGGTGTCGCTGGTCCATGGCCGGGACGGAAGCGTGCGGGTGGAAGGGGCCACATCCAGCCACATGGAACACGATTGAATCGGGCAGAAGCACCCATTGACGAGCCTCCCCGACCGTGTTAGATATAAGCCTGTAATTCCCTATTGCACCCGTGGTGGAACTGGCAGACACGCAAGATTCAGGTTCTTGTGCTCGCAAGGGCGTGGAGGTTCGAATCCTCTCGGGTGCACCA
>SKXR01000142.1 GCA_007128275.1 Kiritimatiellia bacterium
CGTCAAATACCCATAGCATCTACCATCCAAGCCGCAATCTCTGCGGGCAGGTAGGGCGAGGCGTCTCGCCGAGCCGCTGCGCGTGTGTGGAGACTGAAAAGAACTTCGTCCTGCGCAATCCCTGTTCACGCTCTCGGCTCACCGGGACGGTTCGCCCTACCATCCAAGCCGCAATCTCCGCGGGCAGGTAGGGCGAGGCCTCCGGCCGAGCCGTAAATCGGTTTTGAGACGGTCTTTCCTGCGAAGCCGATTTCGGGTTTTGGCATAAGACCTAACTCAGCGACCGCTCAATGGTGGTGGCGTTTGAGTAGATACTCGATGTGCGGCGCGAACAGGTCCGGTTCCAGCAGAAACGCGTCATGGCCCTTTTCGGAATGGGCGGTGATGTGCTGGCACGCGATACCGGCTTCTTTCATGCGGCGCACCAGCTCGGCCTGTTCTTCCGGGTAATAGCAGACGTCCGTATCAATGCTGAATACAAGCGCCCGTTGATGGGCGCAGCGCCTGAATAACTCTTTGAATCTGCGCGCATTTCCGTCATGGAGCAGGTCGTACCGTTGCCAGGCGGAAACAATGCGGAGATAGGTGTTGGCATCGAATCGTTGCACGAATTTCTGGCCTTGATGCAACATGTAGGATTCGACCGCGTTGGTCATCTCGTAGGACCGTAATTCCGGTTCGCGACGGACGATCTCCCCGCGCGCGCGTCGTTCCAGGGTGTGCAGCGAGATGTAGGTCTTGTGCGCGATCATGCGGGCCAGCGCCAGTCCGCGGTCCGGCGGTGTGCCGTCGTAATAGTCGCCCCCGTTGAAGTGGGGATCTTCTTCAATGGCGTAGATCTGCTCGAAATTCAGCACACGCTGCAACGTGGTAACGGTCATGCCTGACGACATGGGCAGGATGTGGTTGACCCGGTTCGGATAACGCGTGGCTAGATTCAAGGTCAGCATGCCCCCGGTGGACGGGCCGATCGCCGCGTGCAATGTCTGGATGCCCAAATGGTCCAGCAACTGCAGTTGTGAATCGACGATATCGCTGATGCTCATCATCGGAAAGGCCCGGCCATAGGGTTTCCCCGTCTTGGGATCGATGCTCCGAGGGCCGGTCGAGCCGTAGCATCCACCGATGTAATTCGCGCAGATCAGAAAGAATCGGTTGGTGTCCAGGGCCTTGCCCGGTCCGATGAACCCGTCCCACCAGCCGACATGACATTCATCCGTCCACAATCCGTTCGCTTCGGGCAGATGGCCGTTTACGCCGGCGGCATGGGCGCTGCCTGAAAGGGCGTGAAAGATCAGGATGGCATTGTCCCGATCTTCATTGAGTTCCCCGTAGGTCTCGTAGGCCAGCGTCAGGTCGGATAAGGTGGCGCCGTTTTGGAATCGAAACGGTTGTGCTGGATCTTCCGCAAAACGAAAGAACTGAGTTGATGCTGTTCCTATGCTCGAACCGTGCGACACGTTGATTGCTCCGCCAGTGGAATACGAAGGAATCGCCGCCCTTGGGACGGAACGGCGATCCCACTCATGGCATCATAATCAACCGACCGCAGACTGCAAGGCTTGATCGATGTCGGCAAGTATGTCGTCGATGTGTTCGATGCCGACAGAGAGGCGCACCATTTCCGGCCTGATGCCCGCGTCCCGCTGTTGGTCCTCGTTGAGTTGCGAGTGCGTCGTCGTGGCGGGATGAATCGCCAGACTTTTCGCGTCGCCGACGTTCGCCAAGTGCGAAAACATCTTCAGGGATTCGATGAACTTCACGCCGGCTGCCTTGCCGCCTTTGATCCCGAACACCACCATGGCGCCGCCCTTGCCTTGAAGATATTTGACGTTCTTCTGGTATTCCGGGTCGTCTTTGAGCCCGGGGAAACGCACCCATTCCACAAGCGGGTGCGACTTCAGGTGTTCCGCTACGGCTGTGGCGTTTTGGCAATGACGTTCCATCCGCAAGGGCAGGGTCTCAATGCCCTGCATGAATTGCCACGCGTTGTCCGGCGAGATGCAGGCGCCCAGGTTGCGCAGAGGCACGGTCCGCATGCGCAGGATGAATGCGAGCGGTGCGAGCATGTCGGGCAGGTCATGGCCCCAGCGCAGTCCGCCGTACGAGGTGTCCGGTGTGTCGTACAGCGGGTGCTTGCCGGTGTTCCATTTGAAGCGCCCGGAATCCACCACCACGCCGCCGATACCGATCCCATGACCGCCCAGCCATTTGGTCAGGGAATGAATCACGATGTCCGCTCCAAAATCAAGGGAACGGGTGAGGTAGGGGGTGGAGAACGTCGCGTCGACGAGCAGCGGGAGACCGGCGTCATGGGCGACCTTGGCGCAGGCCTCCAGATCGGTGACTTCCGAAGCCGGGTTGGAGACCGTTTCCACGAATACCGCGCGCGTCTTGTCATCAATGGCTTTCGCAATGTTTTGCGGATCTTGCGTGTCGACAAATTTCACGGTGATGCCGAGCGTCGGCAAGATGTCGTTGAACTGCGTGTAGGTGCCGCCATAGAGGTTGCGCGCGGAAACGATGTTGTCGCCCGCTTGCGCGAGATTGATGACGGAATAGAACACGGCGGATGTGCCCGAAGCGATGCCCAGTCCGGCCATCTCATGCGCGCCTTCCAAGAGGGCCACGCGTTTTTCCAGCGCGTCCGTCGTGGGATTCATCAGGCGCGTATAAATGTTTCCGAGTTCCTTGAGGGCAAACAGGTTTGCCGCATGTTCCGTGTCCTTGAACTGGTATCCGGTGGTCCGGTACACCGGAATGGCCCGCGCAGACGTGGACGGATCAGGCTGGGTTCCCCCATGAAGGCACAACGATTCCAACTTCATAACTACTCCTTGCTTGTTAACTACACTAAAACGATACAGATATGTACATTACAGGTGCATCTTTCGGATTGCAATATATAAGTTATAGTATTTTAATGTCGACGAGTTATTGCACGCCTGTTCAATCCTCATCGGAAAGCCAGATTCGTTTCAACCCACGGATAAAGCTGTGCGGTGGCGTGTATCAAAAAGCAGAATCACCCTATAGCAGTACCGCGCCGCGCTTGTCGGGAATATATCAGAGCAACATCTATGTTAAGAAGAATTATCAGTCGGGTCAAAAGATCCGTTAACGGAGAAACCAACGTTCAGAAGAAGCCGGCGCCGGCCGGTCGGGAGGAGAAGCCCGCAGCAGCCCGCAAAGAAGTGTGGGTCCCCGGAGCCGCCTCCAAGAAGAAGGCGGCGGAAGCGACGAAGAAGACGGACGCCTCGCCCTCGGCCGAGCAATCGGAAGCCAAGCAAGCCGCGAAGCCGGAACGTAGTCGGTCTGCCAGACAGGAATCCGATCGGAGATCATCCCCCCAGCAGGAAGAGGGCGCCCCCAAACGTCGCCGCCGTCGCCGCTCTTCCGGAGCCCGGAAGCCGGCAACATCCGCGCCTGCGGTCCCGCAAGAACAGCGCGAACCCGAATCCTTGTCGACGTCGTATAAACCGAAGAACATCGTTGCCTTCGACGGGCAACTGGTTCTCGCGGATATGGACATTCCGGATCCGGTGAAACGCGCGTTGGATGAAATGCATTTCAAGGTCACCACCCCGATTCAGGCGCAGCTGCTGCCCATCGCCCTGGCCGGACGGGACGCCGCCGGGAAGGCGCAGACCGGCACCGGGAAAACCGCTGCGTTCTTGATTTCGATCTTCACCCATTTTCTGCGTAAGCCGATCGAAGGCGAACGCCCGCACGGCGTGCCCCGCGCCCTGATCCTGGCGCCGACCCGCGAGTTGGCGTTGCAAATCACAAAAGACGCGATGGACATCGGCCGCTATTGCGGACTGCATACCGTGGCGGTCTATGGCGGGATGGATTTTGACAAGCAACAGCGTGACCTCGAAAGACCGGTCGACATTATTGTCGCGACTCCCGGGCGGCTGCTGGATTTCGCGAGCCGCAAGGTGATTCAACTCAAGCAGGTCGAGACCCTGGTCATCGATGAGGCGGATCGTATGCTGGATATGGGGTTCATCCCGGACGTGCGCAAGATCGTCCGGATGACGCCGCACCCGGAGAAACGGCAGACCCTGATGTTCAGTGCGACCCTGACGCCGAACATTCTGCGGTTGGCCGAGCAATGGACGAGAAACGCCGAGACGGTGGAAATCGAAGCGGAACGCGTCGCGGCCGAGTCGGTCAATCAACGCGTCTTGATCACGACCCAGGACAAGAAGTTCGCGCTGCTTTTCAATCTGCTGCGCACCGAGAAACCTGATCGCGTCCTGATCTTCAGCAATCGGCGGGACCAGGCGGAGATGTTGCACGACCATTTGAAGTCATACGGATTTTCCACCGCCTTGCTCAGCGGAGCGGTCGAACAGAAGAAGCGCGTGCGCGTGCTGGACGATTTCAAGGCGGGCAAAGTGCAGGTGCTGGTGGCGACCGACGTGGCGGGACGCGGGTTGCACGTGGAAGGCATCAGCCATGTGATCAATTATCATATGCCCATGGATCCCGAGGATTACGTGCACCGCATTGGTCGTACCGGCCGCGCGGGTGAGGTCGGCACATCGATTTCCTTTGCCTGTGAACTGGATTCCTTTGCCATACCGGACATTGAAGAGTATCTCGGGCACCCGCTGCAGTGCGAGCATCCGTCGGAAGACATGCTCAAACCGGTCCCCGAACCCGATTATCGCGTGGAGAAGAAGCCTCGCCGACCGCCGCCGGGCGGCGGGCGTTCGCGTTCCGGCGGCGGCGGGCCGCGGGGCGGATCACGCGGTGGACCGCGCGGTGGCCGTGGCCGATCTCGTTGATACGGGAAAATACAGCGTAAAGGCCGAACCGTCTCCGGGTCGGCTCACCACACGAATGGCGCCCTCGTGCCCTCGCATGATCCCGTGCACGGCGGCCAGTCCCAAGCCGCGACCGATGAATTTCGAGGAAAAGAACGGTTCAAAAATCTGACGCACGGCATCGTGTGCAATGCCGCATCCGGTATCGGCGACCTCAATGAACGTGTAGTCCCCTTCCTTCAGAGACACGTCGGCCACAATCTCTTGGAGTTCCCGTTTGTTGAGACACGCGGCGCCCGACGAGATCGTGATGGTGCCCGGCTTTCCTTCCAGTGCCTCATCGGCGTTGGTGACGAGGTTGACGAGGAGTTGATGAACCTGCGCAGGATCCGCGAGGACTTCGGGCTCATCCGGCGAGAGTTTGTATATGATCTCTGCCTGCCGGGATAGGTTGGCCTCGATCAGGTGATGAATCTGTTGGATCGTGTCATTCACATTAAGCGGTCGAAGCATCATGGGATGTTGTCCCGCGTACAACAACATCTCGCGGCTCAGATCCGCCGCCTTGCGTGTGGCTTTCCTGGTTTCCTCCAAATATTCGATTACCTCCTCGGACGCTCCCGGGGTTTCCAGGGCCAGTTCCGTGTTGCCCAGGATTGTCGCCAGCAGGTTGTTGAAGTCGTGCGCAACGCCCCCGGCGATGAGCCCGAGACTTTCCATCTTCTGGGCATCCAACATCTTCTGTTCGATAGCCCTTCGCTCTTCCTCCGCCAGCCGTTGCAGGGTCGTATCCCGCCCGATCGCCTGGTATTCCATGAAATCGCCCTGCTCATCGGTAATGGTGCTCACGGTCCACTCGTTCCATTGAATGGCTCCGTCCGGCAGGGTGATACGGAATGCGTAGGTGCGCGGCTCCATATCGGGCGTCAACGCCGTGCGCATGGTCTCGAATACCGCCTGCTCGGAGTCGGGTACGGACAGAACAAAGGGGCGTCCGACAACGTCCGGCCGGTCTGCGCCCAGGGCGCGGCAGAACGTGTTGTTCGCAAAGGCCACTTCGCCTCCCGGGGTCAGCCGCACCACCATATACGCACTGTGTTCGACGATGGCCCGATACCGCGCTTTGCTTTCGGCCACCGCTTCTTCAATCATCCGAACGTTTTCCAGTGCCATGGCGATGACGGTGTTGAGTACACGCAGGGGTTGCATGCGTGCGCGCTCCAGGCTCGTGCGTTCCCCGAGATCAAGGACTACCTGGCCGATCAATTTCCCGTGCACGGCGACCACCGGAAGCAGGAGACAACAGGGCGGGGCGGTCCCTTCTTCGCCCGCCGGCATGGGCACATCGTCGACCCATTGCAGACGAAAAATGCCGGCCGACTTTCGCGTTAACAGCGGAGCAAGATGGGGCGTGTCCGCAGGAAAATGCATGTCCGGGAAAGAGGCTTCGCTGCCGGACCATACCCCCGCGACCTGGAAGCGTTGCTTGTCCATGTCGTAGACAAGCAGAGCCAGTCGTTGCGATTGACTGAAATCCGCCAACGTCTCAAGGGCGGTACGGGTCAATCCCCGGCGATCCGTGCTGGCAAGCAGCAGGCGCGTGGCAAAATTGAGAACGTCAAGGTTCTCGTCACGGTGGGTGGATGGGTCGGGGTCCATAAGCGATCGTTGACCTGTCATATATAACACGGATCGTAGCAACTCTGCTTCAAGGATAAAGATAAAATGGAGACGATCGTTCGACAAGGCGACGAAATTCCCGTAAGGTGTACGCACTATGGACAAGACCCTGAAAGAAGCCGAAGAGGGGATGATTGCAGACTTTGCGATGCTCGAAGATTGGAATGATCGATATGAGTACATCATCAGTCTGGGGCGTGCGCTTCCCGATTATCCGGACGATTTGCGCACGGAAGACCGGGAAGTGCACGGATGCCAATCGCAGGTCTGGCTCGACGCGCGTCGTGAAGAGGATCGACTATTCTTCCAGGCCGACAGCAACGCGCTCATCACCAAGGGATTGGTGGCGATGCTGGTTCACCTGTATTCGGGACGCGCCCCCTCCGAAATACAGTCGGCCTCCCTGGATTTCTTGAAGGGCATCGGTTTGGCGTCGCATTTAACGCCCAGCCGGGTGAATGGCCTGCACGCCATGTTCAAGCGCATTCAGCAACACGCCGCGGAACAGGCTTCCGAACAAGCCGTTCGGGGAACTCCCTGAATACACAGTCAAGAAAGGAGAAGAACGCATGAAGAAGAAGATCGTCCAATCCGAACTCACCCGCCGTAACTTCCTATTCACCGGGGCGATAGCCGCCGTAGGAAGCGCCTTCGGCCTCACCGGCGCACGTTCCGCGACGGGCGTCGAGTCGCCCGGCATGGCGCGGGCGGAGCCCATGCTGGCCTTGCCCGATTTGCCGTATGCGTATGACGCCCTTGAGCCCACGATCGATGCGCGTACCATGGAAATTCATCACGGCCGACATCATGCCGCCTACGCCCGGAATTTGGCGAATGCCTTGCGGGACGATCCCTCGTTTGCGGCGCGTCCCTTGGAGAGCCTGCTGGCGGACATCCCGTTGTTGCCGTCGAATATCCAGACCTCCGTTCGAAACAATGGGGGCGGACATTGGAATCACAACCTTTTTTGGGAAGTCATGTCTCCCGATGGAGGCGGAACCCCCGTGGGCGTATTGGCGGAAGCCATCAACGCGCAATACGGCGATTTCGCGACCATGCGGGAACAGTTTTCGCAGGCCGCCGCCACGCGGTTCGGTTCCGGTTGGGCTTGGTTGATGGTCGATGAGAACGGGGCACTCGCCGTCTCCTCCACGCCGAATCAGGACAATCCCTTGATGCGCGGGCTGGTCGACGATCTGGGCACGCCGATTCTCGGCTTGGATGTCTGGGAACACGCCTACTATCTGCACTACCAAAACCGGCGCGGCGACTATATCGACGCATGGTGGAACGTCGTCAATTGGCCGCACGTCGATACGCTGTATCGCATGGC
>SKXR01000068.1 GCA_007128275.1 Kiritimatiellia bacterium
GCGAAGGGCGCGAAGAATTGCCGCAAAAAGGCGCAAAGACGCGCAAAAGGTTGTTTGCGGGAGGGGACAAGAACGTTAAAACTGAGCGGACCCGTGACACGCGGCCCTGTGGTCAGTCTTCATCCAAATCGCCCGCCCGCGTATCACGCGTCGCCTCCATTCTCTTCGCTGCCTATGCCTTCTCCTGCAAATCGCCCTCAACATATTGATGAATGAGCCCTGATATCAATGCCTGATACGGCAACCCTTTTTGAACAGCCTTTCTTTGAATGCCAATCAAATCGTGGTTGCTGATTCTGATATTGATCCGTCTATCCTTTTTGAACGTGCGATCTGATGCATCAGCCAGTTTCAACATAAGGGCTTTGGACGGTTTTCGTAATTTCATCCGCCCCTGTTCGTATGCTTCAAGAATTTCGCTCTCTTCAGATGTTTTCATACTGCCCTCCTATCTCCTGTCGATATTCTCGCGTTGCCTTCCGGCTTGGTATGGCCGTCTTCAGAAATATCGTGTCTCCATCGATTATGTATGGAACCAGATAAATGTAGCCCCCAATAGGGACGAAGAACACCTCTTGCCCTGGATATTTCTCTTGGTTCCAATGATCCGATACACGCCATAGGTGCCCGGAACCAAGGAGCAACGCGATTTCTTCAAACGATATGCCCCGCTTTTCTTTGAGCCACTCATTCTTCTCGGGATTCCACTCGAATATCATACTCTATAGTGTATGCCTATAAGGCATCCTGTCAAGTGGTGTCTTCGGCGAAGGGCGCGAAGGATTGCCGCAAAAAGGAGCAAAGAAGCGCAAAAGGTTGTTTGCGTGGCGGGGTGGGTTGAATCCGCACCCATCCCGGGAGGGGATAAGAGAATAGGAATTAGGACGACAAAAGGAACACCTCCACTCCTTGCCTGCACGCCCTCGCTCGCGGAGCGAGGGAGCAGGCGGGGTGCGGACTGAGGGGTGGGTGAAAGATGCGTAGACGGATGGAGTACAGACAACGTGGACGAGAACGGCGGCTGATTTCCAATGATGGGGATACAGGGTATGTCGGCTTCCAACGACAGACAGAGGAGTCAACGCGCACATGATTCTGCAAGCCTGCAAGGACCCCGTCCGGGACCGTCCGGGAGCTTGACAAAGCGTAGCCAGCGGGCTACATTCCTTCGGATGATTGAGATTCGGAAAACGGCTGCTTTTGTGCGGTGGCTGGACAGGCTGAAAGATCTCCGCGCCAGGGCGCGGGTTCAAGTTCGGATTGAGCGTCTCGCACAGGGGCATCCGGGCGATGTGAAGCCAGTGGGCGAAGGCGTGAGCGAGATGCGCATCGACTGTGGCCCCGGGTACCGAGTCTATTTTGTCAAACAGGGTCACGAAATCATCGTCTTGTTAGCCGGCGGCAGCAAGCGGACGCAAGTTAGCGACATACGGAAGGCCATTGAGTTGGCCCGAAATCTGTGAGGAATATCATGATCAAGACCAAGACAACCCGATACGATGTTGCGGAGCACCTCCGCACCCCGGAAGAAATGGCGGCCTATTTGGAGGCAAGCTTGGAGGCGGCCCGGGGCGATGCCGCCTTCGTCGCCAAGGCGCTCGGTGATATTGCGCGCGCCAAAGGCATGGCTCAAGTTGCCCGGGATGCGGGCCTATCGCGCGAGAGCCTGTACAAAGCGTTGTCGGGAGAGCGAAGTCCCGAGTTTGGCACCGTTCTGAAGGTGATGGGGGCGCTGGGTATCGAGCTACATGCTCAACCAGCCCGTGCCTGACTTTCAAGTTCCTGCCACAACTACTCTCTGCCGTCGCCGGGTAGAGCGAGGCCGCTTCGCTCAAGATCGCGAAGGGCGCGAAGGATTGCCGCAAAAAGGCGCAAAGAAGCGCAAAAAGGTTGTGCCACCGCGCCGCCCGAATTTATCCCCTCCGCCGGAGGGGTGTCCTCCGAAGGAAGACGGGGTGGGTCGAATCCGCGCCCATCCGCCCGGCGCCATGCTCAAGAGGTCCACGGATTGCGATCTGGACCGCCGCTGCTTGATCGGATCCGCCCCGGAATGGCGTTTCCGCCTCCTTTTCTGTGTCCCTCTTCTCTGCTCTTCTCTGTGCACAACGTTTTGACCTCGCCGGCTTTGTCTTTCGAGAGCTTCTTGAAGGCACGCCGGCCCCTGATAACCGGACGGGGAGTCCCTTATGGGCCAAAGGGGGATAACCCCGATTGCTGAAATGGGTTGACGATGTAGTATGGACGCCTTCGAGGGGTGCGTCTGATAACGGTCGGGACTCCGTCAGGAGCGCGGGATGCGGGAAAGTGGTATCACGCCTAAGCCCTCGACGGGAAGTCGTCAGCTTCCTGTATGTCTTCCTCTGTCTCTCGATCCTCATTTGTCCCGACACCAAGCCGTGCACGTTCATCCAAGGAAGGAGAACCCGATGAAAACGAATCCGTCGCTGCGCCTTATATTGATCGCCCTGATGGTTGCAGTGGGCCCCTACAACGGAGTCGCAAATCCAACGCTGAACTACCAGGGCCGCATTGCGGTTGACGGCGCCAATTTCACCGGCACCGGCTATTTCCGTTTCGCGTTGCTGAATAATACGGCCGACATCCTCTGGACCCAGGACGGCAACCAGCCGGACGCCCCGATGATGGCGCTCGCCATAGAAGTCAACAACGGTTTGTTCAACGTTGAGCTGGGCGACGAAGGATTGATGGAAACGATTCCTTCACTGGTGTTCCATGAACGCCTGCTGCTGCTCCGCACGTGGTTTTCCGATGACGGCATCACCTTCGAACAGTTGAATCCCGATGTGCGGGTTCAAACGCTGGATTTCGCGCGATTCAATACAGGGCGAACCCTGGTGGTCGACCAGCACGGGGGCGGTGCGTTTCCCGATCTGCAGTCCGCCATCAACGCCTTCGCCGGGGGGGGATACGATCTTATTCTGGTGAAACAAGGTTACTATGAAGGCGCACTGGAGATCCCTACCAATTCGCATGTCGTGATTCGGGGCGAGAACCGGCATTCGGTATGGATCAGCAGCGATGAAACGTTGCTCAACATGAGTCTGAGCAGCATCGTTGAGATCGAGAATCTAACATTAAGCGGTGCGCCCGTGATCAGGGATGAGCAGTTGCCGGGTGAGGATGATTGGGAGGCGGCCGTGTATATCCGCAACTGTGATTTGCGACGATCGAGCGGGGAGGGTGCGATCATCGAGCTGGATGTCGGCGGGGACGTCCATCTTTTCGATTGCCACCTTTTGCATCAGGAAGTCGGCGAAATTGTCCGGATGGGTGGCGGGGGATCATTTCACGCGGCCCATAGCCAATTCGACGCCGAGGCCGGTTCCGTGTTGGTGGCGGAAAACGGATTCATTCGGATCGAGTCGTGCGAATTCCTCAGCAACGGCGGTCCCGGCGTGGTGCTGGGCGGAGGGAACGTATATCTGCGCCTGATACACTCGCCCGTTTCCTCCCTTTCCCATGCCGCTCTGTTGGCGATCGGACAAGTGAACGGCCGGTTTATCGGCGTTGATTTTCGCAGTGACGAGCCGGACGTGCCCACGATTCAGGCGGAGAATATTTCAGGCGGACTCCAATTCCGCGCGTGCGAGATCGGCATTACGTCGGGCACCGGCCCGGCTGTGGTACTCAATGGGGGGACCGCCGGCATCCGCTTCGACAGCTGTTCCATCCGTTCCATCGACGGCGTGGCGCTTCTCCTCGAGAACTATGAGGGGGGCGTGGACGTAGATCATACACGCATTCATACGCAAAACTCGCCCGCGATCGAGCTGTTGGCATCCGAGCCGGAGGTGGACGTCCACGTGCAGCTCGCCTACTCGAAGGTCAATGTGTCGCCCGGGGCGGGCACCGATCCGGAGGCCGACGCCATCGTCCTGCGGAACACGGGTGAGAAGGATGCATTCGTGGAAGTGAAGCTATACGCCAGCCTCGTGGAAGGGTTTGCGCGGGATGGCGTTCGATTGGAAGGGCCGGATGTGGAAATCGTTCTGGAGGCCGGTTCAATGATTGATGCGGAGCGCAACGGGATTACCGCGTTGGACGGCGGCGGGGTCTTCATCGACGACAGCGGAGTGGCGGCCGATGAGGGTTACGGGATCCGCTTGGCCGGTCTTGGATTCCTGTTTGTCCTGAATGCGAGAATGAGCGGGGAACAGGGCGGGTTATGGCTGGATTACGACGAGGAGTCGATCGCGTTCATTGACCGCAGTTTTCTGCTTAGCTTCGACGGCCCGCCGCTGACGCTTGCGGGCGGCGAGGTGATCGTCAATCAGAGCACGTTCTTATTCGCGGAAGCGCCGGGCGTGGTTGTTGGCGGAGCGGATACCTCGGCTCGTTTCAATCGCTGTGTCTTCACATCGATTGCCGACCTGTTTGGCAGCGGCGCTCCGGCGCCGGCGGTATGGCTGGAGGAAGACGAAGGGATCGTGCCGTCACCTTCGTTCCTGGCCTGTACCTTTGAGCCTTCGGTCGTTGCCGACTACGCCATCGACGCGGAGGGGGCGGCCACTATTACGCTTGTAAACTCCGTCCTGGGTAAACCCTATAGCGGGAATATTTCGCTGAACGCGGCGCCGGTGACGGATGCATTTGGGAACACCGTGTTGGAACCGGCGGCGCCTTAAACGGGAGCATGTCATGAAAAGAAATTTCGTGATCAGCTTGATGGCACTATCCGCCGCCTGCGCGATGGGCGATGTCCGCTTCGACTTGCTGGCGCACACCGTCACCGATAGCAGCGCGTCCGGGGTGTTGGCTTCTCCCCGTTTCATGGCGTCGGTCAGCCTCCATCAGGAATTCATTTCGGGCCGGACCACCAGCGACCGGTTTGTGGTGGATATCGGTTTCGAAGCGGCGGTCGAGGGGTTTGCCCCGGATTACGATGGCTCCGTCGACAGTACCGGAAACGGCATTCCGGACTTATGGGAAATTCGTTACTTCGGTGGAATCGGTTTGGCTCCCCCGACGTTGACGAAGCAAGGGCGCGAGGTCGATACGCGAACCGTGTATTTCTGGGGCGTGGATCCGTTCGACACGGACGCCGTCCTGGAAGCCTACCAGCCCGTGATCGACGAGGACGCGTTCACCATGTTCTTCGACTCCGCCCGCGGACGTTTATACCAGGTCTGGGCCACGTCCAATCTCCTCGATGCCGAAGGCTGGGAGCCCTTGGCTTCCGATATCGCGGGCACGGGCGAATCCGTCGCCGTGCAGATTGACGAGGGGGAACCCTTCGACCGGCGGTACTATCGTATCGAGGTCAGGGTCGCGCCCCCTTGAGAATAGAGAATGTTGAGTAGAGGACTGAGAGATCGTTGCGCGTCTCTGCTTCTCTTTCCTCTTAGCCCGTCGCGAAAAGAGTCTGGGAAATGGGAACCGCAGCTATATCAAAGACAGGTGTTTGCAGGATTTTTTAACTAAGCGCGCCGGGGCTGCATGGTGCGGCCCGGCCATAAGGTCATCCACAACATAGGAGATATCCGATGAAATGCATGCTCGTCCATTGCCTGTTGTGCGGCATCCCGGCATTCGTTCTGTGCGGCCTTGTGCCCGTAGACGCGGCAGAGACCGTTGACCCTGACCCGCGATCGCGACCGGGCGCTCTGACGCTCGGCATGTTTGCCGGCGAAAAGGAATTTTATACCCAGGGTGACATCCTGCTCCCTCTCTACCACTACGATTCCGGTCTGCTCTTCATTAACCCGCGCGGCGCGGTCAGCGACCGCAGCGAGGAGGAATTCAATATCGGGCTCGGCCTGCGCCATATCGTGGATGCGCAGTATCCGTTTCTACTCGGTGCCAACGTTTTTTACGATGCGCGTTGGTCGCGTCATAACAACCGGTTTGATCAAATCGGCGCGGGCCTCGAGTTCTTGAGCGAGTGGGTGGACGCGCGCGCCAATTATTATTGGCCCGACAAGGATAAGATCCTCGTTGATACCGTCGAAACCGAATCCACGTCACAAAGCCAACGCACCGAACAACGCCGCCAAATGCTCGGTTGGCAGGACCCCTATGCGGCGGGACACCAGATTCTGCAGGACTACACCATCCGCACGACGATCCGACGCATCACTACGACCGACACGGTGCGACAAACCTTTGAACGATTCGAAGCGGCGTTGGAAGGGTGGGACGCCGAACTCGGCGGTCGCCTGCCCGTGCCCGAAGATATCCCGGTCGAGATGCGCATATTCGGCGGATACCAACATTTCGACAATCCGTTCGGATCCAGTTTGAAAGGCTGGAAAGGCCGCTTGGAAGTCCGCGCATTGAGCGGACATCTTTCGTTGGACGCTCACGTGTACGAAAATCGCGAACTGAATCGCGGCGATTATCTGCTTGGCGCGCGCGTGCATGTGCCGTTTGATCTGGCGGCGGTGGCCAATGGCCGCAATCCGTTTGGCGGGCTGGACCGTGAACGCCCGAGCGGACTGGAAGGGCGCCTGGCGGAAATGGTCATGCGCGACCCCAAAATCCAAACGCGCGAATCCGGCTATATCGAGGACGTTTCGCGCCGCGAAGAAAGCGTCAGTGAGCGCAACAACAGCACGACGCGGAACCGGACGGAAACCGCTGTCATCGCCGACGGCATCGTTTTCGTGCACGGCGAACAGGGCGACGATGAGAATCCCGGCACGGCGGAACAACCCAAAGGAACGGTGCAGGGCGGCGTTGTAGCGGCTTTTGACGAAACCACATTCTACACCATCGATCCCTTGTGGGAGAACGGTGTGCCGGAACGTATGGTGTACGTCTTTGATACGGATGCCCCATACGAATCCGGCTGGGGCATGGCGGATTCCATCGTGATTGATGAACCGGGCATCATCCTCTTTGGCAGTGGGGTGCCGTTCCCGGGTTATGGAGGCAAGTTCTTCGGCAGTGGAACGCGACCGGTCATCATGGGGGCTTCCCAACAAAACGCTATTGAAATCACCGCAAATGGCGATTACGCCATGATTGCCGGGTTTGGGATCTCCACCGTCGTGTCGGGATCCCGCGGGATTTATTCGGAATCCGGCCGAATCATCGTCTTTGCAAACCATATCCGGGGTACGGGCGATGGTGTGTATATGCTGACCAGCGGCGATGTGGAGTCGCTTATTGAATGGAACCAGTTCGGCGGGAATGAAGGCTTTGAGGGAATCCACCGTAGCGGCATCCACGTTGAGGCGCTTGGAGACCCTGCGGAGGCCCAGCATTTCTCTCTGAATATCTGGGACAATGAGTTCTACGGGCACCGAAACGTTGATCCCGGTAGTGACCGGTTCTACACCGTGGATATTAATGCCTCGGATTATAACAGCGCATGGGTCGACTTTAAAGCGAACACCATGGCCGATAACGATTACGGCCTGCGGATGAGGCTGCACGGCGGCACGGGTTCTCAAGGGGATTGCGTTGTAGATGTTTTGGACAACCATATCCGCGACATTCAACACAGCGGAGGCATGGATGTGTTCGTGCGTTCGTCTGAAGGAGACGCAGACATCCTTCTGGAGGGCAACGTGGTCGAACGCACACATAGCGAAACGGTGGGGCGCCCCGGCATTCTGGCACACGCACAGGCTGATGGTGAGGGCAATGCCATCGTGTGGGCGGAATACAATCGCACGGACGACAACGCGGGTTACGGGCAGCAATACATTGCCAATGCGTCCATGGGTGGAGACGCGACCGTTCGAAGCGAGGTCAACACCGCCGCGCGTAATGCCTTGGGAGGCATCAGGGTGGAATCTTATGTGTCGGGTGAGGGCTGGGCC
>SKXR01000196.1 GCA_007128275.1 Kiritimatiellia bacterium
ACATTGTCGGTGGTGTCCAACTTGTCCCTGCTCGGGTTCTTCAAGTACTTCGATCTTGCCGCGCGCAGCGTGAATCAATTAGCGGCCTTCTTTGGCGTTGGAACGGAGGAGCTGGTGCCGTTGTTGCACGTCGTCTTGCCGGTTGGGATCTCGTTCTACACGTTCCAGAGCATGAGTTACTCGATGGATATCTACATGCGCGCGGCCAAGCCCGCGCGCACCATCTGGGATTTTGCGTGTTATGTGGCCTTGTTCCCCCAGCTCATCGCCGGGCCCATTGTGCGCTACCGCGATCTGGCCGATCAGTTGGTCTATCGGACGCATACCTGGGCCAAAGCAACCCTCGGCATCAGTTTTTTCATCGTCGGGTTGGCCAAGAAGGTGATCATGGCCGACGGCGTGGCGTTTCTGGTCGGGGACGCGTTTGAATCGGCCGCCCCGGGGCTGTTCTCCGCATGGGCCGGGACCTTGGCGTATGCCATGCAGATCTACTTTGATTTCAGCGGGTACTCGGATATGGCTGTTGGTTTGGGGCTCATGCTGGGGTTCCGTCTGCCACAGAATTTCAATTCACCCTATAAAGCGGTTTCGATCACTGACTTCTGGCGGCGCTGGCACATATCGCTTTCAAGTTGGCTACGCGATTACCTCTATATCCCGCTCGGCGGCAACCGACTCGGCGCGCTGCGCACCTACGTCAACCTGTTCATCACCATGTTGCTTGGCGGCCTCTGGCATGGAGCAAACTGGAACTTTGTCGTTTGGGGTGGATACCACGGCGCCCTGCTTGCTTTGGAACGGAAGGCGGGGAAGAAAGGGTTGTGGGCGTGGGCGCCGGTTCCGTTGCAACGTCTGCTCACGTTCCTGCTGGTCATGTTCGGCTGGGTCTTTTTCCGGGCGGACACAATGGGGCAGGCCGGGGCGATCTTTCGGGGGATGCTGGGCCTAAACGGCCTGGAAGGGTACGTACTCGAGTTGATCCGGGGCAACCCGTTGCCTTATATTCTGTTGGTGGCCACCATGCTCATGGCGTTCGGCGCGCCCAATTCCTGGGAAATCCGGTGGCGGGCCAATCCGTGGTACTTTGTGGTTCTGGGCGTATTGTTTATCGTATCCGTACTCACCATTTTCGTGAATGCGGCTTCTCCGTTTCTCTATTTCCAATTCTAAAATCATGAGCGATAAATCCAAACTGGAAAGCCGGGAGAAAGGCGTGGGCCGGCACGCGGCGGTCCTGTTCGTGGCGCTCTTTGCTCTTGGGTGGGTCATCGTGCTCGCAGCGGACTGGTATTTCCGGTTTGCGCGTTATGAATGGGATAAGCAGCTAATTTCAAGGCCGCCCCGCGCCGCGCTGGATGTCGCGGATAGACCCGCATTCCGGACCAACCTTGTTCAAGCGACAAGAGGCGGGGATCTAACCCAATTAATCGGCATCCAACGTGTCGCCGAACGCTTCGAAGAGGACCGTCCTGCAGGCTACAGGGTGATTGATCCGTTCGGTTTTACCAATCCTCCGTATGAACGTGATGCTGCTCCGGACATGGTTGTGGTGGGCGACAGCTTCATGGCGACAGGGAACATGGACCAGCTTTTCAGCACGAAGCTCGCCGCTACATCCGGACTGTTTGTCTATAATCGTGCGCTATTCGGGCATGGGCCCTTTGTCAGTGTGCTCCATTTTATGGATGATCCGCGGTTTCAAGAAACGCCTCCCCGGGTCGTTGTGTGGGGCTTCGCGGAACGGGAAATCGACGGCGTCTTTTTCGACAGTTTTGCGTATCGGATACGTACTCGCGATGTGCGGATGGAGGCGGAGATCGGCGCGGAAACCGCGAGACCGGGCCGGACTCGTGTATACTGGCGTGCATTTGCTCCCCGAAGTCTGAAAGCGTCTCTGCCCAATACATCCTTTATGGCGCAAGTGGGAGAATGGCTGTGGAACCGTGCGCGATACGTTCTGTTCCGCCGGATCACGCCATGGGTTGTCGTGGCTGCGGAGCCCGTGGCGGGGGATCCTGTGTTGTTTTATCGCCATCATATTGGGGTCTTGGGGCGAGATCCGGAGGAGTTGAGACTCGAACTTATCGCCCCGAGTGTTCAAGTCTTTGATGAATATTGTCGTGAGCGGGGGATGGAATTGGTCGTTGTGTTGATTCCGGAAAAGGAACAGGTCTATCGCCACGCGCTTCCGGCACAATTTAATCCGCCCGAGGACCCATTGCCCCCATCCACTCTTTGGACTGTGGAACAAGAACTGAAGGCCCGGAATATACGGGTTGTCAATATGCTGGCCCCTTTTCGAGAAGCCTTCCAGCGGGGAGAACGTCTTTATTGGCAGGACGATACCCATTGGAATCCGCATGGGGTGCAAATGGCGGCAGAACACGTTTGGGAAGAAGTGATGAACGTCTTCCCTGACCTTGTAAGAACAGGAGATATCGAGTAGGCTTCCGCTATGAAACGGTGCCTTAGATATGCTGGGATTGTGGGCCTAGGCATGATCCTGACGGCTTGTTCCAGCGAAAACTGGTATGAGGGAACACGTGCGCACAGCAAGAGCCGTGACGCCTATGTGGAGGACCGGATGGAGACCGGGCTCTCTGAACTGGAAGCAAAGAAAGCCTGGGAAATGGAACAGATCCTTATTCGGGCGCATGGCGGCGATGTGGAGCGCTCCTTGAGCGGGGAAGAACTCGACCAACTTATTGAGCCCTGATGCCATCTACCAGTCCTGTTGTTTTGCATGTCGTGTGGAATCTCATCCGTGGCGGAACGGAAGGGCAGTGCGCGCGCGTGGCGATGCAGTTGGCGGGAAACGGGGGACAACACCGCGTCGCCGTTTTCCGGCGTGAAGGTTTCTTCCTCGATCCCGTCGAAGCAACGTGTGGAGCCGTGCATCACGTTGATATCCGGAGCGCAAAATCTCCCCGCACTCTTCTGGAACTTCATCGACTCAAGCGTTTCATTCTCAAAGAGCGCATTGATGTGGTCCATTGCTGGGATGCGGATGCCGTGATTTTCGGATCGTTGGCCGCGCGTTGGGCGGGCGTACCTTTCATCACCAGCCGCCGCGATCTCGGCGAGATCTATCCCGAATGGAAATTGCGCCGAATGGCGGAGGCCGACCGGAGGGCAAGTGCGGTGGTGGTAAACGCCCATGCCATCAAGGAACAGTGGGCGCATGCGGCGCGTCCGCCCGCAAAAATCGTTTGTATCTCCAACGTGCTTGATGTCGAGGAGTTCGATGCGTTGTCGAAGGAATCATTCCTGGAACTTCCGGAAGGTCGCTGGATCGGTGTCGTGGCAAGGCTTGATCCGGAGAAGGACGTGGATACGGTTATTCGAGCGGCCGCCCTTCTTAGGCAAACCCATCCCGATGTGCGACTTGCCGTTGCCGGCGACGGAAAAGAACGCGCTCGCCTCGAGGCCTTGGCCGCCGAATGCGGGACCGGCGAAAGCGTCCGATTCCTTGGCGATATCACGTCCGTGCCCGCCTTCCTCAAGCGGTGTTGTGTGGGGTTGCTCACGCCGAAAGCGAACGAGGGCTTGTCCAACACGATTCTCGAATACATGGCGGCGGCTCTGCCTACGGTGGCTACGGATTGTGGCGGCAACGGGGAATTGGTGAAGAATGGCGAAACCGGGTATCTGGCGCCCGTGGGAGATGAGGCGCATGTCGCCGCCGCGATTAGGAATTTGCTGGATCATCCGGAGAGGGCTGCGGCCTATGGGAAACGGGCGAGAGAAGTGATAGGTAGGCACCATCGACCGGAACAGGTGGCTCGGCAGTTCGAAGCACTGTACGAGGGAATAGTCCTTGGGCATTAGGTCTTGGTTGTTTGCGATGTCGCATCGCTCGTAACTATTCCGGCAGTTTCAGTTTGTCGCCGAGTATCCGGTCGTATTCCGAAGGGTCGAAGCGTTCCAGGCCGCTCCCGTGATAGAACGTGAGTTCCCCGAAATAGACGCGGTCCTTGAATTGGAAAAGGTCGACGCGCACGTAGGGGAATCCCGCGGATAATGCTTCCGCCACGCGGATCATCTCCTCCAGCTTTCCCGGACGCTCCACAGCGCGGCCATTCGGCCAGAGAGGGCGCTCGCCTTCCCATTCCGTCCAGATGAATGGCTGCAGGTTCCAGTCGGAATCATAGAAATTGCGTCGGTGCGCGGTCTCCCGGTCCAGATCCACCTGGATGGTCTCTATCGTTCCGCCGAAGCAGTGGAGCTTGTAGTCTTCGGGGATGTTCCCCTCTGCATCCACTAACAGCTCCTCTGCCACGATCACGGGCCGCATCCCCTTGTAAGGCCATTCGCGTGATGCCGCATAGTGGTTGGTGCGCATCCATTCCCGGAACTGGCGTCGGATCTTCCGTTCGTCTTCCTGTTGTTTGTTGCGCACCAGGTAATTTTGTCCGCTGCCGTGGTTGACCTTCAGAATGAAGGCGTCGGGCAGTTCGGCAAGCCGGATGTCGTGCGCGCGCTGGTAGGTTCGGATCAGCGGGATCAGGTATTCCTCGCCAATGACGTCCCTCACAAAATCCCGAACCGCATATTTATCGGCGGCGATGCGTTGCCGGGGATCGCGATAGTGAAGCTTCATCCAGTTCATCTTCTCGTTGAGCGTGCGGGGCTCGTCCCAGTTCAAGGGATAGCCAAAGGTGCTCTCGAAGGCGCGCTCGATGTGATGGCGGTCCGGCGTCCAGCCGCCTTGCATATACTCCCGGAGCCATACGAACGGATAGAGCAGGTGAAAGCCCCAATCCGTTTCTTGGTACAGATGCTTCAGCCACGGTTTCATCATGATTCGGCGACTATTTCGGAGTCTTCCAGCTTGGTTTTGCGCGTGCGAGACCCATGAGATCCCACATGCGAGCCCAGCCATAGGCGGCATAAATTACACATAAGGCGGCGAAGTGTTTGGCTGTTCTCCCTTTGAGACTTATGTAGAGCGCCGGCAGGATAATGACGCCCATTAAAGGCAATACGAGCAGGAACGAGAGGGCCTGACCGGTCAGCATCCCGATGGTCACGCCGATGCCGGCGGAGAACAGACCGGTCGCATATGCCATGGCGAACTTGGGCGCGTTGCCGCCAATCTTGCCGCCGCTGATCTTGACGATGTGCTCGTAGCTGCGTCGATTGGCATGCCAGACCTGTTGCCGGTAGAATTCCTGCAGGGTCGTGGGCTCGCCATGATGTACCACGCGCAGGTCCGGCAGGCCTAGAACGGGAATGTCCTTCATGTAGGCGCGAAACGCAAAATCGGTGTCTTCCCCGGTGGGTAGTTTCTCATTGAACCCGTTGACCGCGTCGAATACGGCGCGATGCAGAATCATATTCCGTGTTGTAGCCAGACGGAAACCCTCCGCGCGGACCACGTGCCGCCCCATGAATTCCTCCATGCGGGGGTTCTTGTTGAGCCAATGAAAGTTCCAAGCCGCCTGTAACCAATTCATGGGATCCGGCGGGCGGGCGGGCCAGGCAAGCAAGACCCCTTCGCTGCCCGCGAGGAGGGGATACGCCTGTTCCAGCCAGTCCTCCGCCACTTCGCAATCGCCGTCGACATAGGCCAACCAGTCGCCCGACGCTTCCCGGGCGCCCCGATTCCGGCACACGGGAATATTGGCCCCGGGCAGCTCAATCACCTTCGTGAAACCTGCCTCCCGTGCGGCTTCCGCCGTGCCGTCCCCGCTCCCTCCATCCACCAGGACGGTCTCCACCTGTACCCCCTCCGGTTTCCGCATCGCGTCCACGGATCGCTGCAAGCGGGCCACATGCCGCGCTTCATTGAAGGCCACGACCATGATGGATAATGTATGGCTGGTCTGTCTCATGGGGGAGAGCATAGCAGGTGGCGGGCGCTTGCCAAATTGAATTGAACATGTTTGTTGGCACCGGATGCTTGTAGCGATATTCTCACCCCCATGCACATTGCTTTCTTCATGCAGGATACGGGCACGATGTACGGAGCCGAACGCGCGACGCTGGATCTAGCTCTTGCCTTGCAGGGACGTGAAGGCGTCCGGGTCAAGGTGTTCTTAATCGAAGAGACGCGCTTGAATCTCGCCCGCAGTGACTTGCGCGAGGCCTTTGAGGCGCGGGATATACCGGTGGAGTCTATGCCCGTGCGGCACGCTTTTTCGTGGAAACTCATCCACGTGCTGCGAGCGGCCCTACGGCGCGATGCCGTCGATGTGCTTCATACGGTGGGATACAAAGCGGACCTGCACGGGGGTATAGCCGCCCGCCTTGGAAAGGTTGTGCCGGTTGTAGGGACCGTACACGGTTGGTTGTTTCGTCGGGACTTCAAGGAGCGATGCTACGCCCGCATCAATCTGTGGGCTCTGCGCCGATTCAGCCGGGTCGTCGTGTTATCGCGGTACTATGAGCGCTACATGAAGGATCAGGGTGTTCCCAGCCGGGTACTGATGCATATCCCTTCAGGGTATCCCGCTCCATCCGCCGTTGAGCCGAAAGCCTCTTCCGAACCCTTCACGGTGGGCATGATGGGGCGGCTGAGCGGGGAAAAGAATCACGCCATGTTTCTCCAAGTGGCCAAAGAGCTAAGGCGCAGAAGGGTGCCTGTGCGTTTCGTGATTGCGGGTGATGGACCGGATCGAGATCGCATCAGGAAACACGTGGAGGCGGAGAAACTGGCGGCGGTTGAGATGCGCGGCTACATGCCGATGCCGGATTTCTTTCAAGAGATTCATGTGTTGGCCATGTGTTCCCATATGGAGAACCTGCCATACAGTCTCCTCGAAGCCATGGCGTTCGGGGTGCCCGTGGTCGCGACGCGGGTGGGCGGCATTCCCGATTTGGTAGAGGATGGCGTGAACGGGTATCTTGTCGAGCCAAACGACGCATCGGGCATGGCCGACCGAATTCGCGAATTGTCCGCGGACGACAGACTGCTGAATCGGATGGCACAGGCCGGGGCCGAGAAGCTTGGACGCGAATTCAGCGTGGAGCGTCATCTCGATGACCACGTGCGCATGTATCAAGAATTGATCGGGGAGTAAAACGGCAAATGCGTATTACGGGAGGCACATTGGGCGGTCGAATCATCAACGTCCCGAAGAAAGGTGTCCGTCCGACCCAGGAGCGGGTGCGAGAAGCCGTCTTCTCCTCGTTGGCCGGCGGCATCGAGGGGGCTCGTGTTCTTGACCTGTTTGCCGGTTCAGGCGCCCTTGGGCTGGAGGCGTGGAGCAGAGGGGCGGGGCACGTATGCTGGGTCGAACAGGACGCCCGTACGTTTCAGATGCTCAAAGCCAATGTTCGCACCCTGTGCGGCGCTGAAGCGGCGGACCACTGTATGCGGGCGGACGTGATGGTCTATCTTAGAAGATGTCGCAACACCTATGACTTCATCCTTGCCGATCCGCCTTACGAAGGGCATACTTTGAACTTCGACACTTATCAGTTTCTAGAGTCGATAGCCACGCAGGGGTGTCTGAAGTTGGAGGGGTGCCTGATACTGGAACAGCGTGCATCCCAGGCGGTGTCTGAACACCCGAGTTGGGTTATCGCGAAAAGTAAGTCATATGGTGATACGCGCGTGCTGTACTACGCCCTGAACCCGGAACCCTGAACCCCTTTGTATCATGCAAGCAGCCATTTATCCCGGAACCTTTGATCCCCTTACGCTGGGGCATCTGGATGTGATTGAGCGGGCGGCGCGCATTTTTGATCGGTTGATTGTCGCCGTCGGGGTGAACGCGTCG
>SKXR01000163.1 GCA_007128275.1 Kiritimatiellia bacterium
ACTCGCGCCGCGACGGGCGGTCTTCGACCAGCAAACGAATCAGGAAAAACCACGCCATGGCGACTTGCGCCCAGGCCCAAGACCGATGGATTTCACACATGAACACCGGCAGGGTCATCAACAGAAACGGCAGACAGGCTGAACGCCGCACCAACAAGATGCCGCCCCACATCCAGAGCGTGGCCATCCATTGCACGACGCGGGACTCGAAAGGAAGGAGCCATTGGCCGAGAATGATCAGGGCGGTCCATCCCCCGTAGACCAGGTAGTCCATCGTTTTGGTGCGTGGCGCGATCATGCTACGTTCCGGACGCGATCTCCTCGGCCCCAACGGCTTCTTCCCTATATTCCGGCACGATCTCGCGTAAGACCGCTCGGATGCCCTCCGCTTCATGCCGCATGGCAACCGCTTCCAATCGGCGCAGGTCGAGGGGCCTATCCTGATTGTCCTCACGGGCGGAGCGGAGACGCTGAATTTTCGGATGCCCGGTTGATTGCACTTCTTCCCGGGCCATCCATAGTTCTTCCCGCATTTTCTCGCCCGGACGCAATCCCACAACCCGGATCGCGATATCCCGATCCGGTTCCTTGCCGGCCAGCCGTATCAAGTCGCGAGCCATATCAAGAATCCGCACCTGTTTGCCCATATCGAGCACGAAGATCTCGCCGCCCTCGCCCATGCCGCCGGCCTGAAGGATCAACTGCGCCGCTTCAGGGATGGTCATGAAATAGCGGGTGATGTCCGGATGGGTGACCGTGACCGGTCCGCCGCGGCGGATCTGTTCATGGAAAAGCGGAATCACCGAACCGGACGACCCCATGACATTCCCGAATCGCACCGCCATGAATTTCGTCTTCGACGCCCCGCGCGACAACAAAATCAATTCCGCCGCCCGTTTACTGGCGCCCATCACGTTGGTCGGATTGACGGCTTTATCCGTCGAGACGAGGACGAAACGACTCACGCCGCTCTGCTCCGCTTCCTCCATCATGACCTGACTACCCCACACGTTGTTGAAGACGGCCTCCCAAGGGCTCTTCTCGAGGATGGGAACATGTTTGCAGGCGGCGGCATGGAAGATGACGGAAGGCTTGTAGGTCTGCAGCACATGACGCACCAGCGCGCGATCCTGTACCCGGCCCAACACCGGTTCGTAGTCCGTGACACCCAGTTCATGGGTCAATTCCGATTCAACACGATACAGGTTGAACTCGCTGGCCTCCAGCAGGATGAGGCAGGCCGGCTCAAAGCGAAGGATCTGGCGACACAATTCGGACCCGATCGATCCGCCCGCGCCGGTCACGAGGATCACTTTATGGCGGACATACTCCGAGATGCCCTCGGCATCGAGGTCCACTGGAAGCCGTCCCAATAAGTCCTGGTAATCCACCTCGCGCAACGACTGGATCGTGACGCGTCCGTCGATGATCTCGTCCATACTCGGCAAGGTCCGGAACGGCACCCCCGCCTGTTCGCACACCTCCACCATGCGCCGCATTTGATCGCCGTCGGCTGTCGGGATCGCAATGAGCACTTCGTCGACCGCATATTCGGTCAGCACGGTGGACAGGTCATCGATCGGTCCATGTATGGGAATGCCATGCAGCGTCCGCCCGATTTTTCGCGGGTCATCATCCACAAAACGGGCAATCTCATGGGTCGACGCCATGCGCGAGAGGATATCGCGCGCGAGCGCTTCGCCCGCATCGCCGGCGCCGATGATGGCGACGCGCGTCAGGGACGCCGAACGGCGCCACGGCAGCCAGGAGGTGCGAATCTCGCCGTCCCGCGCCCGCCGGGAGAAGCGTATCCGTATGACGACGCGCAATGCGCCGGCAAAAAAGAATGTCAGGATGCCGGTCATCAGGATCACCGAACGCGGGTATTGGCCAAAGCGCTGCCAGAACACGAGTAGCGCAATGATCAGCATCATACCCAGCATCGTGGCTTGGAAAAGCCGCATGATTTCGCGCAGTCCCGTATAGCGCCACATGCCGCGATAACTTCCGAACACGGTAAAGACAAACAGTTGCAGGGGGACCAGGATGGGCAACAACGTTTGAAGTTGCACATAATGGCGGGGCTGCAGCGTCGCATCGAAACGGATCAGATACGCGACGTACAATGCCAAGGCAAACAAGGCGGCGTCCGCAACCAGCATGAAATAGAAATGCAGATTCGTAAATTGCCGCCAGATCTTTCTTTTGCCCTGCGGACTCATGTCGCCTCGCTCATGACGTTGCGCAACGCCTCCGCCGTGCGGTGCATGTCCTGTTCCGTCAGTGTCGGATGCACCATGAACATCAACGAGGTGTCCCCCCATCGGCGCGCCGTCTCGAAAGACGCGGAAGGCGCATATCCGCTCTCCACAAACGCCTGCTCTCGATAGATCTCGGGACAAACCCCCGTAAAACACGGGACGCCGCGAGTGATCATTTCCCGCATGATCCGGTCGCGATTCCAATCCGGCTTCAGGCATTTCGGGTCCACACGCACATAATATTTGTAATAGGCATGCTGCACATGCGATGGCGGCACCGACACACGCAGCCCGCGCACCGGCGTCAAGTGCTCATCCAGTATCGCGGCGTTCCGACGGCGATGCGCAGACCAATTCGGCAGTTTGCGTAGTTGGATGCGGCCCAGCGCGGACTGCATTTCCGTCATACGCCAGTTTGTTCCGAATCCGCCATGCACCCAGCGGAATCCCGGATCGGCCGACGGTTGATGCATCAAGGCGTAATCCTTGCCGTGATCCTTGTAGGACCAGACTCGTTCCCATATCGCATCGTCATCGGTGAGCAGCATCCCGCCCTCTCCGCCGGTGGTCATGATCTTGTCCTGACAAAAGGACCAGGCAGAGACGTGGCCGAACGAGCCGACCGGTCGGTCGCGATAGGTCGCACCGTGCGCCTGCGCGCAGTCTTCGATCACTTTGATGTCGTGTTCCCGCGCGAGCGCCATGATCTCGTCCATCTCGCACGGCCACCCGGACAGGTGCACCACGATGCATGCCTTCGTCGCAGGCGTCAGGGAGGCGCGCACTGTGGCGGCCGTGACGTTCTGAGTATCCGCATCGATATCGGCCACCACCGGGCGGGCGCCGCGCATGACCACCGCGCTCGCCGTCGCGATAAACGTGCGGCACGGGACGACCACGTCATCGCCCGGGCCGATACCCAGGGCGTAGAGAGCCCCTTCCAGCGCCACGGTGCCATTGGCCAGCGCCACGGCATGTTTGACACCGCCGTAGGCGGCGAACTCCTGCTCGAACGCACGGCCTTCCGCGCCCGTCCAGTAATTGACCCGACCGCTGCGCAGAACGGATTCAACGGCGGCGCGCTCGTCGTCGTCAAACGACGGCCAACCCGCGAATCCTTTTTCTTCAACTGCAGTCATGGTGCATCCCGTTAAGTCCTGGCCGGCATTTCCGCGGCGAGCCATTCCACAAGGCCGTCCATCGCCGCCGGCAACGTTATCGCAGGTTGCCATCCCGAATGCGATCGAAAGAGTGCGCAATCCATGCCAAACCGCATGGGCGGTGTATCCGCGGGTTGCACGTCCACGGAAGCCCCCGCGCCGCCCGCGCGGCGAGCCGCGGCCACCGCCTCTTCGGCAAGGCGAATGATCGATACGGGATCGCCGCCCCCGACGTTATACACGGGCGCCCAAACGACCTGCGGCATGTCGAGCAGTGCCGTCAACGCGCGGACCGCATCGTGTATATGCACCAGATCGAACACTTGGCCGCCACCGCTGATTTTCAGCTCCGCTCCTTGCGCCGCTTCCCGCGCGAATTTGTGCGGCAATTCGGACCAACGCAATCCATCCGCCGCGCCGTAGAGACGAGCCAGACGGATCGACGTGGATCGCGACGCGCGGCTGACATGGCTGAGCAGGGACACCAACTGTTCACCCGCGCATTTATCCATCGCATAGGTGTTGGCGGGGTCGGGCGACAACGATTCCGGCCACGGAGGCGGTCGTGAAACGCCATACACGCTCTGGCTGGACAAATACACGAACCGGGGCAAATGCACCTGTGCCGCCGCCTGCACCAATTGTCGAGTCAATGTCATACTGGACGCATGCCCCGCGCCGTTCTTCATGTCTCGTTCCGCCGCCAAATGATACACCATGTCCACATCGGCAAAGCGCGCATCCGCGAGATCCAGATCGCCCATCGCCCACAGTTGCAATCGCTCATCCGGTTCCGGCCAAATGGCGAGCGCCCGGTCCATTGAGCGCACCATTCCATACACACGATCCACCGATTCCCTTTCGAGCAAAGCGTGGATGAGATGGCGTCCGAGCCACCCCGTGGCGCCGGTCACCAAAATACGGAGCCCCTGTTCGTCGCGCCACTCGGGAACCTGCTGCCGGGCAACCGCCTTCAACGCTGGATGTTCCCACGTGGATACGACGCGTTCCGCTACTTGCCGAAGCCCCAGTCGACGCGTGTTGACCATCAACCGCTTACCGGCAACGGGTTGATCGGTGAAACTGCGAATGGCGACGTCCACCTCGTTGAAGCCAAACAGGGCGCGCAGGCCCGTGATTCCCGTGAAGCGGCCGTTCATTTCGAAGAAGCGCGGGCCGTCCTCCGTCATGCGCCCTTGGAAATTGACCGGGCCACGCATTCCCTTCTCTTGCAAATACGGGACCAACGGCGAGAGGACCTCCCAGTAGGGCGCATCATCAATCGGGATGATCTCAATGGGCACCCCGTCCTTGAGCCGATTGCGCGTCGCCATGCGCCCTTGAATTTCGCCGTCCTTGGAGACCAACCATTGATAGGAGATTTCGGCCACTTGGATCAGGCGACTCTGCTCCAAGGCCGCACGGATGGCGGAGGAGGAAGGATCATCCCCTCGCGGCATGGCATACGGTTGCACGACAAAGTCCGCGGATATGCTCGCCAATTCGTCCGTGGACTTGACAATTCGAACCCCCGCGGACGCCGACCCGCCGGCGGGCTTGGCAATCAACGGGAAATGGATCAAGCCCGCCTGAATCGCTTCGACCGCTTCCTCGGGGGTAAATCCGGTAAGGATATGCGTGCAGAATTCGTTCAGCGTTCTTCCCCACACACGTTTATCGCGGGACAACCGGATGAAGTCCACTCCCCCGACCAGTACACGCACGCCCTGCTCTTCGAAGCGAGGCGCGTGTTCGGCCAGAATCGGCAAGTCCAGATCCAAGCCGGGAATCAACAGCTCCACCCGGTCTTCCACACAGCGCGCCAATAATTGCTCCGGATAGTCGGGGACAGTGGAAAGCGGAACGCGGCAATGTTCATGGCAATCGTACGCGCCGTAGGCCAGTGCGCTCGTGTCGTATCCGACCAGATGCAAAGGGAGCGAAGACAGTCGGCAGGAATGGACAATGGATTGTCCGATGCCGCTGCCGACCGCCGTAATCCCGACCCGTATGGTATGGCCCGATTTCATAATGGTTACCCGATACAACGGGGGACATGATGACGAGGGCGGACCGTTAAATCAATGCTGATTCCTGCGTCTATTTCATGGGCGGCACTTCGCCGGGCTCCCGAAGGCTGTATCCGAATGACAGGGACCGTCTCTCAAGATCAGCCTCCTTGGCGGACCAGCCCCGAAGGAGGCCGACCCCCCGCTGCCACGCGCTTTCCCGGTCGGCTGCCCACTTCGCAAAATACCGGTCGTTCATGCGAGGGTCGACCGCATCGCTGAAATCGAATGGGGCCGCGCCCATCCAGTCCAGCACGCCTCGTACCTGCGTGCGTGGGTCCATCACGAATTCTTCGTAGCGAATCACTCGCACACGCTGCAAGAACGGCCGGTCGGCCTCGAATCGTTCATAACAAAGCAGGCTGTGCTCGATAAGGGATGTGATACTCGTCTTACACCATTTCCGCGTGGCGTACGCAACGGCGACGGGGTGACGAAGCAGGATAATGAAATGCGCGGACGGGAAGAGGTGCTGTAGGAATCGGGTACGTACGAGGTTGGGCGGCGATTTTTCCAATAGGTACTGTTTCTCAAGGTTCCAGTATGGACGCCATTCCTCGAACAGTTTTTCGGCGTTGGCGGGCGTGGCAAGCGGATGGGTCTCGTCCATGAACGAGGCCGGATCGAATCCGAATCGACCCGGCCCGCCGAATTCGTTGGCGGGCGGATAGACCGTTTGCAGATGCTGCCCCTCGTCGCGCTTCACCCCGGTCGCCTCGAACCCGCTGATCGCCGGATGCGCCCGCAGAATTTTGTGCAATAGCGTCGTCCCGCTTCGGTGCATGCCACCGATGAAAATCAGGCTGTGTCGTTTCATGATACGCGTCTCACCCTGATTTCACCCTTTCAGACACACGCGTGTCAAGCAGCGCATGGCAGAGTCGAATGAACGCGTAATCGTCCCGGTACCATTCTTGCAAATTCTGCACGGCTTGTTCATCCAAGCGTCTGTCCAGACCGGCTGGATTCCGGTGCGCGATCACCTCGTCGGAGGGTAAGCGCGCCTCGTCCGGTAGGCCCAGAATCTTCTTCAGTCGATCCATGTCCAAGTCCAACGTCTCCTGAAAGCCGACGAACAGGATATCCTCCCACCGCGACGTGAAGTACGCCTCATCCTCAAACCAATCGCTACAGGTCGAGCAAACGTGTTTGATGGCGCGCATGGCCTGCCGCGCCTGATCCCGTCGCTCCGTGTTCCCGGATGAAAGCGCAAGCCCCAACTCATTGGGGGTCTCAAATCGAGAAAAGGCGAGCGCCTCTTCGTCGCTCCATGGAGCGAAGTGGCGGGGCCGCCCCTGTCTTTTCCGGCTGTAAAAACCGCTGACAAACCGGCTCACCGGATCCCGCAGAAAGAAGACGGCTTTCTCGCCGATCGGCACGTCCCGCAAACAAAACGAGTGGGGTTGCGGAATGATCGCGTAGCGTTCGGTGACTGGATATCGGCTCAACAACGCCTTGACGGCGCTGCCTCCGGTTTTTCCCATATGCATGACATGGACGACCTCCCGGCCACGCCATTTATGGGGCAGGATCTCTGCGCGTTGCCTCAGCCGGGTCCAAGCACTATGAATCTTGTAAATAGTTGGTCTCATGGCCGGCCTAAAGCCCTTTTCAACAGGCCCACAACGGCCGACATGAAAAGAGACCTTTACTTGACTCGTATCCGTTCTATTCTTGGCACATGCATACGGTGGATGTCATCTATATTCTCTCATCCGGACACAGCGGGAGTACCCTGCTCGATCTCCTGCTCGGCTCGCACAGTGAAATTGAAGGCGTGGGCGAAATCCGCAGTCTGGCGAGCTATTTCGACCCTGACAGCACGCGCCCCTTGGATAAGCAGGACTGCACCTGCGGACGGCTTGTTCGTGAATGTCCCTATTGGGCGCAGGTACGCGGCGCGGTGGCCAAACGTATCGGGACCAAATCCGTGGCGCTGAACCCGGCCGATCCCAACGCCTTTACACGGGAGAATCATGCCCTGTTTGAAGCCATTCTGGAAGTGTCCGGCAAGCGGATCATCTGTGACAGTTCGAAACACTATCGCCGGCTTGCGCCCATGCTTCACTCGCCGCAGTATCGCATACACGCCATCCACTTACTGCGTGACGGGCGCGCGGTAGCCAACAGCCTGAAAAAACGGAATCGGCGCTTTCTGCACAGCGTATGGATCTGGCAATACAATCTGCTCCGTGCCCTCCTTCTCGCGCGACTACAACGTCGGGTGGACTTTCAGGTAACACGCGTCCGATACGAGGATCTGGCCTTGCAACCGGAGGCCGTGTTGCGCCGTATTCTCAAGAAGCACGCTTTGAATTTCGAGCCGGATCAACTGGCCTTTTCCGACGGCGAGCATCACAACCTGTCGGGCAACCGCATGCGCATGGAAAAGGGCCAGACCATCCAGTTCGACACCAAGTACTTGGACAACTTATCGCGCTTCGAATGGATCGCCGGCACCCTCCTGTGCGCCCCGGCTCTCCTATACTTCGGATACCCGTTACGGCGCGGCGCCATCGCGGATCAGTCGCGCGGTGTGCCCTGAAATCCGGGCATGGTGGCGTGACCTTCCGCGCTGATGCCTTCGCGGCGCAGAACGCGCCATATGGTCAGGCACAGGATTTTGAGGTCCAGCCCCAACGAGCAGTGATCCACGTACCAGACATCGTACCGGAAGCGGTCCTCCCAGGTTTGCGCGTTGCGGCCGTTCACCTGGGCCCAGCCGGTTATCCCGGGGCGGACCTCGTGGCGACGCGCCTGCTCGGCGTTGTAGAGGGGCAGATAGCGCATCATCAGTGGGCGCGGTCCCACCAGACTCATCTCGCCCTTGAGTACATTATAGAGTTCCGGCAACTCGTCGAGGGACGCCGCACGCAGCTTGCGGCCCAGCGGCGTGAGTCGATCCGCGTCCGGCCCCGGCTGATTGCTCATGGTCCTGAATTTCCATACCCCGAACGGGCGGCCATTCAGGCCGGGCCGTTCATGCCGAAATAGGATCGGCCGTCCCATGCGCACACAAATCAGCAATGCTACAAGCGCCATGACCGGCGCTAGCAGCACGAAACCGGTCGCGGCAAGGACGAGATCCAACCCCCGTTTCCCGTATGTACGATAAACACTCACATTCAATGCCACCTTACAATTGCATCGCGTCCAACATCACCCGGTTGACTTTATGCACATCAAACCGCTCTTCCGCAATCTCTCTGCTGCGCCGCCCCCACACGGCAACCCGCTCCGGTTGTTCCACCACGACGGCGAGGGCGGCGGTAAGGGCCTCCGCGTCACGCGGACGGATCAGCAAGCCGTTCTCACCTTCCATCACCGGTTCGCCGCGCGCCTGTTGTTCGCGCCCAAGCGCGGTGAGCGGAACAGTCTCGCGACAACCGGGCATATCCGTCGTGATGACCGGTCGCCCGGAGGCCATGGCTTCCAGGATGGTGCGCGGCAGTCCTTCGCGGTAAAAGGAGGGAAGCACAAACACCCGGCACTCGCGCAGCACCGGCCGCACATCGGTCAGGTGACCGAGATATTCGATCGCGCCGATATCGCGCCACGCCTGTACTTCGTCCTCGCGAATGCCGTTTGGATTCGGATCCAACCCGCCGACCAACAGGAACCGGGCGGCAGGACAACGCGCCTTCACGGCCCGCGCCGCCTCCGCATATTCGCGCACCCCTTTGTCCCCCAACAGACGGGCAATCAATAAGAAGACCGGCTCCTCGGGCACGGGCGACGAAGCATAGTGATCCATATCAACGCCCGACCCGTTCACCCGCGTGGCGCACGCTTCGGCAACAAGATGATGCGTTTGAAAGTACGATGGATCATCCGGGTTCTGAAAAAACACTCGGCGGCACCCTTTCAAGGCGCTTCGATAGAGTCCGTGCACCAAGCGGGACAGAAAACCGCGTCCGCCCGTTAAGGCATATCCCAAACCGGTCACCAACGCATATCGTTCCGGGACGCGGCACAGTCGACCGGCCAGCCCCCCGTAAATCACGGCCTTGATCGTGTAGGCCAACACCACATCGGGACGATGCTCGCGCATCAGGCGCACAAGTTTCCACAACAACGCGGCGTCGTGGACCGGGTTGAGGCCCGCTCGGGAAAGGGGAAGCGGCACATACGTTACGCCCATTTCGCCCAGGACCGTTTCAGCCCGTTCATTGGGTTCGCCGGAAGCCGCCACCACGCGGTGGCCCGCATGAACCATCGCCTTGAGCAGCGGGCCGCGGAAGTTCACTAACGAACGACTGATACCTCCAATAACCAGAATGGTTTTGGTTTCCGCGCTCACGTTTCACCCGCGTAGAGTGTTTCGTATTGGTCGACAATGCGCTCTATAGGGTATCGTTCCTCCACCCGGCGACGCGCCGCCACCCCCAACGCCTGGAGATCGTCGCCCAGCAGGTCCGTCCAGGCCTCCGCCAACGACTGCGGATCACGCGCCGGAACGACGCGTCCCGTGTCGCCGATAATCCGTCGTGCATCGCCCACGTCCGTCGCAACGCACGGGACGCCGCAGGCCATCGCTTCGCCGAGCACGTTCGGAAACGCCTCGCCCCATGCGGAGCTGGATGCGAGCAGGTCACACGCCTGCATCAGGCCGGCGATATCCTCCTGTTCACCGAGCAGATGAATGCGTTCATCCGTCCATTCGGACAGAGCGGGATTCGCGGGATCCACACCGCGTCCGGCCAATACAAAACGCGTGTTCGGATGCCGTTGCAGATGAATCGTCGCGGCGCGAAGAAGGGTCGCATGATCTTTCATCGGGTGAAAGCGCGCCACCATGCCGATCACCACGGCGTCCGGGGGCAGGCCGAACCGTTCGCGCACCGCCGCGCGCTTTTCCGGTTCGGGCAACCAGCGTGCCAGGTCAAAGCCGTTCGGGATGATCAGGCGCCGTGCCGCGTCGTACCCCAAGGCCTCGTGCTGATCCGCGGCGGCTTCGCTGTTGTACAGGATCTTGTGCGGCCGGGTTGAAAGGCGCGCGCCCCCGCGGATCAGCCAGCGCGTCAGGGTCTTCTCATCCGCCAGCCGCGTGATGGAATGTCGGATATTCCAATACAGCCTCGGCTTTCCGTGAAGCACGCGCCACATCCGCCACGCCGCCAGGTTCCCGTGGTACATCCACCCCTGCAATACATCGGGCGACCGGGCGCGGGCCAATGCGTTCAGGCGCCTGATGTCGCGCGGAGACGGGAATCCGCGCCGCATAGGGAGCGTATGGACGCGCACCCCCGCAGCGATGACGCGCTTTTCCAAGACGCCGAGCGGCATCAGGGAAATGACTTCATGCTCCCACGCGGTACGCCGTCGGTGTTCCAACAGCTTGGTCAACATCATCTCGGCCCCGCCCACAGACAGATCCGTGATCACATGACAGATTTTCACGCGGGACTCCTCCTCCATGACCGGGCAATCCGCGGCACACCGGCCTTCCGATGCAGCCACTCCATGATCACGGGAATTCCCAGGACGAACAGAATCCAGTTATGCGTCTGATTGTGGCGCCATGCGGTCCCGTAATTGTGCGTGCCCAAGGCCCACATGACGGTGATGGACACGTATACGGCCATCAACAACGACAAGACGGAACGCTCATCACCGCGCACCCGAAACCAGCGCGCGCAAATGATGGCCAACAACAGCATGCGGATCACGGACTCCATGAATACCGGAAGGTCCACGACTTTCTGCACCTGATGGGGCCACGGCGCAAACAGGTAATTGCCGAGTATGGACCCGGCACTGCTCGCAAAACGCAGGGGCGACGACAGATCAAGCTCCGCACCGTAAAAGGTGCGGGCCTCCTGCCGGCCCGCGCTCACCCGAATGTCTGTTGTGTATTCGACAATTTCCCCGGTGGCAATCATCCGGAAGACATTCAATCCGGGCACTGGATAGCGCGTGCTCAACGCGACCAAGGCGGCGGCGACCAAAAGGAATACGCCCAGACCGGCGAGCTTGTGTTTCATCCTCATACGCGTGCCGCCCGCGTCACCGCTCCCGCGGATGGGCCAGAAGGCCAGCAACGGGATCAACGCAAGGGCATAGACGATCAGACCGCGATGAAACAGGCCCATCGCCACGGCGGCGGCCGCCAAGCCGATGAGAAATCGCCATTGCCGCGGATAGGCATAATGATATTTCAGGCCCATCAACACGGCCGTCATCAGAAACAGGGATTGATAGATTTCCCGCATCGGGATGGAGCTCAGGATCAGGAACGGCGGCCACAGCCCGTACACCCACAGCACGACGACGGCATGACGTCCCGCACCGATGTATTCGACGATACGCACCAACACCGCGCAGGAAAACAGGAATGCGAGAATGCTTAATTGATGCGCCAATAGATGCGAAGTGCCCGCCACGCGAAATGCCAGGCTCAACAGGTTCCCATAGAAGGGAGCGCCAATGCCGAAGCCGGCCGGATCGTCGAACGACAGATACGCGGCCCACAAATAGAACCCTCTCGCGTCCGCGCCCGCCAACGGCACGGTGAAGACAAAGGTGTTGATGACCGCCACCGCATGATGGGCGGTCAGCAGGCACCATATCACCGGAATCAGGGAACGCCGACGCAGAAAGACGGGGAAACAAGACACCATGAAGTAGCTGGCGACCAGCAAAAGCCATGCAATTACATGATAGAAAAAGACATCCGCCATAACCGGGTTCCCCATGATAAACGGGCTCCGGCGCCGATGTGCGCAACGGAGTCCGGGGCACAACACCCCATCGCCGAAGATAAAGATCGCGTGCACCCACGCCTATACAGTTCCATGCTGAACGGTGAATGGAAAGTCCAAAAGCGCGATCAACGGAGCAGGCCCGCGCGCCCACAACGTGCTTGCGCTATCTCGTGCGATTCGTCATTTTCATCCGTGATGAACGAACCGTTACAGAACAGGAATCCGTCATGAGCAACCGGGCCATCGACATATCGGTCGCCATCCCCTCCTACAACCGGGCCCGCCTATTGCCCAAGGCCATTGAAAGCGTCCTGCGCCAGACCTTTCAGGACTTCGAACTGATGGTGGTGGACGACGGTTCCGCAGACAACACGCAGGAAGTGGTCGAGGGCTACGATGACGACCGGATTCGATACATCCCGCACGACAAAAATCGCGGGCTGAATCCCGCGCGGAATACCGGGATCAGGAACGCGCGCGGCGCGTTTGTGGCCTTTCTCGATTCAGACGACGAGTGGATGCCCGATAAGCTGGCCGAACAACGGCGGCTTTTCGATCATTCACCGTTCACGCGACTCGGGGTGGTCTATGCCGGCTTGGAACTCTTCTTTCCGTCCGGAGAACACCGGGAGATTGTCCCCCGCAAGCGCGGGGACGTACTGAACGATCAGCTCACCGCCAACTTGGTGCAGGGAGGCAGCAACGCCTTGGTTCGGAAGGACGTGTACGAACAGGTAGGCCTGTTCGATGAAGCCGACGCCCTGTGGGGAGGATGGGATGACATCGAAATGTGGATACGCGTGGCGCATCGCTGGCAATTCGATTTTGTACCCAAGCCGCTGTTCAAGATGTACAAGCACGAGGAGAGCCGCTCCCTCGTGATCAGCAAGGAAAACCCGGACCGCCTTATCGAGGCGTTGCACTATGTGCTGGAGAAACACCAAGCGTCGTTTGACCGGCATCCGCCGGCCAAGGCCAGAATGTGGCGGAACATGGGCACGCACCATGTAGCGGCGGATCAGATGTCGGCCGCACGAAAATGTTTTATCGAGGCCATTCGCGCCAACCCCGGCGCACCGCGCAGTTACATGAATCTGCTTGTCTCCTTACTCGGGGCAAAGGCGTACACGACGATCTCAAGACGGAAACGCGGATTCTAGAACCGATCCCAAGACCAGGCCTGGCCGGCCCGCCGCAAGCGGCGGCCCTACAAAGAGCCGGCACACGAGCCTGTAAAGCGCGCGCGTGCGCGCCGGCGAGTCTGTTTTGGGATATAGGTGCTAGTTGCCGCTGCGCCGTTCGTCCGGCCCCGCGTCCTGGCGGCGAATGATCGCTTCGTCGACGGGCGGGCGCGGAAAGAGTCTACCGACACGTTGTCGATGATACGTCCACGCGCGCTGCATGCGAGCCCGAACGGATCCCGATCGGGCATCGGTCGCCGGCTCATAGCCAAACTGTAGAAGCATATCGCGGGTGGCGCTTTCAATGGCATGCAGCTCTTTCTGCGAGAAACACGACTCCTTTTCCCATTGGCCGATCAAGTCTGGATTGAACGGCGTGGTGGTGTGCGGATGAATATGGCGTGTGTCTCCGATCAGCCGGGCGCCGTCCCGGTTGCCTTCATGGAACGTGATCATTCCCGCGTCGAACGGCTCGCCCAGGAACGAACAGATCGCGCGGCACACGGTATCAGGATCCCGAACCAAATCCTCGTACCGAACGACATGGACGCGATCGGGATACCGCTTCCGCGCGGCGACGATATGCCGCCCCATGACATGACACACGGTCGCCGCGGCATCCACTTCCTGTGTACGAAGATTTCTGACGATCGAGCGCACCACATCGCGCGGATCCCGAACAATCGCGATAAAATGCGCGTCCGGGAAGGCGCGCAACGTATACCCGGTATACCCCGCCAGATAGATTTCGCGCTTGTTCCCCAGCCACGCGGTTCCGCCGCCCGTGCGGCGCGCATACAGCTGAAACAGCTGATCGAGAAACGAGGCCACCGTCCAGTCCGCTCCATCAACCAGCATCCTGTCGACATCCTCCGCGACCGCGCCGGGCCAACTGGTCAATTGCTGATCCTTCCGAACCCAGTGTTGCAACAGGGCGCGATCCTCCGCGGACAAGGGCCGATGCGGCGAACGGCGCAATCGGAACAGCCAGCCAATCAGGCGGGTCTCAGGAGCGATGGTGATGCGGGGATGTGCCGACAACACAAGTTGTAGCAACGTGGTGCCGCTCCGAGGCGCGCCGGACGCAAACACGTGGCGCACCGTTCCGGATTCCTGCATCGGGTCACTCCCCTTCATGGGGCTGCCCCAGCAGCTCGCGCATGATGGCAAGGAAGCCAGGATACAGGCCCTCCGCTTGCAGGCTGTGCGCAAACGCGTTTGGATGCTGATCGCCCGGATAGAGGGCGAGGTCGGACTCCTGGTAGGGTCCAAACAAGCCGGGTGGCACTTCGACGATCCGCATGCCATGGTGTTCGGCCAATTCCTTTACCGTCTCATGGAACGAAACCCCCAACTCCCGCCGCCACGTCGCATCCTGACGGCGCAGAAGATACAGGACCACATGCTGATCGTCGGCCACCGCATTCAACGCCGCCAATCCCTCTTTCAGATAGGTCCGTTCGCGTTCCGACACTTCGCGCGGTCGAGGCGTGTCTTCTTTCTGCGGCGTAAGGAACGAGATGACGGTGCGGCCCATCATGTTGATATGCACCCGCACGACCCGGAAAAAGAAGAAACGGCTCATAAAGAAACGGAATCGTGGATCGACCACCTTCCGCCAAAGCGACACATTGACGACGCGCGTGCGCGGACCGAGCTCCTTGAAATCGCGTGGCTCAACCGCATAATGGTCCATGAAGAAAAAGATCATGTCCGGTTCGTATTCCAGGCCGGCATGCCGCAGGGTATGGACCATATTCCCCATCGAACTCCCCCCCCGGGACATATTCACAATTTCAATTTCGGTGTCGGGAAACGCCGTGTTGAGTTTCCTTTCAAGGATGGCGAACATGGTCTCATCGTCGGCCACGCCCGATCCCAACGGGACCGAGGCGCCGGTGACCACCACCCGAAAAGTACCGTCCGGTTTCGGGATCGCATAGTTGCGTCCCCGAAATCCGCGGTCGTTCACCGTAAACGGTTGCCCCTTGAACATGACCGTCTGATTCGGTTTCAGTCGCGTGTAGGTCTCGCGACTGAATTCGAACGTGGACCAAGGGTTGCCATAGCTGGCGGGCCGGTACCGGTCCAACGAAAGACCATCAAAGCCGAAATAGCGGAAACGGAAAGCAAACTCGCCGGCGGCGCCCACCAAGGGAATCATCAGGGTCAGCACATAGAGATGGCGACGGTACGTGGGCAGCCACCACCAGGAAAACACCCAAACCATGAGAAACACGACGACGGGGATCATCAAATGGACCAGGTCCAGCAATAGCAGCGGGATGCCCAACAACGCGCCGGCACAGAGGATAAACCGGACCTGGCCGCGGTTGAAGAGCTTGGTTAGCACACGAATTTGTTCAAAATTGAAAATAGATAAACTCCTCTGCAACGGGAACACTCGCCGCAAACAGGTAAATAATGTACGCCCATACCAAAAACATCAAGTACAACGCCATCCGCAACCAGCCCGGTTGCTTCAAGACCAACAGAATATCATCCTGCCGGTATTGCCAGATCTCGTAAAGCCTGTAAGGCACCCATAACACGAGGTACCACCGCAGAACGGGGAAAAATTCCGGCATGAACTCAAATCCACTGAACAGCGCGCGCACCATTTCCCGGACGTGCGTCCAGTTTTCGGAACGGAACAGAAGCATGCTGAGTATCAGAAAGTGACGGCATACAGCCATTTTGCCGAGGCCCGACAAGGTTTCCGCCCACCGCGTCCGGTAGCGTCGCCGCGGAAAGACTTTCAGCCACAAAAGATTGGCCGCCTGCGCGACCCCCAAACTGAATCCCCAGACCACAAAAGTCCATGCCGCACCGTGCCACAATCCGATCACGGTCATCACGAACACGATGTTCCCGGCTGTTTGCAGACCGCTGCTCCGCGTGGAACCCAGCACGACGTACAGATAATCGCGAAGCCACGTCGACAGGGAAATGTGCCAGCGGGCCCAGAATTCGGACAGTCGTTTGGCAAATTCCGGGAACCGGAAGTTAAGCATGATATGAAAACCCATCAACTTACCCAACCCACGGGCAATGTCGGAATACGCCGAGAAATCCAGCTGCAACAGCATGCCGAAAGCGATGAGGCTTAGAATCACCTCCTCCGTGGCCGCTTCGGAGGGGTTGGCAAAAATGCGGTTCACGATCGGGGCAAGATTATCAGCCAGCATCATCTTCTTGAACAAACCCCAGACCACCAGATAGACCCCTTCCCGGATCAAGGCGGGTGTGACGACGCGGGCCTTCTCGATCTGCGGAAGCAAATTACGGGCGCGCTCGATGGGCCCGGCGAGTAACTGCGGGAAGAAGGATACGAACAGCGCGAAATTCACGAAATCCGTCGTCGGCTTCATGCGCCGACGATAGATGTCCAGTGTGTAGCTGAGAGTCTGGAAGGTGTAGAAGGATATCCCGATGGGAAGAATGATTTGCAACGTGGACCGATGCGCTTCCAATCCCACCAAGGCCACCAGATCCACAAAGGAATCCACGAAGAAATGGAAATACTTGAAAAAGCCGAGCATCCCGAGATTGCCGACCAGACTGACGGCGACCCACGCTTTTCGACGGCTCACGGACTCCGCTTCATGCACCTTCAGTCCGCAGATGTAATCGAGGACAATGGAAAACAGGATGAGCGCGAGAAAACGAAAATCCCAGGACCCGTAAAAGAAGAGGCTGGCCGCCAATAGCAGGCGGTTCTGCCACCGATGTCCCAGCACCAGGTACAGCAGATAGACCACGGCAAAAAATACCGCAAAACTGTACGAATTAAAAAGCAACGCGCCGCCTCACTCGCCCGCCAGATTCTTAAGTTTTCGAGAGCGATCGCGGACATACGGGATCGCTCGGAATGTGTTCATATAATGCAGAAACCAGCCCCCGTTCCGTCCGACCCAACGAGGCGGTCCCACGAGTAGTAGCAAAGCGAATGCAACCACCGCAAGGCCTAAGACCAGCGACAGCGTAAAGAAGGGCGGAATTCCCCACCCCCGAAACAGCCAGGCCCAGAAAGCGGCCCAGGCGGCAATAATCAGGGAGGGGACAAGGGATTCCAGCGTCAAGGCGCCCCATCGACGCCAGGTCAGCACCTGCAGCGCCACACACTGCTGAAGGGCCACCAAGGTATTCAAGGCGAAGGCCAGCGTCACGCCCACGGCGACGCCCCGCACGCCGTGGAAATGCCCCCCCCATGCACCCACAAACATGGCCGCGGCATGGAAGGCCTGGCGGACGGACAACCGGTAGACATCCCCGCAACTGCGCGCCACAATATTGCATATGCGGCTTTGCATGGAAAAGAGCATGCTGACGGACAGAATCCGTAACGGCCAGACGGTGTCTACCCATTGCCCGCCAAGCAGCACCGATACCATTTCATCGGCAAGAATCAACGTGACCACACTGACCGGCAGAATCAGCAGACTCATAACGCCCAACGCATGCTGAAACACCCGCGCCAATCGTTCCCGATCATGTTGCACCTTGGCAAACGAAGGAAAGAGGACATGCCCCATGACACGCGCCGGCAGCCGGATCAGCACGTGCGTGATGGATAATGCCCGGCTGTAGACCCCGAGCATTTCCGATCCCAGCCAGCGGCCGGTCACCAGCCGATCCACTCGCCGAGCCGTGTAGGAGAGGAATTCCGCCAAGGTAAACCCCCCGGCGGACGACAACAGCTCCTTCAGCGCGACGGCATCCAGCTGCGGCACCATCCGGTGCGGCTGCACGATATACAAGAAGAGTGCCTGCGCCGTCGCGGACGCAAGATGCGCGGCCACCAACGCCCATACCCCCCAACCCAGCCATGCCAACGTCAACCCGACACCGCCGTATCCAATCACATAGGCCGCGACATCGATGCCCGCCATCTTTCGGAATTTTAGAGAGCGCTGGATCAGATTCCGCGACACCACCGACACCGTATGAATCGGGAATACAAACGCCATGACGCGCAGAATGGCCACCAGCTCCGGCATTTGAAAGAAGCGGGCCAACGGCGGAGCCAACCACCAGATGATTCCAATCATCATGATCCCCAACAACAGCGAGAAGGTGAATCCTGTCCGTATATGCTCCGCTCGCAATTCCCTGCGCTGCACCAGGACGGGGCCGATCCCGGCGAGTTGAAACACTTCCGAAAGGCCGATGACCACCATGGCCGCCGCGACCAGACCAAAATCCGACGGCGTCAGAAGTCGCGCCAGAATGGCCGTAATAAAAAGATTCAATACGGACTGCGCGCCGGCGCTGGTGAAGAGCCAGAACATGCCGGTCATCGCGTTACGGATCAATCCCCCCGGTGGGCGCCCCGTTACGGCATCGGTATTGTCATCAAAATATTGCATGGGCGATTTTATACACGGCCAGCGCGCTCCACCATCTCAGCCGGAGAGAGACCCGGCGCGTGCCGAATCCCGCAGAACGAAGAAACCGGAAAGAATCACGACAAACAGTATGAACACGAGCACCAGTTGGCCCGCCAAATGTTCCCCCTGTTCGGCCACCACCGGATCGCTGAACGCCAGTGTCCCGCTGAAATCCTTCGCGTTCGCCTCCTCCTCTTCCTCTTCCGCTGCCGCCAAACGGTATTCGAGATAAGCCGCATGATAGGTTGGGATTTCGTTCTCGTATACATCCTTCCAAAGTGCCAAGCGTCGCAAGGCCTGTTCGGGAGAGTCCGCCACGGCCTCAAGGAGCAGGTTCTGCCCGAACCGGGAGATAAGGGGTATCACTTGGTACGGGTAACTTCGCAACCCGGCATTCGCCGCCGGATCATCCTGCTGAAGACGCGCCATGACCTTTTCCCGGAACGGAGCCGAACGGACGAGCCGAAAATGGGAGCGAACAGGCAGCGCCTCTTCGTTCACGAGAATGGGATAGTCCCCCACATCAAGGATCATTTCCGCCGAGTAACTGACCGGCAATACGCGAAGCAGCCCGATAATCGCCCCGGTCATCAAAACCGCGCCGAGCAGTATCGGGACCATCCGCCTTCGGACAATCCGACCCGCGATGCCGACCGCGGGGCCGCCTACTCCGTCCCGGCCATCCTTGGATTCGATCATAACCTCCTCTTCATCACGTTCGCGTTTGCTTTCTTGATCGCGCATTCTAGAATGCTAGAAAACAGAAAACACGGCATACTTCAAGCTGGATATTATCAGACCTGCACAATGCAGACTTGCATATTCCCCCGCAAGCCGATACGAGGAGGGCCTTGAGGCTGGGTATATCCGACGTATAGAACGCTCATGACGATGCCGCGCACCATTACATCCGTGCTGATGTTTATGCTCAAGCTGAGCGTCAGCGCAGGGATCTTGATCTGGATATTCTCGCGTATCCCGTTCAGCGGCGTGCTGGACACGCTGCTCGCAGCCCACGCCGGTTTGCTGACCGCCGCCTACCTCGTCATGGTCGTCAACCACTGGGCCAACTCGGTCAAGACACGGATCCTCACCGCTCGACAGGGCCTGACACTTTCAGTCCATGACATCTTCCGGATCTCGGCGGTGACGTCGTTCTACAAGCTGATCCTGCCGGGCGGCGTAGGGGGCGGCGTCATCCGCTGGTATAAACTGGCGCGGCACGACAACAAGCCCATGGAAGCGTTCAACGTCATCATGTACGACCGTGTGATCGGCACCATGACCATGGCGTTACTGGCGCTGCTGTTCGTCGCGCTGGACCCGATGTTCATGGCGCATCCCTACGCGGTGCCGGCGGCCTTGGTGTTGCTGCTCTCCCTGATCGCGCCGATCCTCTTCTGGGCGGTGGCGTTCAACGGACGCTGGTCCCGCTGGATCTATGGTCGACTACCGGCCTTCGTGCCGTTCCGTGTACGTGAATACCTCCAGAAACTCGCCGTTTCGGCGGACCGGTTCAGTGGTTTGAATGCCAAGACCCATGTGCGGATTTGGGTCTGGACGATCGCGTCGCGCTTCATGACCTTGTATTTCTACTATCTGTTTGCACAGGCGCTGGAGCTCGACCTGTCGTTCGCCGCCATTGCCTGGGTGCGCACGGTCGTTTACATGTTGATCCTGATCCCCATCAGTTTTTCCGGACTCGGCGTGCGTGAAGGCGCGTTGCTCCTGATGCTCGCCCCGTACGGGATCGTCCCCGAAAGCGCCGTCGCCTTCTCCATGCTTTCCTTCATCGCCATTCTCATCATGGGGGCTTGGGGCGGCGCATACGAACTATTCGACCTGCTCACGCCGGGACGACGGCGCATGCGTGAAGCGGAGAAAAGGATTCCCACGCCGCCGGATCCCGCCATTACCGGATAAGCGGTCACCTATACCTTAAGAGTGGCGCAGGCTTCCAGCCTGTGAGTCCTGGCACATTGGCCGGACCAAGACAAAAGACACAGGCAAGATGCCTGTGTCACGCTTCGGCGGCCGCTTACCTGACTCTTTCAACGGGCGGCTAGCGTGTCGTGCGCACTTGGCGCGCCGGCATGCCCGCTGCAACCGTGTGGTCCGGTAGATCCTTGCTCACCACCGAATTGGAGGCCACCGTGACATGGCGCCCGACGCGAACGCCGGGCATGAGCACGGCGCCCATCCCGATCAGCGAGTAATCGCCGATATGCGCGTTGCCCCCGACGACGACTCCCGCCGCCAGGTGCGCGCATCGCCCCACCACACTTTCATGCCCCAATCCCACCCCGTGCCCGATGAGGGCGTGGTCTCCGATCACGCATTCCGCCCCGATAGCCGTATGCGCGTGCAGAAACACTCCGATGCCCAGGGCCACCTCGCGCATGACGAAGGAAGAGGGATGCACGATCGTCGCCAGCGTCAATCCGGCATCCGCCAGACGGGCGGCGGCCTCGCCCCGCGCCTTGTTGTCGCCGATCGTCACGAAGGCGCAGGAGACGTCGCCGTCCGTCAAGGCGGGCAGCGCCGTCATGTCGCCCACCACGTCGTACCCGAGCACTTGTGTCCCCCGGCGCGACGGATCATCGTCGAGGATGCCGGCGACGACATAGCGCCCTTGCGCCTCCAAGACGCCGATCACGGACTTGGCGTGGCCGCCGCATCCGTAGAGGTAAAGCTCTTGGGGTTCGTCATGCATGCGCGAATTCCGGGAGATCCTCTTCCGTGAGATCGACCAGCGCGGGAAGCGACGCATCCTTCTCGGACAACACCGGCGTTGTGACCGGCCAGTCGATCCCCAGCCCGGCGTCGTTCCAAAGCAAACCGCAATCGTCGTCGGGCCGGTAGAGGTCCGTGCACTTGTACATGACCGCCGCCGTCTCGCTCAGCACCACGAAGCCGTGGGCGAAGCCTTCGGGGACATACAACTGATGATGATTTTCGCCGGACAGCGTGTGCCCTTCCCATTGACCGAACGTCGGCGAACCGCGCCGGATATCGACGGCCACATCGAAGATCTCGCCCTGCACCACATAGACCAGCTTCCCTTGGGGGTATTTCCGCTGATAATGAAGACCGCGCAAGACGCGCGCCTTAGAAAAGGAAAAATTGTCCTGCACGAACGCGCGGTCAATACCCGCTTCGCGATACTTATCCGCGTGGTAGGTCTCCGTAAAGAACCCGCGCACATCAGGAAATGCGCGCGGCCGAATCGACAGCACGCCCGGCAAGTTCCCCTCGATCACTTCCAGTCCCGCCATATTACCACTCCGGATGATCCGCGATATCCCGCAGATACCTGCCATACTCGTTCTTGGACAACGGCCCGGCCAGCCCCCGCAATTGATCCGCGGTGATCCAGCCCTTGCGGAAAGCGATCTCCTCCACACACGCCATCTTCAAGCCTTGCCGTTCTTCAATCGTCTGCACATAGTTCGACGCCTGCAACAGGGACTCGTGCGTGCCCGTATCCAGCCAGGCGAATCCGCGGCCCAACCGTTCTACCTGCAAGGCGCCCTTCTCCAGATAAACGCGGTTCAAATCCGTGATCTCCAACTCCCCGCGCGCGGACGGTTTCAGATTTCTTGCAATCTCCACCACTTCGTTGTCATAGAAATACAGGCCCGGCACCGCATACCGCGATTTCGGCTCCGCAGGCTTCTCCTCGATGTCGAGTACCTTCCCCGTGGAATCGAAGGACACCACGCCATACCGTTCCGGATCCTTGACCAGATAGCCGAACACCAGCCCCCCCTCCTTCAAGTCACCGGCCTTCTTCAGAATGGCGTGCAGACTATGACCGAAGAAAATGTTGTCGCCCAAAACCAGCGCCACAGAGTCTTGTCCGATAAAGTCCGCCCCGATGATGAAGGCCTGCGCCAAGCCTTCGGGCTTCGGTTGCTCTTCGTAGGACAGGTTCAATCCCAACTGGGTTCCGTCGCCCAGTAGTTTTCTAAACAACGGCAAATCCTGCGGGGTGGAAATGATCAGAATATCCCGGATCCCCGCCAGCATCAGAACCGACAGTGGATAGAAGATCATGGGTTTATCGTAGACGGGCAGGAGCTGTTTGCTCACCACCTGGGTGATGGGATACAACCGCGTCCCCGATCCCCCGGCTAGAATAATGCCTTTCATGCGCTGTTCTCCTTAATCGGGACCTAGCATGGCGATAGTTGGGCGGAGATGCAAGCCGTTGTTGGTTGGGACGCACCGGGCCGCCAATCGCGCAGTCCATGCACCGTGTGGGTTGACCTTTATGCGGTGCATCTGTTATGAGTACCGCTCCTTTGGGTTCCCTATCAGGAGAGGTGGCTGAGTGGACGAAAGCGCGCGATTGGAGTTCGCGTAGGCGTGAATAGCGTCTCGGGGGTTCGAATCCCTCCCTCTCCGCCAGTTTGGCCGGTCTATCGCAGCCCGATCAGCGGCCAATACAGCCACGCCACCAGCGCGAAGACGCCGAGACTGAGAAAGTTCATGAGGGTCCCGTACGTGAAGAATTCCTTCTGCG
>SKXR01000086.1 GCA_007128275.1 Kiritimatiellia bacterium
ACGCGCGGGAAGGACGGCCGTCGTATGTCCTGCACGTCGAGGGGGGAGATGTGTGGGGGGGGCTGTCCCGCATCCGCCTGATTCCGCCGGAGGACGCGGGGTTTGTCCAGCCCTTGCTGGAATCGCGGGTGGCGACAGCGCTCAACATCCCTTCCGTATCCAACGGGTTGTGCCGATTACGGATCAACGGTGAGTCGGTCGGCATCTATTATTATGAGGACTACAGCCAAATGGGGGTGTTCCCGGGTGTCGGCGCCACGTATCCGATGGGGCCGACGCGCGCCGCCGACTGGCACTCCTTGTTCCGTGAATTCGGTCCACGCGAACCGATAAGGCGCATTCCGCTTTCGAGTGCCGTCCCGTTGAGCGAGGAGGACTTGTTTCACTTGTATGATGAAGTGGAACAAGAAACCCGGGCGCTGTTTGTGAATGACATTTACAGCGCGTTGAATAGCCGGGAGATCCTGCATCGTTTGAAATGGGATCGGCGTAATCTGTTGAAGCAATGGCCGCTGGCGCCGGATAACTGGAGTCCGGCCAAGAAGGCGCACGCGACCCTGACCGCATACATGGTGCTGGGCGAGAATCCGTCACCGTTCTATCTCCTGCACGACCTGGACTTGAACGTATTGGACCTTCCCGGCGTGGACATGCAGTGGACCTCATCGAGACCGGACCTGTTGACGGCGGACGGGCGGGTGACCCGTCCGCAAGGTGACCGTCCTGTGGGCGTCGAGTTGACCGCGACGATTCACGCGGGCGATGAAACGCGGAACAAGACCTTGCGGTTCCGGGTGGTCCCGGAACAGGGCAAGATTCCGGCCTTGATGATCTATGTGAACGAAACCGTGAAGAAAGCGCGGCGCGTGGATGCCGTGCTGAACTTGTATCCGGCGGGGCCGGACGCCGAGGTCCGCTCGTACAGCGCCTCACAAGGCACGCGAGGCGGAATCAGTCATCGGGGGCACACCGGCTACTGGACGCGAAGAAAGGCGTTCTCCATTCGACTGGATGAGCCGCATTATTGGCTGGACGATACAACCACCAAGCATATCCATCTGATCAACGGTCCCCGCGATCCGGCTCTTGTCCGGAACAAGCTGTCGTACGATCTGTTCCGTTCCTTTGCTTCAGAGGGGAACCCACGCTATGCGCCGGAAGTGCAGTGGGTCGAGGTCTTTATCAACGGCCGATATCATTGCCTGATTGAGATGAGTACCCGGGTGCAGCGCCGGATGTTCGGATACGATTCCTATGACCCGGACGACCCGCATCAGGCGCTGATCTATAAACGGGAGAACATCCGTCTATGGACGACGGGTGAACACATGGACATGCGCACCGTGTATCCCGCACGCCGGCACGGCCACGACTTTGAACGCTATCGCGCGTTGTTGGAGTTTATCGAGACGCCTTCAGCGGACGAGTTCGTCGACGATTTCGAAAACTGGATGGACTTGGCCAATTTCATCGACTATCACATTCTGTTGAACTTCACGGAGAACCGTAACGGGTGGCCTTTTAATTATCATGTGCACGATATTCTAATGCGCGAACCCGGGCCGGGGGGAAGGTTTGTGATGGTTCCGTGGGATTTCGATTCCACGTTCGAGAATCGCTACTCCTGGTATGCCAATAACCTGTTTCGTCGATTACAACGGGATTATCCGAATTATTATGGCCTATTGCATTCGCGCTGGAACGTGTTGCGCGAAGGCCCGCTGCATGACGATCGCCTGCGCGAACAGTTGGACGACATGGAGGCGCAACTGGCGGGTTATGCGGAATGGGAGTATGATCGCTGGGGATACAACGCGGGCGCGACGCACGCCGAACTGGTGGAGTATGTGCGCAGGAACGCGCTCGAACGCGCCGCCTATCTGGACCGGGAAATCGCCGACCGCGCCGCGGGGGACCATGTCCCGGACCGCTTTGACGCGTTGCTCGACCGATCGGATGAGGACGAGGATGTGTACGAGGAATGATCCGGCGGCCGCGTGGAGCTATGCGACGCCGCATGTTCAGTCTTCCACCCGTTCGCGCTCGTCCTGATCGAATACATCCGGTTCTGCTTCATCCGCCAATCGCGGGATGTACTCGTCCATATGCGCGAGTCGATCCATCGCCCGTTCGCGCAACATCTGCATCTGTTCATCGAACGGTCGCCCTTCACAGTATTGATGGTCCCAGTGGATGGAATCCCATTGAATGAAGCCGTCCAGCCGGCGTTCCATGGCGTCGATCCTGGCGAGGACCTCCTCGTCGGAGAGGGCCTCGGCCCGCAGGCCTTCCCAACGTGCGGCCATGCGTGCGGGATAGTCGCGCCCGTCCGCCATGAGGCGCGACGTCAACGCGTTGGAAAACCAGCGATGGCGAGGGCGGGGATAGAAGGTCTTGTCATAATCCCACGGGACAATGAACAGTTTGGCGTCGTTCGCGGCATCGCGCGTGAGATACAGGTTTACGTTGATGCCGTCTACGTTCTCCGTCAGGTTCAACAGGAGATGATAATCCATGACGGCATCCACATCGGCCATCTCCTCCACCTGCGCGGCGAATACGGCCCCGTCCGGTTCGCGAACTAACCGGACCAATTGCCGGTACGGTGCCCAATGATAGCCGTAAAAGCGCGGGGGCCTTTTCTGAGTGATGGCGTTGACGTTCGGCCGCGCAAAGTTATTGCCCGCGCCTTCGAACTTATAGAGCACCGCCGGCGATGCCTGGCTTTCATCAAAACCGGCATAGCCCAGCAGGTGGCGATCGATCCGGGTGCACATTTCGAACAGGCCCTGATAATGACCGTTCACAAACACCTCGTTCCATTCCACCTCGGCCGCATAGCGCGGCGCATTGTCCTCCGACAGGGCCTTGAACAGGTCGTAGGAGAACTTGTTGCGGGTCAGGGTCGTGTCCGAATAGCCGCTTGCAAAGTATACATGCCGCGTCGCGGTCTCGTTCAACAGATGGTGCGGCCCGTCGAAGCGCAGGGATAGCGGCATTTTACGCAATCGAAAGTCCGGCAGACGCCGTATGCGCTGCTGCCAGAAGCTGGTGTTTCCCCGGAACTTGACGCCTCCGCGACTGCCTTGGAAGGCGCGCAGCACCTGCGGCGTATGACTGCTGCCGTCGTAGCGCTCCACGCGCGCGTCCACGCGGCGCGATTTCTGCAGGCTGTCGTTGACATAGAGCATCATGGCCGGTACGCGCGGGGTTTCGGGCATCACGCGCAGATCGAATTCGCGGGTGGCGGTCGATGTCCCGTCGCTGACCTGCGCGGTGAGCGTGACGCCGACAGGCAGGTCGCCCGGGGGCTGAATGACTTGTCCGGTCGCGCTGATGATTTCCGGATGTGAGCTGCTCCAGGCAAGCGAGACGCCGGGCAGCGCCATAATCTCGAGGTCCAGGTCCTCGCGCACATACCATGGCGACGGATTGGCCCCGAGAAACATAAACGAAGAGAGATAGGCGGCGACCTCTTCGCTAGACGTCTCGCTTTGGGCGGGGGTCCACCAGTCGGCGATCTGTTCCCGTTGCCGTGCCAGTCGGTAACGCAGTTCGCGGCCGCTAAACGGGGCGTGCATATCGTTCAGGAGCAGGGGCATGACCTCGGCCGATAACGCGTCGTAGAGGGCCAGCAAGGTTTCCTTGGTGAGTGGAACGCCGTCCCGCGGCGGTCCGCGCGGCGCGTCCTGATGCCGGATCAGGCTCTGGAAGACAAAGAGCCGGTCCATGACCGATTGCGGTCCGCGCATGAACGCGCGACCCGATTCGGGCGCCACCGCCCGGCGGGTGTCGTCCTCGTAGTAGTAGAGGCCGACGAATTCCCCGTTGACGTACAAGCGACAGAGTCCGTTCTTGGTATGGGGGAGCGCAAGATGACGCGCCACCCGGGCATCGAGCAGCGGCTTCAACCATTCGGCGTCTTCGGGCGGGGTCAGGCGCACGCTGCGCATGCCGTCGATCGGTGCGTCACCCGTTTCAAGGATGAAGGGACGACGGGGCGACGCGCCATAGGCCGTGTCACTGCCGTCGAGCGCGAGCTCGCCGCGTGCGGCCCGACCGCCGTACACGAACTCGATGCTCTTGAAGTCGGCGGCGTTGGCTGTACGCCGTCCGCTGAGCCGGCTGTGATGGTGTTCGAGGTTGAAGTGGCGGACGTGTCGATTACGTATATTCAAATGAATCGCGGGAAGATCCGCCGCTTCCGCGCGCGCGTGGTGAAGGCGCGGATTGAAATAATCGATGTAGCGCACGGCCTGTTTTACGCCGCGCTCCAGCGTGCTAAGGAAGCGATACCGAAGATAATAGCGCGGACTGAGTTCGGAAAGGATGGAACGCCGGGTCCGATACAGGCGCTGGACCTCCTTTTCCGGCAGGGTCTTGTTCCAGATCACGGTTTCGTCGAGGACCGCGTGCAGGGGATCGCGCATCACATACCAGCGGCGCGTGCCGAACTCGATGTTGTGATTTGGGAAGTCGACCGTATCAATCGGGCCATCCGTCATCAGTACGCCGTTTTCGTACAGGCGCGCGACGCCTGTTTCCGGGTCGGCGGTGGCGGTAATGTGGACGAATTCGCCCCAGCGTGTGAAAGGATAGGCGATGGTTTGGTCGTACCCCGGCGCGGGGATGTAGAACGTCAATTGTCCGTCCTCCAGGCGCAGGCCGGTTCGTCGCTGTTGCATGGTGGCAAACATAAGGTCCTGTTCCTCGGAAGGCGGCAACAGTTTGATCCACATGCAGATCGAAAAGGAGGGATGGACGTTGCGCCAGTTGATCGGCGACTGAATATAACTCCATCGGGTGCCGGCCAGTTGCCGTCCCCGCCCGTGCCGGGCAGGAACGGCCTCCACGTTGACACCGAGTGCATCCACGCCATGCACCCATTCGCGCAGGTCCGGCTCGTCGAACGTCATCAGGAACGCGACCGGATGGGTTTCCCGGATCGCTTCGCTCAACTTGTCGCGGTAATGGGTAAGGCGCCGTTCCGGCCGTTCAAAGAGGAGCCGGTCGGAGAGATACAGCCCGGCGGCTACCCAGACGAGGAGCAGCAGCAGGGCCGCCTTGAAAAGAAAGCGCGTCATACTCCCATCAGCGGATTCCGCCGGGCCGGTCCAGAAAGACGTTGATCGACTTGACGGGAGCGGAATTGCGGAGGCCTGACTGCAAATCCGCGACATCCGTCTTCAGCCCGGAAAACGACATTTGCAGGCTGGTCACGCCGTCGCGACTGGAAGTGCTTTCGAGTCGGCTGCGTTTGATGTTGCCCTTCAAGTAGGCCGCAATCTGCTGCATGCCTTCCTCCGCGTTGTCGTCGGGAAGGGTCAATACCAGCACGCCGTCGCGACGCAGGAATCGCCAGGTGCGCGCGCCGCGAATGAGGACCAGGGCGGCAAAGGCCACGGCATAAAGCACAACGATGAAGCGGAAATTCATGGTGGCGGAGGAAATGGCCGCAGCAATCACCAGCATGATGAACCCGATCTCTTCCGGTTCCTTGATCGGTGTCCGGAAACGGATAATCGACAGGGCGCCCAGCAGGCCGAGGGAAAGCGGGATGGATATCTGGATGCCGATGAAAAGGGTGGTGATGGAGATGCCGAGCAGGGGAAAAGCCCGGTGCACCTGACTGCCTGTGGCGCGGCTTTCGTAAAAGAACCGGTAGAAGCCCGAGGCAATAAACGATGCGACCAGGGTGGTGAGGATGGCCAATAGAAACAGGCCCGAATCCATTTGAGTTTGTACGCCCTGGAAATCCTCGAGCGCGCGCAGTATTCTTTCGTTGTCCATGCTGTGTCTCCTTCTTGTTAAATGCTCATGCGAATGACCGTTGGGGCGCCGGCATGTTTGATCTGATGAATGCATTCCCCGTACTTGGAAAAGCTGCGGATGCGGAATCCCGCGTGATACAGGCTGCCCGCCCACGGAAGATCGGGAAAGCCCGGGCCCTTGAACTCGCACAGCACGGTGTTTAGACTGAACGGCGGCGTCTCGGGAAACAGTTCGGGGCTCACACGGTCGGCGCGGATATCGCTGTCCACACAGACCGTGATGCCGGTGCGCCGGCAGATGAAGCGGTGACGATCGTAGGAGATGCAGACCGCGGGATAAAGGTTCAGCGGGATGTTGTCCTCCATCTCGGTGGCATGCTCGTAGAGCAGACGCACGATGTCCGGATCGTGGAGGGGACAGGTGGTGATCCAATCCTTCCGCACGGGCAACGTCTTACGGATCTTGTCGCGTGCGCTGCCGTACCGATATTTGATCTCCAGAAATGCGGTCAGCTCGGCGCCGGGATGGTCGCCGGGCACGTCGTACCAGCGGAGCCGGTACTTCCGTTTCGTCGTATCGCCTTCAATCTTCTCCTTGAAGGTGGCAAGGTGCAGGGTGTCGAAGTAGATGCTGTTGACCCGGCCGCGCGGGTAGACGGGATCGGGCTCACAGAAGTGCCCGACCAAGGTCAATGCCCTGTCCGTGTCCAGACTGTGCGCAGTGAATTTTCTTTCGTTAACAAGCAGCGTCATCGATCTTTCACAATTTCCAGCTCAAAAGAGTATCCTTTAGCGTGTGTCGTATCTGGCCCGACAATGGCGGAAGGGTAGGCGGTCGGCCCGCTGCTGTCAATCGGACGTGTGCGCGGCACGCGCTTCCTGGAGTTCGATCATCAATTCCGCGTAGCGGCGTCCCATTATTCTGATGCTGCGCGTGTCAAAGTGGGACCGGTCGAAGGTCGTCAACCCGTCGATGGGCGCATACGCGGTGTACGGGACCCGGTTCGGGAGTCGGGCGATCTGCCTGTTTACCACGCCGGGGTCCTTGATTTGGCCGGCCACAAAAGGCAAATCCGGCATGCCGAATTCCGCCCGCAAGTCCCCTACGAAAGTCGCCAGACGGCGAAGGTAGCGGTTGTCCCCGCGATTGGCCTCGCCGTGATGCCACAAGACGCCCTTCAGCGTACCGGCCTCAAGCGCGATCTCAGTTCGGCGGACCGCTTCCCGATAGGCCCACTCGCCCTTCTCCCAGTACTTCATGCTGGCGCCGCCGCGCGCGTTGACAATGATTCCGATATGCGCGTCCGGATCATGCTCCAGCATGGTCGTTACGAAGGTGTATCCAATCCCCAATTTGTTGGGCACGTCCTCGCGCTCGATCGACGAATAGCGGTTGAACGGATTCTGGGCCGGCTCCCATTTGTCGTAGTCATTGAGCAAATAGCATCGGGGAATAATACCGGCCTCAGCCTCGTCATAGGGGGCTCGCCCGCCCATATTGGATTGGCCGATCAGCAGGTAGATGTCCAAGGGCGGCAGGTCCGGCTTATCCACGCCGGGCCGGTCGGCATGTTCGGCGTGGACGCCGATACAAGCCCATCCCCAGACGACCAGGCCGATCATGATCCCGAATACTGTCGAACGTTGTATCATGTATTGCTCTCCACCACGCCATTCCGCCCCTGGGTCGAGCTACGCGAGACCGTCCCAATCCGCACGACCCACACCCCTGGAGGGTCGAGCTACGCGAGACCGTCTTGCCCGGCGTCGCATAGTTCCGCCCTCCATGTGCATGACCCTTGCCCTTGGAGGGTCGAGCTACGCGAGACCGACCCAATCTGCACGACCCACACCCTTGGAGGGTCGAG
>SKXR01000218.1 GCA_007128275.1 Kiritimatiellia bacterium
ATAATCCAGAAACCCGTTGCCGGAGAAATCGGACGCGGCGTCAGCCGTTTCGAGGTCGCCGAAGTAATGCAACTCCCACGCGTCGGGAATGCCGTCGCCGTCGGAATCGACTTCATAGCCGTACACCTTGACGTCGTCGACTTGCCACCACCAATCGAAGTTCGCGTTGTGATAGCGGAAACGGACAGCGACATTGGTTCGGCCTGACGCGTGCGCGGATAGGTCCACGACTTCGAGGGTTCCCCATTCGTCCGCCGTTCGCCGCCACACATTGATCCACGGCCCGTTCAATCCGTTCACGCTCACGTCCACATCGCCCGTGGCCTGTTCGTACACATAGAAATCCGATCTAAATTCGACAAAGACCTCTGACAGCGTGAGTAGGTTCATCGGAGGCGTTTGCAGTGATGTGTCCATGTTCACCGATCCGGCGTAATCGCTGTCGGCGATGGCAAACGGGTCGGAGCCGCCGACATAGTTGACTCGATTGCTGGGGTTGTCAAAGCGCCAATAGGCGGTGGCGTGCCCGTTTGTAGTGACGGACCAGCCGGCCGGCAAGCCTGTGTCGAACGATTCATCGAGTACGCCGACAAAGTTGGATGCGATGAAGGGATGCGCGGTGATGGTAATGGTTTCGCTGTCCACGCCGTCCTTGTCGGAAGCGTGGAACGTGGTCACCCACGTACCGGTGGCGGTCGGCGTGCCGGAGAAGGTTTGTTGGACGGTCCCGGCGGCGGACGTGGACGGGAAGGTGGCCCAAGGCGGGAGGTTGCTGGCGGTCAGGGTAATGACATCGTGGTCGACCAGGTCTGTTGCCGTAACGGTGAATGCAAGGGATGCATCGACCACGGTGCTGCGGTTGCCGATCGGCTGGAGCACGGGCGGCTCGTCGGAGGCGGGCGGCCCGTCGTCGGTGCCGAAGAGGACAAGATTTGCGTCGTTCAACGATCCCGTGGTGCTTGATACGCGGTCGGCCACGCGTACGGTCCAGACGCCCTGCGCCGATTCTCCCCAGTTCTGTACCGTCATATAGGTCCAGCTGGACGGATGCGCGTTGTTGTCGCTGCGCACTTCCGCAAGCCGGCTTTCGGTTCCGCCGGGCGACGTCAGAAAGATTTCGAGCTGTCCACGTCGCGCATGGGAGATGCCGAGCGTGATCGTTACCTGTTCGACGCGCACGTTGTTGGTGATGCTGAACGAGGTGCTGACGCCCGTGGCATTGTTGTCGGGGATGGAGAGGCCCAGACTCGTCTTGTTCGACGACACAATGACTTGCGGGCCGAGATTGGTCCAGGTCAGGGCGGCGGCCACGGCGGCGTTGGCGTCGATCAGGCCGGAACCGAATTTGTGGTTGAACGTGAATCCTCCCGCGTTGGTGGTCCAATCGCTGTCGCCCGGATTAATCTGTCGCGCGGTGGCGATGAGGATTTCCTGCACATCGCGCCAGCCGAGGTTTGGGTTGGCCTCCAGGATTAAGGCGACAACGCCGGCGGCGATGGGACAGGAGGCGGAGGTTCCGCCGAACGAGGACGTGTAATCGCCGCCTCCGGTGTTTCCTTGGCCCATGAGCGAGGTGGAGTAGATGCCGTGCCCATTGCCGCTGGAAGGGCCGGTGACGATGTGGCAGGCGCCGGGTTCGCTGTACCACGCTTGTTGTCCGTCATTGCCTACGGCTGCGATCGAGATGGTGTAGATGGAGTTGGCGTACCCGTCGTTATTGGCGTTGTCGTTGTTATCGAGCCCGTTGCCCCCGGCCCACACATGAATCGTGCCGAGCCCGCCGCGTCCGGTGACGGTGCTGTTCGACAAAGCGGCCCGGGTGAGCGAGCCGGGCGCTTCCATGGTTTGTCCGTTATCGCTGGGGCCCCAACTGTTGCTCTTCACATAGAGGTGCTGGTTGCTGTAGGTGACGGACTCGGCCTCTTCGCTGTCTCCCACGGCCCCGGCGATGAGTCGCAGGCCGGAGAATTGCGAGAGGGGCGCGACACCGGATACCCCCACGGAATTGTTGCCGCGCGCGGAGGTCAGACCGGCGCACGGTGTGCCGTGATCGTCCGGCCACGAGCCGCCTGTGGTGGGCGCGGGATCGTACAGCCCGCCCGGCGCGCCGTTCCAGTTCCGGCTGTAGGCGGGCTCATAGTTCGGACTCAAATCGGGGTGGGTGTATTGCACCCCGTCGTCGACGATCCCGATGATGAGGCCGTCGCCCAAATAGCCCTGCGCCCAGACGTTGGTGACGCGGATATCGATGCCGACGGTCCCGCCGCCTTGGCCGGTGTTGCGGAGATGCCACTGATCGGAGAATAGCGGGTCATTGGGGATGTATCGCTTGAAACGAAGTCGCGCAAGCAGGGGGTCGGCGGATAGGACGTCGGGATGCGCGCGTAACCGTTCCGCCAGCTCGAACGCCGCGCCGAGCGCGTCCTCGGCCTGAAAGACCGCGTAGCCGCGCGCGTATTCGGGGGTGACAAAGGCGGAGGCCTGTACGTCGTCGGCGATGACGGTCGGATCGGCGTTCTTTGCCAGCCGGACCACGACCTCATGGGTAAGGACGCGCCGCGTCTGGTCCGTGCGTTCGACGCCGACTTCATACAGAACCAGTGCGGCGGGTTTGTCCAGGGCGCGTGCGCGCGCCATGGCGTGATCACGGATCGCGCTCGCCGTAGGCCGTGGTTGGGGCAACCGCTCTACGGTGTCCGCGATCCACACTTCATCACGCGCAATCTCAAAGGAGCGCGCGAAGCCGTCGTGTTCGATGGGTAGGGCTTGTTCGGGGAGCGGCGGGCGCTGCGCCCACGCGGCGGAGCTGTCCAGAAGAAAGATGCATGTGCAGACCAAGAGGGTCTTCACAGGCATGCAACAACGCGTGCTAATGGTTAATGGAATCCTCATCCTCCAGTTTGTAGATTAGCTGCCGGAGCGAAAAGTGTATAGGGGAAAGTGTGTCGAGGGTATTTCGTCATTCTTTCCAATGATTTACGCAACCCTGCGAATATGCGCCGCTTCACCGCGGTCTGCCCAATCTCTTCATTGTATCGATTTCGGGGGGTGTGCTATAACCTTCGCCTAATGCGGGGCGGAGTATTCCATGAGTGACGAGGTCAAAGCGAGATCGGCGGAGGCGTTGCCCCCGGAAGAGGGGGGCGAAGCGGATGTGGTCCTGGTCAAGCGGGCGCAAGGTGGCGATGTGGCCGCCTATAGCACCCTGATGCGCCGGCACCAGGGAAAGATCTACGGTCTGGTGTACAATATGACCGGCAATCAGCAGGATGCCGAGGATCTGGTGCAGGAGGTGTTTCTCAAGGGCTACAAGGTCCTGAAGCGATTCAAGGGGAAATCTTCCTTTTATACGTGGATCTATCGGATTGCCATCAACCGGACCATCAATTTCCTCAAGAAAAGACGGAATCGGTCCGCGTTGAGCCTGCACGACATGAACGGCGCCGTAGAGGCGGATCCCGCGTACATCGAGCTTTCGTCCCGGGAATCCCCCTTTCGCGACGCGTCGCTCTCGGAGCTGCAGGAAAAATTGAACGCCGCCCTGCAGACCCTGTCAGAGAAGCATAGGGCCGTCGTTGTGCTCCACGACATCCAAGGAGTGCCGCACGACGAGATTGGAAGAATGCTGGGTTGTTCGTCCGGAACCGTGCGGTCGCGGCTGTTCTATGCGAGACAACAATTACAGGGTGAATTGTCGGAGTATACCCCATGAAGTGCCGATGCGCGAAAACGAAGAAGAGACTGATGGCCTACACCTGTGACGAGGAATTGCCCGCCCGGTTGCGGGAGGCTTTGGAGGCGTGCCCGGAGTGCCGCGCGTTCTGGACGCACATGCGCCGGGTGTCGGCATTGATCGCGTTGAAGCGTCACGAGCTTCCCGACGAGCAGATGTTGGAGCGGTGCGCCAACGCGGTGCGGAGCCGCTTGGCGGCCCTGCAGGAGGAAGCCGGAACCACGGCGTGGGATGGGCTCTGGGGGACAACGCTTCCGGCGTTCCGGTTCAGCATGGCGGCCCTGTTCATGGCGTTGCTCGGTTTACACATATTTTCCGCATCGCACTTGCCCTCCATTCACACGTCGGAACGCTCGTTGGCGGAACATGTCCGTAGTGGTCGATCGCAGGGGGACCAGCAATTTGCTCGGGAAGAACGCGTCAATCCTGAATTCCCCGTGATGATGATTTCCAACTGGTCCCCCCGCGTTCAGCAGAGTAGCGCGTACCAGTTTATCGGGATGGGACCGTAGGAAGAGAAGTGTTCAGTGTTCAGGGGCCGGCTGGGATTTTCGATTGCCGATTGCCGAATGCCGAATGAAGAATGCGGGGATTCAGGATTCAGTGTCCCTTGAATCTTGAACCTTGATACTTCCACCGTCCGCACGCCCGGAAGGTTCAAGTCACAAGGCTCAAGCGACAAGTTTCAAGTACGCTTCGGTTTCCGTTTCCGTCCTGAACCCTGCCCCCTTCTGCTACCTCGTGCGCAGCTTCCGTATCAGCTCCCGCATATCGTCCGGCAGCGGCGCGCCGAATTCCAGCGCCGCGCCGTGCGTGGGATGCTCGAAGGCGAGGCGGGTGGCGTGCAGCATCTGTCGATCCACGTGAACGTCGCCCGGCAGCGTACGCGCGCGTCCATACTCGCGGTCGCCCAGAATCGGATGGCCGAGATGCGCCATGTGCACGCGAATCTGATGGGTCCGTCCCGTTTCAATCGTCACGTCCAGCAGTGACGCGTCCTGATAGGTTTCGACGGTGGCATAACGCGTGCGCGCCGTGCGACCGGCGTCCACGCGGGCGCTCATCTTTTTGCGATTATGCGGATTTCGGCCGATCAAGGTTTCGATATCGCCGTTCTCCGGCACCACATGCCCCCGCACAAGAGCCGTGTACCCTTTCTTGACCCGGCGTTCCTTGAACTGGCGGGATAGGGACTGCATGGCGTGTTCCGTTTTCGCAACGATCATGACCCCGCTGGTGTCCCTGTCCAGTCGGTGCACGATGCCCGGGCGCAGTTCGCCGCCAATCCCCGCGAGATCCTTGCAATGATGCAGCAGCGCATTCACCAGCGTGCCGCCCTCGTGTCCTGCGGACGGGTGCACCACGATCCCCGCCGGCTTGTTCAACACCAAGACGGCGTCATCCTCGTATACCACATCCAAGGGGATGTCTTCCGGTTGGGCGGCGATGTCGACGGGAGGCGGCGGTTCCAGCGTGATGACGTCGCTTTCCGCCAGGGGATGATGCGCTTTGGAGGCGCGTCCGTTCAGCAGCACGTGCCCGGATTTGATCAGTTGCTGAATGCGGGATCGGGAAAGATCGGCGCAGGTGTGGCTGAGCCAGCGATCGAGCCGGGTCCCGGCGTCCTTGGCATCAACGTGGTACGTGGGCATGCCGGGGATTATGATGCCGTTTGCGGGGCAGCGTAAACCATAAAAGGGCGCCGGCGACGACAAAGAGCAGACTCAATTCCTGGGCCGCGTTCAGCGTCAGGCCTCCCAGCCGCGGGTCGCCTCGCAGGTATTCCAGGGCAAACCGGCCGGCCGGATACAGCACGAGATAGGCGGCGAACACGCGCCCCTCGCGGTGTTTATGCCGGTACAGTTGCATGAGGAGAATATAGATGACGAGATTGTAGGTGGCCTCGACCACTTGCACCGGATGGCGCATCACGCTGTCGAGCGGGATGGCCCACCAGCTTGTGCTGGGCGCGCCGTAGCAACAGCCGTTCAACAGGCAGCCCACCCGTCCGATGGCGTGGCCGAGCGGCACCGCGCTGATGGCGTAGTCCGCCATCCGCCAGATGGGAATGGCGCGGAGACGCGCCAGCACAATGCCCGCCGTGGTGGCGCCGATCAGGCCGCCGTAAAAGATCAGCCCTCCGCGATCAATCCGAACGATCAGCAAGGGGGCATCCACAAACTGCGACCAGTTGGCGATGAGATAGGCGAGGCGCGCACCGACCACGCTGGAGATCATGACCCAGACGCACAACTCCACACCGAAGAGGGGCGGCATCCCGACCCGGCGGCTTAGACACGACCAGTGAATGGCCGCCGCCAAGAAGCCGGCGGAAAATAGAATTCCGTACCAGTACAGGGTCACGGGACCCAATTCCATGAAGAGGGGTTGCATGTGCAATATTCCTTGAAACGACACGACGGCTATTCGACGCGGCGGGAGAACATAGCGGAATGAAATCCCGGGCGCCAGCATTCTTTTCGTGTCATACCGCGCTATATTGGTGTAGGTTCAGCATTGCCTGATGACAAACCGTGGGGGTAAGGTGTGCACATCGGGCGTTGAGGTGTAATGTGGCGGAAAAACAATCCATGGATATTATTGCCGATCGGGTGGATCGGTTGGCGTGTTCCAAATGCGGGCACCACATGGATCTGAGCGACGTGGAACCGTTCAGTGAAATCGTGTGTCCGAAATGCAACACGAAACAGGTGGCGCCGATGCGGCTGGGCGCTTTCCTGCTCATCAAGGAGATGGGCAAAGGGGGCATGGGATCGGTGTATCGCGCCTTCGACCAGACGCTGGGACGGTACGTGGCCATCAAGGTGATGCAGAAGCATTTGGCCGAGGACAAGAAGTTTGCGGAGAATTTCCTGCGCGAAGCGCGCGCGGCCGCCGCCTTGAACCATCCGCATGTCGTCCAAATCTATTCCTGCGGGCAGGAACGCGGCCAACTCTATATCGTGATGGAGCTCGTCGACGGCGGACGGCTCGACGAGATGATCGAAGGCGGCAAGGCGCTGGACGAAGTCTTTACCCTCGAAGTCGGCGTGCAAATTGCGCAGGGCTTGGAGGCCGCGAACGAAATCGGATTGATTCACGGCGACATCAAGCCGGCGAACATCCTGTTCGACAAACAGCATCGCGCCAAGGTCGTGGATTTCGGCCTTGCCCGATTCCACGCCCAGCAGCATTTGGAACCCGGCGAGATCTGGGGCACGCCCTATTATATCGCACCCGAAAAGGTGCGCTCGCAGAAAGAGGATCAGCGCGCCGACATCTATAGCCTGGGCGCCACGCTGTTCCATGTGCTGGCGGGCCATCCGCCCTTTGAAGGCGAGACGGCCAAGGATGTGGTGCTGGCGCGGCTCAAGAGTCCCGCCATCAGTCTGCGTTCCGTCCGGCCCTCGCTGCAACCCGAGACGGCCGATGTCATCGCTCGCACGCTTGAACAGGAACCTTCACGCCGTTATCCGACCTACAAATCCCTGCTCGCGGATATGGAAGAGGCGCTTCGCGTCGCGCGTCAACGGCACGGGATGCCGGCCCGATCGGAAAAGAAATCGTCGCGCACGCCGCTGCTGATAGGGGCGCTGGTCGTGTTGGCCTTGGCCGGCGGGGCCTTCTACCTGTTGCGTGAAGTCGAACAGCCCGTAGCGAGTGAGGAACATCCCGCCATCCGCCCGGCGCCGCCCGCGGTCGAGGATCCCGAGGAACCCGCGCCGCCCGAGCGTCCGGAAATCGTGTATGCGGTTCAGCCCTTCCCCGAAGAAGCGGAGGAGAAGATCAAGGCCGCCGTCGACGCCTGGGTGCAAGGCGATGTGCGCGCGTACGAGTCGGAAATGAACGATCTGTTCGGCGCCATGCCGCGCGTGGGCGTGGAAC